>NZ_JBWKQZ010000003.1:0-381502 GCF_059419025.1 Cupriavidus sp. GW821-FHT07C08
CGACCGGGTCGTCAAGTCCCGCCCTTCACGCTATGCCGTTCGCTTCCTCAATAGGGACCTTAACTGAACGGCATTACAGCCTCGGCTGCCATTTTTGTTTCTGCACGCGACCCCGTTCAGGCGATCAGGTCGTGCTCTTTCAGCGTGCGCAGCGCGGCGCGGTACTCGCCTTCCTGGTGCAGCTTGTTCCAGTCCAGCGGCTTCCTGCGCGCGAACAGCTTGCGGATGCGGCGCTGCGAGGTCTTGTCGATGCCCACGTCAAGCTCGGTCAGCAACTGGTCGGCGCGCTCCGGGTGGTTGCAGATCAGCACCATGTCGCAGCCCGCGGTCAGCGCGGCGCGCGCAGCCTCGGTGACATTGCCGGCGACGCTGGCGCCTTCCATGCTGAGGTCGTCGCTGAAGATCACGCCCTCGAAGCCCAGCTGGGCGCGCAGCACGTCCTGCAGCCAGTAGCGCGAGAAGCCGGCCGGGTTCGGGTCGACCTTGGGGTAGATCACGTGCGCCGGCATCACCGACGACAGCGACAGGCCCAGCCACTCGTACGGGCGCGCATCCTGCCCCAGGATCTCGTCCAGCGAGCGCTCGTCGACCGGGATCGCCACGTGCGAATCGGCCTCGACGTAGCCGTGGCCGGGGAAGTGCTTGCCGCAGTTGCTCATGCCGGCCAGCAGCAGGCCGTGGTTCAGGTGGCCGGCCAGCATCGACACCACGCGCGGATCGGCGTGGAAGGCGCGGTCGCCGATCACGGCGCTGCGGCCGTAGTCCAGGTCCAGCACCGGGGTAAAGCTCAGGTCGATGTCGCAGGCGCGCAGCTCGGCGGCCAGCACGTAGCCGCAGGCGACTGCCGCCTTGGTCGCGGCCAGCACGTCCCGCTCCCACAGCTCGCCCAGGCGGTGCATCGCCGGCAGGTGGGTGAAGCCGTCGGTCTTGCAGCGCTGCACGCGCCCGCCTTCATGGTCGATGCAGATCAGCACGTCGTCGCGCACTGCGCGGATCGCGCGCGTCAGCGCCAGCAGTTGCGCGCGCGACTCGAAATTGCGCGCGAACAGGATCACGCCGCCGGTCAGCGGATGCGCGATGCGGCGCGCATCCTCCGCGTCGAGCTGCTTGCCGACGACGTCGAGGACCACCGGGCCCGGCCGCTTGCCGGAGTTCTTCTTGGACATGGAAGTTGTTGGATTCACAAGGCTGTAGGTTAGGAAGCCGCCCCGCCCGCACGCTCGGCAATGGCGAAGGCGACGGCAAAGTCGTGCTCGTCACTGACACTGACCCGCACGGTGAGCCCGCGTTCCGCCAGCCATGCGGCCAGCTCGCCATGGCACACCGGCGTGGGCTCGCCGGACGGCAGGTTCATCAGCTCCATCGCGCGCCACGTCATCGGCCAGCGCATGCCCAGGCCGATGGCCTTGGAGAACGCCTCCTTGGCAGCGAAGCGCGTGGACAGGAAGGCCAGCCCGCGCTTTTCGGAACGCGCCTTGCGGGCGTGGTACTTGGCCAGCTCATCGGGGCCCAGCACCTTCTCCGCGAAACGGCCGTTGGTGCGTTCCATCACGCCCTGCACGCGGGCGATCTGGATGATGTCGGTGCCGACGCCGTAGATCACGCCGGGGCGCCCGCGGCAGGGTAGCGCGTGCCCAGGCGCGCGGCGACCATGATGGCCTTCATCTCGCGCACCGCGTTCTCCCAGCCTGCGAACACCGCATGCGCCACGATCGCGTGGCCGATGTTCAGTTCCTTGATGCCGGGCAGCGCGGCGATCGGCTGCACATTGGTGTAATGCAGGCCATGGCCGGCGTTGACCACCAGGCCGTGCTTCTGGCCGGCATCGACGCCATCGGCGATGCGGCGGAACTCGAGCGCCTGCTCATCGGGCGTATGCGCATCGGCATAGCGGCCGGTATGCAGCTCGATTACCGGCGCGCCGCACGCGGCCGCCGCGGCGATCTGGTCGGCATCGGGATCGATGAACAGCGACACGCGGATGCCGGCGCCGGCCAGCTGCGCGCACGCCGCCTTGACCTGCTCGAAACGCCCGGCCACATCCAGCCCGCCCTCGGTGGTCACTTCCTCGCGGCGCTCCGGCACCAGGCACACGTCCTGCGGACGGATCTCGCAGGCGATGTCGAGCATCTCCTGCGTGATCGCGCATTCCAGGTTCATGCGCGTGGCCAGTTGAGGGCGCAGTGCGCGCACGTCGGCATCGCGGATATGGCGGCGGTCTTCGCGCAGGTGCAGCGTGATCAGGTCGGCGCCGGCCTGTTCCGCCAGCAGCGCGGCACGGATGGGATCGGGGTACACGGTGCCGCGCGCGTTGCGCAGCGTGGCGACGTGGTCAATATTGACGCCAAGGTCGATGACGCCCGGATTTGCGTGGAAGATCATGCGAGCAGGTGCAGGAGTAAGTCGGATGGTTCTTGAGTCGGTCAGAGATACTGCAGGTCGATCAGTATCTGGCGCGTCTTCAGCGGCGCGCCTTGCAGATAATAATGCAGCAGGAACCGCATCAGCGCGCGGCTTTGCGCGGCGGTCTGCGCGCGGCTGTAATCGTCCTGCGCCATGTCCAGCAGCGTCTGGCCAGCGACCACCGGCCATGACGACGGGTCGCTCGGCTGCGCGCGGCGCACGCCGCGCTCTGGCTGGTAGACATAGTCCAGGCCTGGCTGGACCCGCTCACCGGTGCTCAGGCACTGGTCGAAGGCCACCGCGAAGCCGGTTTCCTGCAGCAGCACGCGTTCAAAGCTGCGCAGCACCAGCCCGGCTTGCTCGCCGTGCGCCAGCCGCGTGAGCGTCGTCAGGTAGTGGCGGAACAAGGCCGGATGCGCGTCCTCGCGCGGGCAGAAGCGCATCAGCAGCTCATTCAGGTAGAACGCTGACAGCAGCGCGTCGCCGTCCAGCGGCGGCATGCCGCCGACCCACTCGGCCTTGGTCAGGGTCTTGACCTCGCCGCGGCCGCTCCATGACACCGAGACCGGGTGGAAATGCTGCAGCACCGCGCGCAGCGCCGAGTGCGGGCGCTTGGCGCCCTTGGCCACCATCGAGATGCGGCCGTAGTCGCGCGTGAACAGGTCCAGGATCAGGCTGGTCTCGCGATACGGCCAGGCGTGCAGCACAAAGCCGGGCTGCTCGGCCACGCGCGACTCGGGCCGCGCCGGCACGATGCGCATGGCGCGGTCCATCATCGCGCGCGCGGCCGCGTCGGCCATGCCCGGCAGCGCCTTGCTGTCGAGCAGTTCGGCGGCCTCGTCGACCACGGGGTCGGCGCGGCGGGACCGTGGCGCCGGCGCCGGCGCGCGCGCGATGTCAGCCGTCTTGCTCACTGGTCGCTCGCCGTTATGCTCACTCGTAGCCGTACGCGCGCAGCCCGGCTTCGTTGTCGGCCCAGCCGCTCTTCACCTTGATCCACATTTCCAGGTAGACCTTGCCGTCGAACAGCTTCTCCATGTCCAGGCGCGCCTCGGTGGAGATCTGCTTGAGCTTGGCGCCCTTGTTGCCGATGATCATGGCCTTGTGCGCGTCGCGCTCGACCAGGATGGTGGCAAAGACGCGGCGCAGGCGGCCCTCGGTCTCGAACTTGTCGATGATCACGGTGCTGGTGTACGGCAGCTCGTCGCCGGTCCAGCGGAACACCTTCTCGCGGATGATCTCCGAGGCCAGGAAGCGCTCGCTGCGGTCGGTCATGGCGTCGGCGTCATACATCGGCTCGCCTTCCGGCAGGTAGGGCCGGATGATCGCGAACAGCCGCGCGATATGGTCGTGGGTCTTGGCCGTCATCGGCACCACTTCGCGGAACGGGAACTGCTGCCCCATCTTTTCCAGGAAGGGCATCATCACTTCCGAGCGGTTCTCGCCGTTGACGCGGTCCAGCTTGTTGGCGATCAGCAGCACCGGCGTGTTCTTCGGCAGCAGCGACAGCACCTTCTCGTCGTCGGCGCCGTAGTAGCCGGCCTCGACCACGAACAGGACCAGGTCCACCGACGACAGCGTGGACGTGACCGCGCGGTTCAGCGAACGGTTCAGCGCGCTGGCGTGACGGGTCTGGAAGCCCGGCGTGTCGACGAACACATACTGCGCGTCATCCGTGGTCTGGATGCCGACGATGCGGTGCCGCGTGGTCTGCGCCTTGCGCGAGGTGATGCTGATCTTCTGGCCGACCAGCGCGTTCATCAGCGTGGACTTGCCCACGTTGGGGCGGCCGACGATGGCCACGGTGCCGCAGCGGAACGCCGCGGCCGGGGTATCCGCCGCGTCTTGCTGCGGATGGGTAGATTCGGTCATTCCTTCAACCTGAGAGACAGCTGTGGGTCTTGCGGCACGGGTTGCTTGCGGGTCTTGCCGGTGCGCTCGGCGCGGCTGCGCTTGAGCAACTGCGGCACCAGCTTCTGGACTTCGTCCAGCGCCAGCTTGGCGGCGGCCTGCTCGGCGGCGCGCCGCGAGGCGCCGGTGCCGAACACCCGGACTTCCAGTTTAGGCACCGTGCACTCGACTTCAAACTGCTGGCTGTGCGCGGCCCCGTGTGTGGCGATTACGTTATATTGCGGCAGGGCGATCTTATGGCCCTGCAGGTATTCCTGCAGCAGGGTCTTGGCGTCCTTGCCGAGCGTGCGCGGATCGACCTGCTCCAGGATCGGGATATAGAGCTTGCGGATCAGCGCCCGGGCGGCATCGAAGCCGGCGTCCAGGAACACCGCGCCGACGATGGCTTCGAGCGCATCGGCCAGGATCGACGGGCGGCGAAAGCCTCCGCTCTTGAGTTCGCCCTCGCCCAGGCGCAGGGTATCGGACAACTGCAGCATCTGGGCGATCTCGTACAGCGCCTGCTGCTTGACCAGATTGGCCCGCACGCGCGACAGGTCGCCCTCGTCGAGCTTGCCGAACATGCCATAGAGCATGTCCGCCACGGCGCAGTTGAGCACCGAATCGCCCAGGAATTCAAGGCGTTCGTTGTGCTGGGCGCTGTGGCTGCGGTGCGTCAGCGCCTGTTGCAGCAATTCGGGCTTGCTGAATCGGTAGCCGAGTCGTTGCTGCAAGGCGTCAAGGTTCATATCAGTGCTGCGTTCCTGAATAGGTAATCAGTAGGCTCAGGGGTCCGTAGACGGGCACCTCGGTCCGGTACGAGAAATCGACCGACTGGATGGTGCCGTTCTCGTCTTCCCGAATCAGGAGGTCCTCAGCCTTGACTGCGGTAATCCGGTCGATGACTGCCTGCTTTTCAAAATAATCGACCACTTCGCGCTTGTTGGCGGCGCGCTGCTTGGCATAGCTGGCCGCGCGCTTGACCGAAAAATACTCCACCAGGCTCGGGATCGCGCGCAGGGCCGGCAAGGCCACCCCGATCACGAACACCACGATCACCAGCAGCGTCCAGACGGAAAACCCGCCCATGGCTGCCCGGCGTCGCACCGGATTCCTGCCCCCCACCTTCCCAAATTGACCCATGATGCGCTTGTCCTCGTTTTGCGTTGAGTGTTCTTGCGCCGCGGGGATTCTTATTTGAACGTTCCCACGCGTCCGAAATTGCCCAGGTTCATCCAGATCACAAAGGCCTTGCCGACGATATTCTCGTCCGGCACGAACCCCCAGTAACGGGAATCCAGGCTGTTGTCCCGGTTGTCACCCATGACGAAATAGTGACCTGCAGGTACCTTGCAGGTCACGCCCTGTTGATTGTAAGTGCAGTTTTCCCGGTACGGGAAATCCGGGTCCGCCCCCGCGATAAACGACGGGCGGTCGGCGTCGTTCAGGATGCCATGATCGACGCTGCCTGGCAGCTTTTCGCGGAAATGCTTGGAATACGCCAGGCGCTCCTCGTCCAGGAAATCCGGCAGCGCAGTGTACTCGGCCGGCTTGCCATTGATGGTCAGGCGCTTGTTGGCATACTGCACCACGTCGCCCGGCACGCCGATCACGCGCTTGATGTAGTCGAGCGACGGGTCCTTCGGGTAGCGGAACACCATCACGTCGCCGCGCTGCGGCTCGCCCATGTTCACGACCTTCTTGTTCACCACCGGCAGGCGGATGCCGTACTCGTACTTGTTGACAAGGATGAAGTCGCCGATCAGCAGCGTCGGGATCATCGAGCCGGACGGGATCTTGAACGGCTCGACCACGAACGAGCGCAGCACGAACACCGCCAGGATCACCGGGAAGAAACTGGCCGAATACTCCAGCCACCACGGCTGGCGCAGCTTTTCCTCGGCCAGGCGCTTGCGCGTGGCGTCAGCTTCCGCCGCGCCGAAGCGGCCCTGCAGGCCGGCCTGGCGCGAATCGAACTCGGCCAGCGCCAGCCGCGCCGAAGAGCGGCGCTGCCGCTCGAACACGAGCTTGTCCGCAACCCACGCGACGCCCGTAATCACCACCAGCACAAAAAGGATCAGTGCAAAATTCATGACGGCTTCTGGTTTTTTGAAATCCTGGTACAGCCTGTTCTTTCACCACGGGGGCACCGCCGCGCGTGGCACTGCCCTGCTCGCTGCGCCTTCTTACTTGTCGTCCACCTGCAGGATGGCCAGGAAAGCCTCCTGCGGGATCTCGACCGTACCGACCTGCTTCATCCGCTTCTTGCCGGCCTTCTGCTTTTCCAGCAGCTTCTTCTTGCGCGTGATGTCCCCGCCGTAACACTTGGCCAGCACGTTCTTGCGCAGCGCCTTGACGTTTTCGCGCGCAATGATATTCGCGCCGATCGCGGCCTGGATCGCCACGTCGTACATCTGGCGCGGAATGATCTCACGCATCTTGGCCGCGACCTCGCGGCCGCGGTATTGCGAGTTCGAACGGTGCACGATCACCGACAGCGCATCGACCTTGTCGCTGTTGATCAGGATGTCGACCTTGACCACGTCCGACGGGCGATATTCCTTGAACTCGTAATCCATCGACGCATAGCCGCGCGACACCGACTTCAGGCGGTCGAAGAAGTCCATCACGATTTCCGCCATCGGGATTTCGTAGGTCAGCTGCACCTGCTTGCCGTGGTAGCTCATGTTGATTTGCGAGCCGCGCTTCTGCGTGCACAGCGTAATCACCGAGCCGACATATTCCTGCGGCATATACAGGTTGACGGTGACGATCGGTTCCAGGATCGCCTCGATCTTGCTCGGGTCCGGCATCTTCGCCGGATTTTCCACGGTGATCACGGTGCCGTCGCGCATCTCGACCTGGTACACCACCGTCGGCGCGGTGGTGATCAGGTCCATGTCGAACTCGCGCTCCAGGCGCTCCTGCACGATCTCCATGTGCAGCAGGCCGAGGAAGCCGCAGCGGAAGCCGAAGCCCAGCGCCTGCGACACTTCCGGCTCGAACATCAGCGAGGCATCGTTCAGGCGCAGCTTTTCCAGCGACTCGCGCAGGGCCTCGTACTGGTTGGCCTCGACCGGGTACAGGCCGGCGAACACCTGCGGCTTGACTTCCTTGAAGCCGGGCAGCGGCGCCTCGGCCTTGCGCTGCATGGTGGTGATGGTGTCGCCCACCTTGGCCGCCTTCAGTTCCTTGATGCCGGCGATGACGAAGCCGACCTCGCCCGCCGTCAGCGCATCGCGGGGGATCGACTTCGGCGTAAACACGCCCACCTGCTCGACCAGGTGCTGTGAGCCGTTGGCCATCAGCAGTACCTTGTCCTTGGGACGCAGGGTGCCGTTGACCACGCGCACCAGCATCACCACGCCAACGTAGTTGTCGAACCACGAGTCGATGATCAGCGCCTGCAGCGGCGCGTCGGCGTCGCCCTTGGGCGGCGGCACCTTGGCGATCAGCGCCTCGATCACGTCCTGCACGCCCTGCCCGGTCTTGGCCGAGCACGGCGTGGCGTCCTGCGCGTCGATGCCGATCACGTCCTCGATCTCCTGGATCGCGTTATCGGGGTCGGCCTGCGGCAGGTCGATCTTGTTGAGCACCGGCACCACTTCGACGCCCAGCTCGATCGCGGTGTAGCAGTTGGCCACGGTCTGCGCCTCAACGCCCTGCGAGGCGTCGACCACCAGCAGCGCGCCTTCGCAGGCGGACAGCGAGCGGCTCACTTCATAGCTGAAGTCGACGTGTCCCGGGGTGTCGATCAGGTTCAGGTTGTAGACCTGGCCGTCGCGCGCCTTGTAGCTGAGCGCAGCGGTCTGCGCCTTGATGGTGATGCCGCGCTCCTTTTCGATATCCATCGAATCGAGGACCTGCGCTTCCATCTCCCGATCCGACAGCCCTCCACAAAGCTGAATGATCCGGTCGGCCAGGGTGGACTTCCCATGGTCGATATGGGCAATGATCGAGAAATTACGGATATGGTCCATCTAGTGTTCAGGGGGGCGCCGGCGTGAGAGCCCGCGCGGCAACAAGCGGTTGAGCGGCCCGGCGCCGCGCGCCGCAAGGCGTGCGCGGGCGTACCGCAGGTTCGGGGGGTGCAATTTTTGCGCCAATCCGCAATTTTACCGGATTTTCAATGACTTCCGGGTCGTCAAATGGCGGCGTGGCGCGGTTGGCGGCGGTTACCGGCGGGGATCAGCGGGTGGTGTGCGCGCCACCATGTGCGGCAAGCCACACCCTTACGGCCGCTTCGTCGAGGAAATAGTGGCAAAGCTCCACGGCGCTGCCTTGCAAGTCTGCTGGCGTGCCTGGCATCAGCACCGGCACCAGCTCGCCAAAGCGGTCTTCCAGCCCCGCATCGGTATCGACATCCACCTCATGCAGGGTGAAAGAAAAATCGCGCCGGAGCGGCTCCAGCGCGACCTTCATGTCGTCGCAAAGGTGGCAGTATGCCCGGCCGTACAGTGTCAGCGCGGGCATACCGATCATGCGGATCAGCGGCTGGACGTGGCGCCCGGACGCAGCGTCAGCACCTGGGTGGCGTCGCCGCGCCGCACGAACACCGCGGCAATCCGGTTCTTGTCCAGGCTACGCACCAGCTCATTGAACTGGCGGGCGTTGGTCACGTCCGTATCGCCCAGGCGCAGGATGATGTCGCCCGGACGGATGCCGGCACGCAGCGCCGGGCCGTCGGCCACTTCCACCTCGACACCCGACTTGAGCTTGAGCTCCTTCAGGCGCGCCTCGGGCAGGTCGTTGACCACCAGGCCCAGCGCGTTGGGCTTGCCGGCCTGTGCCGCGCTGTCGTCCTTGGGCGTTGCGCCGCTGCGGGACTTGGCCTTGCCGTCCGGCTCCAGCTCGGTGACGGTGATCGTGACGTCGCGGGTCGCGCCCTTGCGCCACAGCTGCAGCGGCACGCGCGTGCCCGGCTTGGTCTCGCCCACCATGCGCGGCAGGTCCGAGGCCCGCTCGATATCGCGGCCGTTGAACTTGAGGATGATGTCGCCAGCCTCGATGCCCGCCTTCTCGGCAGGACCACCCGGCTCGACGCTGCCGACCAGCGCGCCGCGCGCACGGCCCAGGCCCAGCGAATCGGCCACCTCCTTGGTGACGTCGCCGATGGCCACGGCGATGCGTCCGCGTGTCACGCGCCCGGAGGCCTTGAGCTGCTCGGACACGCGCATCGCCTCGTCGATCGGGATCGCGAACGAGATGCCCATGTAGCCGCCGCTGCGGCTGTAGATCTGCGAGTTGATGCCGATCACTTCGCCGCGCAGGTTGATCAGCGGGCCGCCGGAATTGCCGGGGTTGACCGCCACGTCGGTCTGGATGAACGGCAGGTAGTCGCCCGTGTCGCGGCCCTTGGCCGAGACGATGCCGGCGGTCACGCTGTTGTCCAGGCCGAACGGCGAGCCGATCGCCAGCACCCATTCGCCGGCGCGGACCTTGTTGGAATCGCCCAGCGGAAGGCGCGGCAGGCCGCTGGCCTCGACCTTGAGCAGCGCCACGTCGGTGCGCTTGTCCGAGCCGATCAGCTTGGCCTTGAATTCGCGCTTGTCGGGCAGCGTCACATAGATGGTTTCGGCGTCGGCGACCACGTGCGCGTTGGTCATCACGTAGCCGTCCTGGCTGATGATGAAGCCCGAACCCACGCCGCGGCTCTGCTCTTCCTGCTGCGGCGGCTGGCCGCGGCGGGGGGCGCCGGGCGCCGGGGCACCGGGCATCGGCACGCCGAAGAAGCGCCGGAAGAATTCCGCCATCTCGTCATCGCCGCCGGGCGCACCGCGCTGGCGCACGAGTTCCGTGGTGCGGATATTGACCACGGCCGGGCTGGCCTTTTCCACCAGGTCGGTGAAATCGGGCAGGTTGTAGTTGGAGGCGGCAGCCTGGGCATGGCTGACTTCGGCAACAGTCGGGCCGAGCAGCATCATGGCAGCCATGACCACGGCCCGCGCCAGGGCTGGGGATCTGAACATCATCGACAACTCCCGGGATTCAGCAAATAGAAGAAAAACCGTCTGGATGTGATCCCGTGGCGGGGACCCCTGCGCAGGTTTCATGGAGCCGGCGCCGGGACAGAGTCCGGCGGCGTCGGCTGCACCTGCGTCAAGCTCAGTGTACCGCCTTGGGCGGGCGGTATTCCACGGCGGTCGCAAACTGCCGGACGGTGCTCGCCGGCACCTCGCCCACCACGGTAATCCAGAAATCGGCAATCCGGCGCACCACGACCTGGGTCGCGCCCAGCGCGGCCACGCCCTCGCGGCGCACGCGTTGCTCGGAAACCGGTTCAATGAAAACCGACAGGCCGGTCAGCCCATCGCTGTAGACCACCTGCAGCACTTCGAAGACCTGGCCGCGCGCGTTGCCCGGCGCGGGCGCGCGCAGCTCGCCGAGCGGACGGCGGACTTCACGGATCTTCTGGAAGCCCTTGAGCGGCACCGCAATCGACCAGCCCTCGTCGGCGATATTGGTCGGCTGGTAGATCACCTCATAGCGATTCCAGCTGCTGGAATTCTTGATCGCCCCGAGGATACGCTGCTTTTCGGACGGCACCCCGATCTGCACCTGCGAGAACGCGACCTGCTCCAGCACCTTGCCGCCGTCGCCAATGGTCTGCGCGCGCATCAGCAGGCCGGAGTTTTTCTCCGCCCACAGGTGCACCGCATAGCGTGCGGCATCGTGCGGCTCCAGCGCGAAGACCTCGCACTCCATGCCTGCCACCCGCTCGGCGGGCATCTTGCGCATGTCGTACAGGTCCAGCACGTCGTTCTTGTTGGTGGCGAGCAGCGCCGGGAAGCGGTCCTTGGCTTCCTGCTTCTCCACCACCACCAGCTTGGCTTCGGGGATCAGGCTGTGCACCACGTCATTCTGCCGCAGCACCTCGCGCGGCTTGCCGTCGAGCGTTTCCAGGCGTTCGTACTCGTTGTGGACGAGATCGCTGTAATGCTGGATACGCGAGGCGTGCATGACGCTGCCGCGCTGGTAGATCAGCGTGCCGACATAGTTTTCGCGCTGTGCGGCTTTGTGGATCTTGTTGAGCCAGGCGGTGGCGTCGCGTCGGTTCAGCGTACTGTCTGAAGGCTGTGCGGTGGCCGCGGCAGCGCTCAGACACAAGGCCAGAAAAAAGGACCTACGCAGGGCCCTGATTTTCTGCGCGCCCGCTACATAGGCGGGCGACCCTCCTTTATGCATGTCCGGCATTATTCCTGCGTATTTTCCTGAGTGAAGTTTGCACCGTTGGCAACCGTGCGCATGGTGGGCACGAACGCATCCGTTGCCACCGACGTGCGATGGGCACGCAGGTATTCGTCCAGGCGCGGGTCGCGGATCATCTGGGGACTTTCTGCCGCCACGGTGACGATGCCAGGGGCCGGGCTGGCCGCAGGCTGGTCGGCGCGCGCCACCACGGCATCGGGGGTGGCCAGCGTGGCGGGGCCGCGCATCTGCGGCACGACCACCCAGCTGACCGCTGCCACGGCGGCGGCGATCGCGGTGCCCGGCATCACGCGGCGCACCCACGACGGCCTGACCAGCAGGCGGTGGCGGGCGCTGGCCTGCGCCACTGCCGGCACCAGTACGTGCGGCTCGGCTTCCAGGCGCGCGGAGAAACGAGAGAGGAAAGCAGTGGTGGAACCCGCGTGCGTCAGGTCTTCCGAACGCAGCGTGTCGCCGATCAACTGGTAAGTGGCCCAGTCGGACATGCCGGCATCGCTTTTCGCGAGACCCAGCACGGCATCGACTTCGTGCAGCGCCAGTTCGCCATCCATCAGTACGGAGATCTGCTCCGCTGCTTCCACTACATGAACCGACTGCTTATGAGCCTGACCCATTTCCCACCCCAAGACATTCCATTGAACACCGATAATCCCGTCACTTCTGTCGCTTATCGATGCAGGAATACGCTGCAACGCTGGCCGCACGACATTCTTCTCGACTACCCGACTACTACCACCGCTTGCCCTCTGCCGTTCCCAGCAGCGGACGCAATTTCTCGGCAATCGCCTCGCGCGCCCGGAAGATCCGCGAACGCACCGTGCCGATCGGACATCCCATCGCTTCGGCGATCTCCTCATAGCTGAGGCCCTCGATCTCGCGCAGCGTGATGGCGGTCCGCAATTCCTCCGGAAGGGCCTCCATGGCGCGGTTCACCGTCTCGGCGACCTGGCGCGTGTGAAGCATCGATTCCGGCGTATTGATATCCCTTAGTTGCTCACCGTCCGCAAAAGTTTCAGCCTCTTCTGCATCGATATCGCTGGACGCTTCCGGGCGGCGGCCCTGGGTGGCCAGGTAGTTCTTGGCCGTGTTGACGGCGATCCGGTACAGCCACGTATAGAAGGCCGACTCCCCGCGGAACTGGGGCAAGGCGCGGTATGCCTTGATAAAGGCATCCTGCGCCACATCCTCAACCTCAGCGGGGTCCCTGACCAGGCGCGAAATCAGGCGAATGATCTTCCGATGGTATTTGGTCACCAGAAGTTCAAAGGCCCGCTTGTCGCCCTGCTGGACGCGTTCAACTAGGAGCTGATCGGCTTCGCGTTCGCTCACGTATGGCTCACCTGCAGTGTATCTCTTGGTTTGGTCGTCACGACAAACGTTGTATTTTACCTACGATTCTAAGCCCGCCCGGAGAAGCAACGCGCATCCTGTGACCGTAAGCTAACAAAATCGTTCCCCTGCCGGCATATCAGGTTGCACCCGCAGTGCAACTCTGGCGGCGCGTTGCAACCGCCGCGCCATCTCGGGCGAACCCGCCTGCCAGGGAAGAAAGAGGGCGCCCGGCATCCCGGGCGCTCTGGGGACCAGGCGCACGACAGCGGCGCCGCCGGCCTGCCAGCATTGCCTGATCACAGCCTCGTGCCGGGCACCGCCCGGCCCTTGCAGGCGGATCCGCAATGGCCCCTTGCCGTCGGGCGCGTGCAGCACCGCGGTGCAGCGCCAGCGCAGGCCGCGCCACCACGCCGGCCAGGCACGCACCGTCGCCGTGACGACAAGCGTGAGTCCCAGCGCCATGGCGGCATGCCCCCAATGGAAACCAGACTGACTGCCGGCCACCACATCGGCCAGCGTCCGCGCCAGCAGCGCGAGCGCCAGCGTTTCGCCGGCACAAAACACGAACAGGGCCCACCGCAACGGGTGGACCCTGCCCTGGCGCAGCCCGCGAAGGGCCCGCCTCAGCCACGGATCAGGCGCGGCGGAAAACAAGCGTGCCGTTGGTGCCGCCGAAACCGAAGTTGTTCTTCACCGCGACGTCGATCTTCATCTCGCGCGCCGTGTTGGCCACGTAGTCCAGGTCGCACTCGGGATCCTGGTTGTCGAGGTTGATCGTCGGCGGCGACACCTGGTTGTGCAGCGCCAGCACGGTGAAGACCGATTCCACGCCGCCGGCACCGCCCAGCAGATGGCCGGTCATCGACTTGGTCGAGTTCACCACCATCTTGTAGGCCTGCTCGCCGAATGCGGCCTTGATCGCATCGGATTCGTTCTTGTCACCCAGCGGCGTGGACGTGCCGTGGGCGTTCAGGTAGTGCACCTGGTCGGTATTGATGCCGGCGTCCTTGAGCGCATTGACCATGCAACGGCGCGGGCCGTCCATGTTCGGCGCGGTCATGTGATAGGCGTCGCCGCTCATGCCAAAGCCGATCAGCTCGGCATAGATGCGCGCGCCGCGCGCCTTGGCCGACTCGTACTCCTCCAGCATCATCACCCCCGCGCCTTCGCCCAGCACGAAGCCGTCGCGGTCCTTGTCCCACGGACGCGAAGCGGCCGCCGGATCGTCATTGCGCGTCGACAGCGCACGCGCAGCGGCGAAACCGCCGATGCCCAGCGGCGACACGGTCGACTCGGCACCGCCCGCCAGCATGGCGTCGGCATCGCCGGCCTGGATCAGGCGGGCGGCCAGGCCAATGCTGTGCAGGCCGGTCGTGCAAGCGGTCACGGCAGCCAGGTTCGGGCCCTTGATGCCGTGGATGATCGACAGGTGGCCCGCGATCATGTTGATGATCGATCCCGGCACGAAGAACGGCGAAATCCGGCGCGGACCACGCTCGGTCAGCACGGCGTGGGTTTCTTCGATCAACGGCAGCCCGCCGATGCCCGAACCGACCAGCACGCCGATGCGCTCGGCATTGGCGTCGGTCACTTCCAGGCCGCTGTCCTTCAGCGCCTGCGTGCCGGCTGCAATGCCGAAATGGATAAAGGTATCCATCGCGCGGGCTTCCTTGGCGGGGATGTAGTCCTCGGCATTGAAACCCTTCACTTCACCGGCAAAGTGCACGGAAAGCGCGGAGTGATCGAATTTGGTGATGGTGGCGATGCCGGACTTGCCGGCAACCAGGTTGGCCCAGCCTTCGGCAACCGTGTTTCCGACCGGAGACACAAGGCCAAGCCCAGTGACGACGACGCGACGACGGCTCACTATGTTTTCCTACGGGTGCGTGAAACGGGAACGGAACGGAGATCAACCCGCCGCCGGCCTTGCGGGCCGCACGGCGAAGCACATTCCATTCTGCTTCTTCAAACAGACGAAAGCCACAGAAAACAGCAAGGCGCGGCCGCAACGGCCCGCCCACCTGCCTTCTGTGGCTCGGAATGCAGAGACGACGGGCTTAGGCCTTGACGTGCGCGGTGGCGTAGTCGATAGCCTGTTGCACGGTCGTGATCTTTTCGGCTTCCTCATCAGGAATTTCCATGCCGAATTCATCTTCCAACGCCATCACGAGTTCAACCGTGTCCAGCGAGTCCGCACCGAGATCGTTCACGAACGACGATTCGTTCTTGATGTCTGCCTCGGCCACGCCAAGCTGTTCTGCCACGATTTTCTTGACGCGTTGTTCGATATTGTCCATGTAACCCTCCAGGGAAGTTCGACAAAAAGTGGGCGCATTTTAGCAGGTTTGAGGCGACAGAAATGCCGCCTGCCAAGCTTTGCAAGAATCGCGCCCGTTTGGTTCGGAAAACTACTACTTCAGGCAGCTTCTTCGGGCTTCTTCCCCGAAACCAGCCAACCAGAAACCCATTAATTCATGTACATCCCGCCGTTCACATGCAGCGTAGTGCCGGTAATGTAAGCGGCTTGCGGACCAGCCAGGAAGGCCACCGCGTTGGCGATATCCTCCGGCTGGCCAAGGCGACCCAGCGGGATCTGTGTCTTGAGAGAAGCATGCTGCTCTTCGGACAGCGCCTTGGTCATGTCGGTGTCGATAAAGCCCGGCGCGACACAGTTCACGGTCACGTTGCGGCTGCCGATTTCCGCGGCCAGCGAGCGGGTCATGCCCGCCACGCCCGCCTTGGCAGCAGAGTAGTTCATCTGGCCGGGGTTGCCGACCGAGCCCACCACCGAAGTGATATTGATGATGCGGCCCTGGCGGGCCTTCATCATCGGGCGCAGCACCGCGCGCGACAGGCGGAATACCGAGGTCAGGTTGGTCTGGATCACGGCCAGCCAGTCCTCGTCCTTCATGCGCATCGCCAGCTGGTCCTGCGTGATGCCGGCATTGTTGACCAGCACGCCGATGCCGCCGTGGGTCTTGACGATCTCGTCGATGAGCGCGTCGCAAGCGGCCGCGTCATTGACGTTGAGCACGGCGCCCTTGCCCTTCAGGCCATCGGCGCCGAGGTAATCGGTGATGCCGGCCGCGCCGGCTTCGCTGGTGGCGGTGCCGATCACGGTGGCGCCCTGGCGGGCCAGTTCCAGCGCGATGGCACGGCCGATGCCGCGCGAGGCGCCGGTGACCAGCGCAATCTGGTTGTCGAGAAGTTTGGTCATGCGGATGTCCTCTTGCTTACTTCAGCAGTGCCAGCGTGTCTTGCAGCGAGGCCGGATCGAAGATCGCGCCGCCGGTCAGGTTGCCGTCGATGCGCTTGGTCATGCCGGCCAGCACCTTGCCGGGGCCGCATTCGATCACGTGCGTGATGCCTTCGGCGGCCATCTTCTGCACGCACTCGACCCAGCGCACCGGCGCGGCGGCCTGGCGCACCAGGGCGTCCTTGATCGCGTCCGGATCATTGACGATGGCGACGTCGACGTTGTTCACCAGCGGGATCGACGGCGCCGAGAAAGCCAGGCCGGCCATGCGCTCGCGCAGGCGGTCCGAAGCGGGCTTGAGCAGCGACGAGTGGAACGGCGCCGACACCGGCAGCGGCAGCGCGCGCTTGGCGCCCTTGCCCTTGGCGATTTCGCAGGCCTTCTCGACCGCGGCCTTGTGGCCGGCGATCACCACCTGCGACGGCGCGTTGAAGTTCACGGCCTCGACCACGCCCGCGGCCGATGCCTCGGCGCAAGCGGCGCGCACGTCGTCATCGGACAGGCCCAGGATCGCGGCCATGGCGCCCTCGCCCACCGGCACGGCTTCCTGCATGGCTTGCGCGCGGAAGCGCACCAGCGGCACCGCATCGGCAAACGGGATCACGCCCGCAGCCACCAGCGCCGAGTATTCGCCCAGGCTGTGGCCGGCAACCAGCGCCGGCGCCGGGCCACCGGCGTCCAGCCAGGCACGGTAGACCGCCACGGCGGCGGTCAGCATCACCGGCTGCGTGTTGGTGGTCAGGTTCAGCTCTTCGGCGGGGCCTTCGGCGATCAGGCGGCCGAGATCCTGGCCGAGCGCGGCCGAGGCTTCTTCCACGGTGGCGCGCACCACGGCGTTATCGGCGAAGGCATTGAGCATGCCGACCGACTGCGAACCCTGGCCGGGAAATACGAAAGCGAATTTCATCGGAATGGAACCCTAACAAGAAACGGGTGGCCGGCGCCGCGGCATGTCCTGCATGCGCGGCATGCCATGGCGCCGGCCGCGAATCACATGCGCAGCAGCACCGCGCCCCAGGTGAAGCCGCCGCCCACGCCTTCCATCAGCACGGTCTGGCCCGGGCGGATGCGGCCATCGCGCACCGCGACGTCCAGCGCCAGCGGGATCGACGCGGCCGAGGTGTTGCCGTGCTCATGCACGGTGGCGACCATGCGCTCCGCCGGCAGGCCCAGCTTCTTCGCCGTGCCCTGCATGATGCGGATATTGGCCTGGTGCGGAATCAGCCAGTCAACCTGGTCCGGCGTCAGGCTGGCAGCCTCCATGGCTTCGCGCGCGACCTTGTCCAGCACATTCACGGCCAGCTTGAACACAGCCTGACCGTCCATGTGCAGGAACGGGTTGCCGGTGATGTTGCCGCCGGCGACGTTGCCCGGCACGCACAGGATATCGACATGCCTGCCGTCCGAGTGCATCGCGGTGGACAGGATCCCCGGCTCCTCGGAGGCCGACAGCAGCACGGCGCCGGCACCGTCGCCGAACAGCACGCAGGTGGTGCGGTCGTTGAAGTCCAGGATGCGCGAGAACACCTCGGTGCCGATCACCAGCACGTTGCGGTGCGAGCCGCTGCGGATGAACTTGTCGGCCGTGGCCAGCGCGTACACGAAGCCCGAGCACACCGCCTGCAGGTCGAAGGCCGGGCAGTGGTTGGTGATGCCCAGCTTTTCCTGCACGATGCAGGCCGTGCTGGGGAACACAAAGTCCGGCGTCGAGGTGGCGACGATGATCAGGTCGATGCTCTGGCGGTCGATGCCGGCAGCTTCGATGGCCTGCTCGGCAGCCTTGACCGCGAGATCGCTGCTGGTCACATCCGGCTCGGCCCAGTGGCGTGCGGAAATGCCGCTGCGCGAGACGATCCAGTCGTCGCTGGTCTCGATGCCCTTTTCGGCAAGCTGCGTGGCCAGGTCATGGTTGGTCACGCGCCGCGGAGGCAGGTAGCTCCCGGTACCGATGATTTTTGCGTACTTGGTCATGTATTGTCGGATCGTATGGCCCGCAGGCACCCTCGACCGGCGCGCGTGGCGCTCAGGCGACGTGGGGGCTGGGATGCGCGCCAGGCACCTCTGTCTCCGGGGCGGGCTGTGCAGCGCCTGCGGCGCTGGATTTATCGGCAAAAGCCCGGGTAATGCGGGCGATCACGCCATTCTTGGCGGCATCATACCCGCGTTTGATGGCCCACTCAAAAGAATGGGCATCGGCCGAGCCGTGGCTCTTGATCACCAGCCCGCGCAGCCCAAGCAGCGAGGCGCCGTTGTAGCGCGCCGGGTCGAGTCGCCTGGCCAGGCGCGACAGCACCGGCATGGCGACCGCGGCCAGCAGCTTGGTGAACCACGAGCGGGTGAATTCCTCCTTGATCATACTGCCGATCATCTTGGCCAGGCCCTCGGTGCTCTTGAGTGCCACGTTGCCGACAAAGCCGTCGCAGACCACGATGTCGGTAGTGCCCTTGAAGATGTCGTTGCCTTCCACGTTGCCGTAGAAGTTCAGCTCCGAGGCGCGCAGCAGTTCACCCGCACGCTTGACCACCTCATTGCCCTTGATGACTTCCTCGCCGATGTTCAGCAGGCCCACCGTGGGGTGGTCCTTGTGGTCGACCACGGCCACCATGGCGTCGGCCATGCGCGCGAACTGCAGCAGGTGCTCGGGCTCGCAGTCGGCATTGGCGCCCAGGTCCAGCACGGTGGTGCCCCAGCCTTGCTCGTTCGGGATGGTGGTGGCGATGGCCGGCCGCTCGATGCCTTCGAGCGTCTTGAGCACATAGCGCGACACCGCCATCAGCGCGCCGGTATTGCCGGCGGAGATGCAGGCACCGGCCAGGCCTTCCTTGACCTGCGTGACGGCGACGCGCATCGAGGAGTCCCTCTTCTTGCGCAGCGCCACCTCGACCGGGTCATCCATGGTGATGACCTCGGTGGCCTCGACGATCGTCACGCGCGGATGGTCCAGCGCGTGCAGCTTTTTCAGCTGCGTCCGGATGGGGTCGGGCAAGCCGACCAGCACCATCTCGGCGTCGTCGTGGCGGGAAAGAAAACTGATCGCCGCAGGCACCGTCACGGAGACTCCGTGATCGCCGCCCATGCAGTCGATAGCGATTTTGATCGTCATTGTTCCTGGTACGGATAGCGCGGCGGCGCACGCCACGCTCGGCGGGAAATCCGAGCGCCCAACAAAAAAGCGGCAACGATCTTGCCGCTTTTTTGTCTCTGACCTTTTAGTGTCCGACCTACAGGCATGCGCGAGCGAGACGCAACGTCACGCCGAACGAAGCTATCAGTCGTTCTTGGTCTTGATGACCTTGCGGCCACGGTAGTAGCCGTTCGGGCTGACGTGGTGACGCAGGTGGGTTTCGCCGGTGGTCGGCTCAACTGCCAGCGGCGCGGCCGACAGGTGATCGTGCGAACGGTGCATGCCGCGCTTGGACGGCGACTTCTTGTTCTGTTGAACAGCCATGATGACTCCTTCGAGAATTTTTCAATATTAACACACGCATCCCGCCCAAGGCGTAGCCGGGGCCCGGCCGGATGCTTCAGATTCACCTGCAAGACCTTGCGCACCGCCTGTCGGCGGCATCAATGCTTGGTCTTCAGGCCGGCCAGCGCCGCAAAGGGCGAAGGTCGCTTTTCTTCCTCAGGCTCAGCCTCTGGCTGCGCCTCGCCGTCCGAACCGGTCACGAGGCTTTCGTGCACCGTCGGGCAGACGTCATGCTTGGGGGCCACCGGCAACGCCAGCAGCACTTCATCTTCAATCAGGTCCAGCAACGAGAAATGCTTCGAGCCGGCGATCACGTCGACTTCGTCGTCGTCCATCGGCGCGGCGTCGGCCGCTTCCTCGCTTTCCACCACCTCGAAACGCGTTGCCGTGTCGATCGGCTCGGCATAGGGGGCCAGGCAGCGCTGGCAATCCAGCCATATCCGGCCCTGCACGGTCACGTCGAGAAACAGCCGCCGCGCCACCGGGGCGCCCGGCTCGGCCGCCTCTTCACGCATGAAGCCAGTGGCCGTATAGGCAAACGTCTCATCGGGTGCCGAGGCTGGCGCTTGCGCGGCGGTCTCGGCTAAGATGCGCGGCAAATCCCGCACCGCCACGTCGCCGGCCAGGCTTTCACCCTTCCGGCACAAGGCGAAGAGATCAAGCGCGCGCAGGTCAATCGGCTGGGTCATGTGCGTGGCTCCGGTCGCTATACAATGACTGGTTCACCACATTCCACGCCTGTTGGACTACGGGCCGCGCACATTGGCGGCACTGCGCCCGGGTGCGGATGCGGCTAAACGCGCGATTGTACGACGTAAACCGTGCCGAGGTCAAAGGTCTTGCAACGCGGGCCGCACCTTTTACTGTTTCGCTTCCTGTTCCGATTCCATTACTTATGTCCCCAGACCCCCGCCCCAGCCTGATCCTTGGCTCCGGCTCGCCCTACCGCCGCGAACTGCTGGCGCGCCTGCGCATTCCGTTCGAGGTGGCCGTGCCCGACATCGAAGAAACCCCGCTTGCCGGCGAAGCGCCCGAAGCCACCGCGCTGCGCCTGTCGCAGCGCAAGGCCGAAGCCATTGCCGCGCGCCATCCGGGCGTGCTGGTGATCGGCTCGGACCAGGTGCTGACCCTGGACGGCGAACAGATGGGCAAGCCCGGCACGCATGAGAATGCCGTGGCGCAACTGCGCCGCATGCGCGGGCGCACCGCCACCTTCCACTCGGCCCTGTGCCTGCTGGACGCACGCACCGGCACCGTGCAGCTGGCCGACGTGCAGACCCGCGTGACCATGCGCGACCTGACCGATGCTGAAATCGAAACCTACCTGCAGCTGGAGCGCCCCTACGACGTGGCCGGCAGCGCCAAGTCCGAAGGCCTGGGCATCGCGCTGCTGGAACGCGTCGAGTCGGACGACCCGACCGCACTGGTCGGCCTGCCGCTGATCGCGCTGACCGGCATGCTGCGCCAGGCCGGCTACCCTCTCCTTTCCGCATGACCCGCACGAGCCCACGATGAGCGGCACTCTTTACCTGATCCCCAACACCCTCGGCAAGCGCGACGAAGCCGACCCGCTGGCCGACGTGATCCCGGCCGGCGTGCAGCAGGTCGCGGCCAACCTCGATTACCTCGTCGCCGAGAACGCCAAGACCGCGCGCGCCTTCCTGAAGAAGCTGGGCGAGACCACGCCGCTGGCGCGCCCGATCCAGCAGATCGAGATCCGCGAGTTGAACGTCAACACGCGCGCCGACGCCCTGGCCGCGCTGCTGGCCCCGCTCGAAGCCGGCCGCGACGGCGGCCTGCTGTCCGAAGCCGGCGTGCCGGCCGTGGCCGACCCCGGCGCCGACCTGGTACGGCTGGCCCATGCGCGCCGCATCCGCGTGCGGCCGCTGGTCGGACCCAGCTCGATCCTGCTGGCGGTGATGGGCTCGGGCCTGAACGGCCAGAGCTTTGCCTTCAACGGCTACCTGCCGGTCGATGCCGGCGAGCGCGCGCAGCGCCTGCGTGAGCTGGAGCAGCGCTCGCGCAAGTCCAGCCAGACCCAGGTGTTCATCGAAACGCCCTACCGCAATGCGGCGCTGCTGGAAGCCATGCGCCAGCACTGCGCCGGCACCACGCTGCTGTCCGTGGCCGTGGACCTGACCCTGCCGGGCGAGACCATCGTCACGCTGCCGCTGTCAGACTGGCGTCCCGAGCGGATCGACCTGCACAAGCGCCCGGCGATCTTCTCGCTGCTGGCCATGTAAGTAACGGCAAAGGGGGCGCGAACGCCCCCTTTGTCATTGCCGCAGCACCATCCAGGCTCAGTGCATGCCCTGCATGCGGTTGCTCCACAGCATGGTCTTCATTGCCGCTGAGCCCACTGCCGCGCCAAAGCGCTTGGCCACGCGCTCGGCGATGTTTTCCTTGACGGTGTAGTCGACGATGTCCGCGGCCTTGAGCACATCGCGCGCGACATAGTCGGCACTGCCCAGCCCGTCGGCCAGGCCCAGCTCTATGGCGCGCTCGCCCGACCAGAACAGGCCGGAGAACAGCTCCGGATCATCCTTGAGCCGGTCGCCGCGCCCTTCCTTGACCACGTCGATGAACTGCTGGTGGATCTGCTTGAGCATGGCCTCGGCAAAGGCCTTCTGCTTGGGCACCTGCGGCGAGAACGGGTCCAGCATGCCCTTGTTGGCGCCCGAGGTGTACAGCCGGCGCTCCACACCCAGCTTGTCCATCAGCCCGGTAAAGCCAAAACCGTCCATCAGCACGCCGATCGAGCCCACGATGCTGGCCTTGTCGACATAGATCTTGTCGGCCGCCGCGGCCACGTAATAGCCGCCCGAGGCGCAGATCTCCTCCACCACCACATAGAACGGCTTGGACGGATGAAGCTTGCGCAGCCGCTGGATCTCGTCGTTGATGATGCCGGCCTGCACCGGCGAGCCACCCGGCGAGTTGATCTTCAGGATCACACCGGCGGCATTGTCGTCGGCAAATGCAGCCTGCAGCGAGGCATTGATCGATTCCGCGCTGGCCGGCGTGCCTGCGGCGATCTCGCCTTCCAGCGTCACCATCGCGGTGTGGCGGCCCGAGCCGATGGCCTTCTCGCCCTTGAAATCGAACAGCGCGATAAAGATCAGCGCCACGATGCCCAGGCCGACAAAGCGGAAGAAGATGCGCCAGCGCCGTGCCGCGCGCTGCTCGCGCAGCGATGCGGTCAGCACTTTTTCCAGCAGATCGCGCTCCCAGCCGGTGCCGCCGCCAACCGGGGGCCCCGCGGTGGCACCGGCCATGCGCGCCTCGCGCTCGCGTGCTTCACGCCTTGCCGCGTCGTCGCCGGCGCGCAATTCATCTTCCAGCGGGTAGTCGGCGCGCGGTGCGGTGACCAGGCGCTCGGACTCCGCCTGGGGCGCCCCTTCGCCCGGCGCACCTTCGCCGGCTGGCTTGTGCTCGTCCGGCTGACCCGATTCACCCGATGGCGGCTTCTGTTGTTCTGTCATGCAAATCGCTCGTGGAAACGCCTGGCAACCCAGGCCTGGAAATACAACGGCCGGCCCGACCGCCGGCCCTGCCCGTCATTCAGGCACCGTCCATGCGCGCAGCGATCCGGTATGGCGCTTCCGGCAACCAGTAGACGTGGCCGTCGCGCTCCTCGATGCGCAGCTTTGCCAGCGATGCACCGCGGCAGGGACCGCCGACGCACTCGCCGCTGTCCGGCGCATAAACCGCGCCATGTGTGGCGCACATCAAGTATAGGCCCGAGCCATCGAAGAACCGGCCTTCCTGCCAGTCCAGCTCCATCGGCACATGGGCGCACTGGTTCAGGTAACCGTGCGCGGCGCCGTCGAAACGCACCACGAAGGCGCCGATCTCGCGCTGGTCCAGCGCCACCGAGAAGCGCACGCCCAGGCCGCCCTCCTCCAGGTCCGCGGCAGCGCACAGCCGCACCGGCGCCTGGCCGGCCGCTGCCTCAGGCATGGGCCAGCAGCCAGTCGGTCAGGTCGGGGATGGAGGTCGCGCAATGCACCGGCGCCATCGCGCGCAGCGAATCCGCGGGATGTGCACCATAGCACACGCCAATCCCCTTGGCGCCGGCATTGGCCGCCATCTGCAGGTCATGGGTAGTGTCGCCGATCATCACCGTGCGCTCCACGTCCTGGCCCAATTCGCGGGTCAGCTCGTGCAGCATGGCCGGGTGCGGCTTGGAGAAGGTCTCGTCGGCACAGCGCGTGGCGTCGAACAGGCGGGTCAGGCCGCTCGCGGCCAGCGCGCGCTGCAGGCCGACGCGGGTCTTGCCGGTGGCCACGCCAAGAAAATAGTGTTCGCCGCGCAGGGTCTCCAGCATTTCGCGCACGCCGTCGAACAGCACCAGGTCGGCGTCGCGAGCGAGGAAGTGGTAGCGATAGCGTTCCGCCAGGCGCGGGTAGTCGGCGGGGTCCAGCGTCGGCACCGCGTAAGACAGCGCATCCTTCAGGCCCAGCCCGATCACATGGCTGGCGGCCCTGTCATCCGGCACCGGCAGGCCCAGGTCGCGGCTGGCAAGCTGGATGCACTTGGCGATGGTCGGGGTCGAGTCCATCAGCGTCCCGTCCCAGTCGAAAACGATCAGGTCAAATTGTTGCCTGGCCATGGAAGTCCTTGTGGCGTTTGATGCACTACCCTACTCCGGGGCATGCAGTTCACGCAATTGTTGCAGGAATCCGACGCACTCGTCGGGCAGCGGCGCTTCCACCGCCAGCGGCTCGCCCGTGGCCGGGTGGATAAACACCAGCCGGTGGGCGTGCAGGAACATGCGCTTGAGGCCCGGCTTGGCACCGGAACGCGCCAGCGCCTTGTTCAGCGAGAAGTCGCCATATTTTTCGTCACCGACGATCGGGAAACCCGAGTGGGCCAGGTGGACACGGATCTGATGGGTGCGGCCGGTCTTCAGCTCGGCCTCCAGCAGGGTGAAGCCCTGGAAGGCCTCGACCCGGTTGAACACGGTGTGCGAGGCCAGCCCGTCGGCCTGCACCCGCACTCGGCGCTCGCCGTCCGGCGTGCTGTACTTATATAGAGGCAGCTTCACATGCTGGCGCGCGTTCGGGAATTCGCCGGCCACGCAGGCGAAATAGCGCTTGTCCATCGCGCTGCCGCGAATCTGCTCGTGCAGGTGGACCAGCGCCGAGCGCTTCTTGGCCAGCACCAGGATGCCGGAGGTCTCGCGATCGAGCCGGTGCACCAGTTCCAGGAACTTGGCCTGGGGCCGGGACCGGCGCAATTGCTCGATCACACCGAAGGCCACGCCCGAGCCGCCGTGCACGGCCACGCCGGCCGGCTTGTTGATCACCAGCAGCTGGGCGTCCTCAAACAGCACCGGGAATTCGCCCGCCGGCACATGCTGGGCGTTGTCCGATTGCGCCGAATTCGCCACCCGCATTGGCGGAATGCGCACGACATCACCCGACTGCAGGCGATAAGTGGCATCGATCCGGCCCTTATTGACGCGAACTTCCCCCGAACGCAGCACCCGGTAGATATGGCTCTTGGGCACGCCCTTGGCCACCTTCAGCAGGAAGTTGTCAATGCGCTGACCTTCCGAGCCTTCGTCAATCGTGACATACGCCACCTGTGGGCTGGCCGGCGCAGCTTCGGCAGCCTTTTCAATTTGATGGCGTAACTCATTCATTTTCAATATAATTTCCTCGCTGTCCCGGCTTGTGGCCGGCAGCGCAAGACCTGTGTAAGCGATTGATCTTTGAGTTTTCTTGGATTTTTCGCATTCTACACTTGGGGTTGCCGCCAACCCCGCCCGTCTCCCGCAACTTTGCGTTCCGCCAAGCGCCAGACGGGCAAATGGCAGTAAAAAGCAGCACGCACGGTGCCGCCGGCATGCAGGAAGTCGCCCAAAGGAGGCTTCGGCGAGGCAGGCGGTGACGTGGGAACTGAGTGTTCAGGTAAAACAGAATTTAAAGGCGGATGCCACTGCCGGCATCCGCTTCGGTGAGAGAAGTCCTGCCAGCACCGGGAAACGGTGCCGGCCGGCAGGTTAGCCTGCCGCCTGACTGGAAATACCGGCGCCCGGTCGCAGAATTCCAAGAAGTAGTAGGTGCGCCCGCCAGGAGCAGTCAGGCAGCAACGGCAACCATGCCGTGTCCGAAAAATTTGCTCTTTGACGCGTCTAGGCCTTCCGCGGCCGGCCGCGATGCCGCCGGCGCCGGTTGCGCCGGCGTTCAGCATCGCCTCCGGCACGGGAACGCGCCGGATGTCTGCGCAAGAGCAGCCTCCGGTGTTCTCTCCTGCCCCGCGGACGTTACCCCGACGTCATCGCTCTCTTTCACCCGCGCCCAGCCGCTCGCCTATCCCGCGCAGCGGCGCTTTCCGGCAATTCTCGCGCCTCGCTCGCTCCCTCGCGTGCTCCATGGATCGCCGCGGACACCGCCCAGACGGTGCCACCCGCGACACTGGAGTGAGGTATTGCGATGAAACGCATGCTGTTCAACGCGACGCAACAGGAAGAATTGCGCGTCGCCATCGTCGACGGTCAGAAACTGATCGATATCGACATCGAGACTGCCGGGCGCGAACAGCGCAAGGGCAACATCTACAAGGGTGTCATCACCCGCATCGAACCCTCGCTGGAAGCCTGCTTCGTCAACTACGGCGAAGAGCGCCACGGCTTCCTGCCGTTCAAGGAAGTAGCCCGCGCCTTCTTCAAGGAAGGCATCGACGTGCGCAATGCGCGCATCCAGGATGCCCTGCATGAAGGCCAGGAACTGATCGTCCAGGTCGAGAAGGAAGAGCGCGGCAACAAGGGCGCGGCCCTGACCACCTTTATCTCGCTGGCCGGCCGCTACCTGGTGCTGATGCCCAACAACCCGCGCGGCGGCGGCGTGTCGCGCCGCATCGAGGGCGAGGACCGCCAGGAACTGCGCGAAACCATGGCGCAGCTGACCGTGCCGGAAGGCATGAGCATCATCGCCCGGACCGCCGGCATCGGCCGCTCGGCCGAGGAACTGCAGTGGGACCTGAACTACCTGCTGCAACTGTGGAAGGCCATCGACGGCGCCGCCGGCGACAACAAGGCTCCGCTGCTGATCTACCTGGAATCGAGCCTGGTCATCCGCGCCATCCGCGATTACTTCCAGCCGGATATCGGCGAGATCCTGATCGATACCGACGAGATCTACGAACAGGCCCGCGCCTTCATGAGCGTGGTGATGCCTGACAACATGAACCGCGTGAAGAAGTACCGGGACGACGTGCCGCTCTTCTCGCGCTTCCAGATCGAACACCAGATCGAGTCGGCCTACTCGCGCATGGTGATGCTGCCGTCTGGCGGCGCCATCGTGATCGACCACACCGAGGCGCTGGTCTCCGTGGACGTGAACTCGGCCCGCGCCACCAAGGGCGCCGACATCGAGGAAACCGCGCTGCGCACCAACCTCGAGGCCGCCGACGAGATCGCCCGCCAGCTGCGCCTGCGCGACCTGGGCGGCCTGATCGTGATCGACTTCATCGACATGGAGTCGGGCAAGGCCCAGAAGGACGTGGAAACGCGCCTGAAGGACGCGCTGCGCCACGACCGCGCCCGCGTGCAGATGGGCAAGATCAGCCGCTTCGGCCTGATGGAGCTGTCGCGCCAGCGCCTGCGTCCGTCGCTGTCGGAGGGCTCGCACATCACTTGCCCGCGCTGCAACGGCACCGGCCATATCCGCGATACCGAATCGTCCGCCCTGCAGGTGCTGCGCATCATCCAGGAAGAGGCGATGAAGGAAAACACCGCCGCCATCCACTGCCAGGTGCCGGTGGAGGTGGCCGCCTTCCTGCTGAACGAGAAGCGCCAGGAAATCAACCTGATCGAGCTGCGCTTCAAGGTCAATGTGCTGCTGATCCCCAACAAGCACTTGGAAACGCCGCACTACAAGCTGGAGCGCCTGCGCCACGACGACCCGCGCCTGGAAGAGAGCACCGCCAGCTACCGCATGGCCGAGGCTGCCGCCAAGGAACTGGAAGCCGACACCAGCTACAGCAGCCGCCGCAAGGAAGAAGCCAAGCCGCGCCAGGAAGCCGCGGTCAAGGGCATCACCCCGGAACAGCCGGCGCCGGTATCGGTGCCGCGCCCCGAGCGCGCGCCCAAGCCGGAAGCCCCGGTCGCCCCGCCCGTACCGGCTACCCAGCCAGTGGTCAGCGGTGGTTTCATCGCCTGGCTGAAGGGCCTGTTCGGTGCCCGTCCGGCGACCCCGCCGGTGGTGGAGCCGGCCAAGCCGGCAGCTGCAACCGAGACCCGTAGCGCCGAAGGCCGGCGCGAGCGCGGCCAGCGCGGCGAAGGCCGCGGCCAGCGTGGTGAGCGTGGCGACCGCGCCGAGCGTGGTGAGCGCACGGAACGTGGTGAGCGTGGCGAGCGCCAGGGCCGTGGCCAGCGCGGCGACCGTGCCGAGCGCGCGGAACGTGGTGAGCGCCAGGGTGCCGAGCGCGGCGAGCAACGCGAGGGCCGTGGCGAACGCCAGGGCCGCCAGCCGCGCCAGCAAGGTGAAGGCCAGGCCACCCCGGCCCTGGCCCGCCAGGGCGAGGCCGTGCAAGCCGAGCGCGCCCAGGGCGAGCGCGTGGAGGGCCGTCAGGAAGGCCGCCGCGACCGCAACCAGGAACGCCGCGAGCGCCAGCGTGAACGCCAGCGCGAACGCAGCGAACTGCGCGAAGCCGAAGCCGGTGAAGCACCGCAGCCGGAAGCCATCGCCGCCGCCCAGGCACTGGGCGTGCTGCCGCAGGCCGTGACCGAAGAGACGCAGGCCGTCCGCGCCGAGCTGCCGGAAGGTGCTGAGAGCGCCGCCGAGACTGCTGAGGGCGAAGAGCGCCGCCGCCGCAACCGCCGTGGACGCAACCGCTATCGCCGTGAGCGCGACGAGTCGGCGCAAGGTGCCCAGGGTGAAGGCGAAGGCGACGAAGAAGCCGCCGCTGCCGAAGGCGTTGCCCCGGTGCGCGCTGAAGCTGCCGTGCCGGCCGAGCCCGCGCCGCAAGCTGCCGTGGCTGTGGCCGCCGCAGCCGAGGCTGTCGAAGCGATCCGCATCGCCGTGCCGGAAGACGTGACGCCCGCGCCGGTCGCCGAGGCCGCCCCGGTGACCGCGCCGGTTGTCGAGCCCGTGCCCCAGCAGGCTGCCCCGGTAGCCGTTGCCGTCACGGAAGCCATTGCCGCCGAAGCGATCGTCGAGACCACCGCAAGCGTGGCCGTCGAAGCGGCTCCGGTCGTGCCGGCACCTGCCGCTGCACCGGTCGCCGCCCCTGTGGCCGAAGCCGCACCGGCCGAGGTGTTCGCCCCGGCAGCCCCGGTCGTTGCTGCAGCGCCGGCCGCACCGGCGGCGTCGGCCACCCCGGCAGCACTGGAGAACCTGGAACCGATGCTGGCCACCGCCGGCCTGCAATGGGTCCATACCGACAGCGACAAGCTGCGTTCGGCCCAGGAAGCCGCCGCCCGCATCGCGCCCGCCCCGCGCGTGCAGCGCGAGCGCAAGGCGCTGCCGCCGCTGCCCCACGGCCCGATGATCCTGGTGGAAACCGGTGGCCGCGAAGTGGAGATGGCATCGCAGCAGTAAGCATTGCCGCTGCACCGCAGCCAAAGCAAGAAGGGGACGGCCACGCCGTCCCCTTTTTTCATGGGCAGCCGGCCGGATGAATCCCCGCCATCACCGGGGGATGCGGGTGCCCCGCCCCCGCCTCGGCTAGAATGGCAGCAGAAGGCATCCGGCCCTCGAGCGCCCCTGATTTGGCCCCGCCGCCATGCCGCTCCCCGGACGCCGTGCCCACCCACAGGCCATGACCGAATCCGTCATTCCGATTTTCGACCTGCGCGACCATCGCTACCGCTCGATGACGCCCAGCATTCCCGGCAAGCTGGCTGCCCCCACCGGCCTGGTGGCAGACACCCGCGGCCGGCCGCTGCATGACCTGCGCATCTCGGTGACGGACCGCTGCAACTTCCGCTGCGTCTACTGCATGCCGAAGGAAGTCTTCGACAAGGACTACACCTTCCTGCCGCATTCCGAGTTGCTGAGCTTCGAGGAGATCGAGCGCACCGCGCGCCTGTTCGTCGCCCATGGCGTCGAGAAGATTCGCCTGACCGGCGGCGAGCCGCTGCTGCGCAAGAACATCGAGCACCTGGTGGAGATGCTGGCGAAGATCGAGACTGTCTCGGGCAAGCCGCTGGACCTGACGCTCACCACCAACGCCTCGCTGCTGGCGCGCAAGGCGCGCTCGCTGCGCGACGCGGGACTGACGCGCGTCAGCGTCAGCCTGGACGCGATCGACGACGCCACCTTCCGCCGCATGAACGACGTGGACTTCGCCGTCGCCGACGTGCTGCACGGCATCGAGACCGCGCAGGCCGTGGGGCTGGCGCCGATCAAGGTCAACATGGTGGTCAAGCGCGGCACCAATGACCAGGAAATCGTGCCGATGGCGCGCCACTTCCGCCACAGCGGCATCATCCTGCGCTTTATCGAGTTCATGGACGTGGGCGCCAGCAACCACTGGCAGATGGATGAAGTGCTGCCGTCCGCCGAGGTGGTGAAGCGCATCGATGCGGAATTCCCGCTCGAACCGGTGCAGGCCAACTACTCCGGCGAAACCGCCGAGCGCTGGCGCTACCGCGACGGCAGCGGCGAGATCGGCGTGATCTCCAGCGTCACCCACGCCTTCTGCGGCGACTGCAGCCGCATCCGGCTGTCCACGGAAGGCCGGCTCTACCTGTGCCTGTTCGCGACCGAGGGCTTCGACCTGCGCGCGCTGCTGCGCGGCGGCTACAGCGACCTGGAAATCTCCAATGCGATTGCGCAGGTGTGGCAGGGCCGCACCGACAATTATTCCGAGCAGCGCAGCGACCCGACGGTGCGCGCCAAGCGTGCCGAGCGCAAGATCGAGATGTCCTATATCGGCGGCTGACCCCGCCGCACACACAATCCATGATTGCACGCGACGACATCACCGGCCTGATCCTCGCAGGCGGCAGGGGCAGCCGCATGGGCGGCACCGACAAGGGCCTGCAGCCGCTGCACGGCACGCCGATGGCCATGTACACGATGATGCGCCTGACCCCCCAGGTGGGCGGGCTGATGATCAATGCCAACCGCAACCTGGCCGCCTATGAGTCCTTCGGCGTGCCGGTCTACACCGATTCCGTGCCCGACTTCGCCGGCCCGCTGGCGGGGATGCTGGCCGGCCTGGAGCAATGCGCCACGCCGTGGATGGTGACCGCGCCCTGCGATTCGCCCTTCCTGCCGACCGACCTGGTGGCACGCCTGGCGCAGGCGATCGAGGCCGAAGGCGCGGACCTGGCGATCCCCGTCACGCTGGACCAGGACGGCCGGCGCCAGACCCAACCTGTCTTTTGCCTGATGCCGGTCAGTGCGCTCGACAGCCTGGTGGCTTATCTTTCCGGCGGCGGCCGCAAGATCGAGACCTGGGCCGCCTCGCACCGCCTGGCCGAAGTGCTGTTCGACGACGCCGCGGCCTTTGCCAATATCAACACCCTGGACGAACTGCGCACGCACGAAACGCGCTGAGCCACCATGCCCACCCTGCAATCCGTCATCTCCTGCCTTTCCGACTACGACCCCGCCGCCCTGCCGGTGGACCAGGCCAACCGCATCATCGGCGAGGTGGTCGAGCCGGTGCGCGGCGTCGAGCAGTTGCCGATCCGCAGCGCCCTGGACCGCGTGCTGGCCGAAGACATCGTCTCGGCCATCGACGTGCCGGCCCATGACAACTCGGCAATGGACGGCTATGCCTTCCAGGGCGCCGCGCTGGCTGCCGCGCAGACCGCCACGGTCGAGCTGGAAGTCATCGGCAGCGCCTTCGCCGGCGGTGCCGGTGCGCTGGCGCCCACGGCGGCGCAGGCGGTGCGCATCATGACCGGCGCGGTGATGCCGGCCGGCTGCGACACCGTGGTGCCGCAGGAATTCGTGGAAGCCGTGGACGACGGCGCGCGCATCCGCTTTGCCGCCGACTGCGTGCGTACCGGCGACAACCGGCGCCTGCGCGGCGAAGACCTGGCGCGCGGCCAGGCCGCGCTGCAGGCCGGGCGCATCCTCCAGCCCGCCGACCTGGGCCTGCTGGCCTCGCTGGGCGTGGCCGAGGTGCGCGTGCGCCGGCGCCTGCGCGTGGCGTTTTTCTCCACCGGCGACGAGCTGCGCTCGATCGGCGAGCCGCTCGATCCCGGCTGCGTCTACGACTCCAACCGCTACACGCTGCACGGCATGCTGCGCCGGATGAATGTCGACCTGCTCGACATGGGCGTGGTGCGCGACGACCCCGATGCGCTCGAAGCCGCCTTCCGCACCGCCTGCGAGACCGCCGACGCGGTCATCACCTCCGGTGGCGTCTCGGTCGGCGAGGCCGACTACACCAAGCAGATCATGGCGCGCCTGGGCGATGTCACGTTCTGGAAGATCGCGATGCGCCCGGGCCGGCCGATGGCCTTCGGCCGCATCAATTCCAACGGCCGCGACGCGCTCTTGTTCGGGCTGCCGGGCAACCCGGTGGCGGTGATGGTCACCTTCTACCACTTCGTGCGCGCCGCGCTGCAGCGGCTGATGGGCGCCAGCGTGGCACCGCTGCCGCTGCTGCGCGTGCGCAGCGCGCAAGCCATCCGCAAGAAGCCCGGCCGCACCGAGTACCAGCGCGGCATCCTGGCGCGCGCCGGCGACGGCCAGTGGGAAGTGCGCATTACCGGCCAGCAGGGCTCGGGCGTGCTGCGCTCGATGAGCGAGGCCAACTGCTTTATCGTGCTCGGCCACGAACAAGACTCGGTCAAGGCCGGCGATGCGGTCGAGGTGATGCTGTTCGACGGTCTGGTCTAGCCGGACCGGCAGGCGCTGCACGCAAGCGCTTGCCACACGCCGGTAGCAATGTGTCGTTTTTGTGCCGCACATTTGCGGCCGTAGCACTGCCGGCACGGGGCTTTCGCCTGCCCCCGCCGACGGCGGGCTATGCTTGGCATCGACCAATCGCTACACTTGGCGCACGATTCAGAACCATTCGAGTATCCCCCGTCATGAATCAGGAGATCGCCTACCTCCACCCCGTCAAGACCGCCCGCGCGCTGGTGCTGGTCTACCTGTGCTTCTCGCTGCCGATCGTGTCGCTGGGCCTGTTTGTCACCTTCGTCCGCTACGGTGACCTGCCCGCCATCACGGTCTTCAGCGCAATCATTCTGAATGCGCTGATCGGCTTCGGCCTGCTGTGGCTGGCCTGCAAGGCCTACAACTGGGTGGCCGCCCGCTTCGGCGGCATTGAAGTCCACGTGCGCGAACTGGCGCCCGAAGACGAGCGCTGAGCAGCGCGCCGGCGCCCAGGCCGGCAGCAAATCCGGCAGCCCCTCTGCGGGGGCATGCCCTGACCCTTCCCTGCCGCGCGTTCAGCCGCCGTTGTCTTCGGCGGCCTCCGGCGCGTCCGCCGCTTCCGCTGCATTGAGGCCAAGCACCTGCTGCGCGGCCTCGCCCGGCAGCGCTTCCACCGTGCGCAGCTTGCGCGCCATCTGGCGCGTGCGCACTTCAGCCTGCTCGATATTGCGCGCGGCGCGTTCCAGCGTATCGCGGGTCTTGGCCAGCACGTCGCCAAACTTGCCGAACTCGGTCTTGACCGCGCCCAGCACCTCCCACACCTCGCTTGAACGCTTTTCCAGCGCCAGCGTGCGGAAGCCCATCTGCAGGCTGTTCAGCAGCGCGGTCAGCGTGGTCGGCCCGGCCACGGTCACGCGGTAGTCGCGCTGCAGCAGGTCGGTCAGGCCCGGGCGCCGCAGCACCTCGGCATACAAACCCTCAGTCGGCAGGAACAGGATGGCGAAATCCGTGGTCTGGGGCGGCGACAGGTATTTCTCGGCGATGGTCTGGGCCTCGCGCCGCAGCGCCACTTCCAGTTCGCGGCCGAATGCGAGCACGCCGTCCGGGTCGCCCCGCTCCTGCGCGTCCACCAGGCGCTCGTACTGTTCCTTGGGAAACTTGGCGTCGACCGGCAGCCAGACCGGCGCATTGTCGCCACCCGCCGCCTTGCCCGGCAGCCGGATGGCGAACTCCACCCGCGCGCCCGAGTTGCGCACGGTCTCGACATTCTTGCCGTACTGCTCCGGCGTCAGCATCTGCTCCAGCAGCATTTCCAGCTGGACTTCGCCCCAGGTGCCGCGCGACTTCACATTGGTCAGCACCTTCTTCAGGTCGCCCACGCCCTGCGCCAGCACCTGCATCTCGCCCAGGCCGCGGTGCACCTGCTCGAGCCGGTCCGACACCAGCCGGAAGGATTCGCCCAGGCGCTGCTCCAGCGTGGCGTGCAGCTTCTCGTCGACGGTGCGGCGCATTTCCTCCAGCTTGGCGGCGTTGTTGGCCTCGATGTCCTGCAGCTTCTTCTCCAGCGTGGCGCGCACTTCGGCCAGGCGCCGCTCGTTGGCTTCGGACATCTGCGCCAGCTGCTGCTGCAGCCCGTCGCCGAAGCGGCGCAGCGTGCCGGCCTGCTCGTCGCGCGCCTGCTGGCCCTGCAGCATCATGTGCTGGCGCACCTGCTCGAGCTGCTGGGTATTGGTCTCGGTCAGCTTGGCCAGTTGCTGCGCGAAGGTGTCGATCTGGTTGTTCTGCAGCGTGGCGATGCCGGTCAGCTGCGACGACAGCGCCTGCTGGAAGCGCAGCATCTGCTGCGCCGACTCGTCGCGGTTGCCGCGCGCGGCCCCGGCCACTTCGGTGCGCACCTCGCGCTCCAGCCGCTCCATGCCGCGCGCGCTTTCCGCGCGCATGTCGGCCAGTTGCCGGCCAAGCTCGGCCCCCGGCGAGGCAGCCTGCTGGCGCAGCAGGACGATAACCAGCAGGGCGACCGCGAGTAGCGCCACGGCCAGCGTCAGGAACGGAATCAGGGTCATGCAGCAGGAAACAGGTGGATGGCAGGCTTAGCGGCGCCGCGACATGACGTCGGGGTTGATCACGGTGGGCGGATGGCCGGCCTGCGGGCCCTGGTCGAGCGCGGCGATCAGGTTGTCGGCGGCCAGCATCGCCATCGCACGGCGGGTATTCTCGGACGCGCTGGCGATATGCGGCGTGAGCACGACGTTGGGCACCGTCAGCAGGTCCGGATGGACGCCGGGCTCGCCCTCGAACACATCCAGGCCGGCGCCGAAGATGCGCTTGTCGCGCAGCGCCTGCGCCAGCGCGGCGTCGTCGACGATGCCGCCGCGCGCCAGGTTCACCAGCGTCGCGGTCGGCTTCATCAGCGCCAGCTCGGCCGCGCCGATGGCATGATGGCTCTGCGGGCCATAGGGCAGCACCAGCAGCAGGTGGTCGGACTGGCGCAGCAGGTCTTCCTTGCTGACATAGCGCGCGTTGAGCGCGCGCTCGGTGTCCGCCGGCAGCTGGCTGCGGTTGTGGTACAGCACATTCATGCCAAACCCGCTCGCGCGGCGCGCCAGCGCCTGGCCGATGCGGCCCATGCCCAGGATGCCCAGCGTGCTGCCGTACAGGTCCATGCCGACCAGCATGTCGTAGCTCCAGCGCTGCCACTTGCCGGCGCGCAGGTAGTGCTCGGCCTCGGTCACGCGACGCGCGGTGGCCATCAGCAGGGCCCAGCCGAAGTCGGCGGTGGTTTCGGTCAGCACGTCCGGCGTATTGGTGGCGACGATGCCGGCGGCTGTCAGCGCCGGCACGTCCAGGTTGTTGTAGCCGACCGCCATATTGCACACCGCGCGCAGCGCCGGCAGCCCGGCGACCACGTCGCCGTCGATGCGGTCGGCGGCGTTGGCCAGCACGCCGGCCTTGCCCGCCAGGCGCGCCTTCAGCGCGGCGGCGTCCAGCACCGCGTCCTGCTGGTTGTCGTCGACATCGAAATACTGCGCCAGGTGCGCAATGACTTCGGGATAGATGGCGCGGGTGACCAGGACAGACGGCTTCATGGCATCAAACTCGGAAGAAAAGGAAGGTCATGATGACGAACAGCGGCATCAGGAGAATGCCCGAGTACAGCATGTAGCCGAAGAAGCTCGGCATGCGCACGCCGCGGTTCTCGGCAATGGCCTTGACCATCAGGTTGGGAGCATTGCCGATATAGGTATTGGCGCCCATGAACACGGCCCCGGCCGAGATCGCGGCCAGCGTCGAGGCATCGCGCGTCATCAGCGTGGCCGCGTCGCCACCGGCGGTGTTGAAGAACACCAGGTAGGTCGGCGCGTTGTCCAGGAACGAGGACAGCAGGCCGGTGGCCCAGAAGTACATGCTGTCGACCGGCTGGCCGTTGCTGTCGCTGACCGCGCGGATCACGCCGGAGAAAGCGCCGTCCGTGCCGGCCTTGAGCATGGCGATGACCGGGATGATGGTCAGGAAGATGCCGGCAAAGAGCTTGCCGACTTCCAGGATCGGCTCCCAGTTGAATTCATTGCCGGCGCGCGCCGTCTGCGGCGTCACCAGCAGCGACACTACCGCCACCACCACCAGCAGCGCATCGCGCACCGCGGCCTGCAGCGGCACCTCGGTGCCCAGGATGTCGAACGAGATGCCCGGCTTCCACAGTCCGCTCATCAGCACCAGGCCGATCACGGCCAGCAGCAGCACGAAGTTGAATTTCCCTTCGATGGCGATGCCGCCCGAGTCCGGCGTGGGGTCGCTGCGCGGCGGCAGTTCCTCTTCCTTGTTGTGGTAGTAGTGACGGTCGATCACGTAGAACAGCGCCAGCAGCACCGCGCAGATAAAGACCGTCTCCGGGAAGATGTTGCGCATGGTCCAGAAGAAGTCCACGCCCTTCAGGAAGCCCAGGAACAACGGCGGATCGCCCAGCGGCGTCAGCGAGCCGCCGGCATTGGCCACCAGGAAGATAAAGAACACCACCACGTGCGCCACGTGGCGGCGGTTGTCATTGGCGCGCAGCAGCGGCCGGATCAGCAGCATGGCCGCGCCGGTGGTGCCCATGAAGCTGGCCAGCAGCGTGCCCAGCGCCAGGATGCCGGTATTGAGCCCGGGCGTGCCATGCAGGTTGCCGCGCACGCAGATGCCGCCGGCCACGATATACAGCGAGGCGATCAGAACGATGAACGGGATGTACTCCGCCAGCAGCGCGTGCACCGCGCTGGCCACGGCCGCATGGGTGCCGAACGCTGCCGCGAACGGCAGCAGGAACAGCAACCCCCAGCCCGCGGCGATCTTGCCATAGTGGTGGTGCCAGAACTTGGGCGCAACCAGCGGCCACACCGCGATCGACAGCAGGATGCCGGCGAACGGCAGCCCCCACAGCGAGGACAGCGACGCCCCGTCAAGGTCCGCGGCATGGCCGACGGCGGGAAAGGCGGCCAGCGCGGCCAGCAGCGGCAACAGCACGGAGGCACGTCGCATCAGGCAGGATCTCCTCGGGAATGCAGCATTCATTGGCGCACGGCCGGCACGAAGCCGCGGCACGCAGGCAAGCCTGCAAGTGTAATTCATGCACCTCTTGCGCAGGCCTTGCTGCATCAGCGGCGCATCGCATTCCGTGCGGCGCAAGCCGCGGGTTCAGGCCTGGTCGACCAGGATCACATGCACGCGGTACGGGCCATGGGCGCCGAGCACGATGGTCTGCTCGATATCGCCCGTGCGGGAAGGCCCGCTGATGATATTGGTGGCGCGCGGCAGTTCGCCGCGCTCGCTGCGCACCAGCGCAAAGGCGTCTTCCAGGCCGGCGACGATGCGCGAGCGCGGCACCACCGCCACGTGGGTCTCGGGCAGCAGCGCGGCCGAGGCAAAGGTGGCCGGGCCCGACAGCAGCATCAGCGAGCCGGTCTCGGCAATCGCGCAGAAGCAGCCGGTAATGCCGACCAGGTCGCCATGATCGTGGTCGGCCTCGACCTCGCGCACCGGCGGGCGGCATTCCACCGCCAGCCCCGCGGCCTGCCACGGCAGCGGGCCCAGCGCGTCCCACGCCACGGCACGGTGGACCAGGTTCAGGCTGTCGAGAAAGCGCGCTGTGGCGGCGGGCACCTCGTCCATCGTCGCCACGCGGTCTACGGTCGAGGCCATGCGCTGCGCCTGCGCCAGGAAGGCCTCGGCCAGGTCAGCCGCCACCGCCGGGCGCGGGCCCTGTGGGTGGCGCGCCAGGTAGTCGGCCACGGCCTCGCGTTCGCCCGCGCTCGGCCGGGTCGGCCTGCCCTGGGCAGCACGGATGCGGGCAAAGATGCGGTCGCGGGCGTCGTTGATTTCCATAAGGCCTGGCTGGGGGTTGCAAAGCGCGGCGAACGCGCGATGCGCCGATTATAGTGGCGCCCGCCGCGCGCAAAGCATGCGATGGCGGGCGCAAGGTGTTGAATTTTGCTACGCCGCGGGCTGAACCGAGTACACCTGGCGCAGGTAGGACAGGTAGCCAACATCGTCGCACATGGTCTTTTCCGGCGTGTCCGACAGCTTGGCCACCGGCTGCCCGTTGCAGCGCACCATCTTGATCACGATCTGCAGCGGGGTATAGCCCAGGTCGTTGGTCAGGTTGGTGCCAACACCAAAGGCCAGCCGGCATCGGCCATGGAAGCGCTCGTACAGTTCGATCACGCGCGGGATGTCGAGGCTGTCGCTGAAGATCAGCGTCTTGGTGCGCGGGTCGACGCGGTTGGCGGCATAGTGGGCGACCATGCGCTCGCCCCACAGCATCGGGTCGCCGGAATCATGGCGCACGCCGTCGAAGAGCTTGCAGAAATACAGGTCGAAGTCGCGCAGGAAGGCATCGAAGCCGTAGGTATCCGACAGCGCGATGCCCAGGTCGCCGCGGTACTCGCGCGCCCAGCGCTCCAGCGCGTACACCTGCGAATCGCGCAGCCGCGGGCCCAGGGCCTGGCAGGCCTGCAGGTATTCATGCGCCATCGTGCCCAGCGGCACCATATTGTGCAGGCGGGCAAAGTGGACGTTGCTGGTGCCGGCCAGCTGCGGCCCCAGCAGGCGCCGCATGGTCAGCAGCACCTCTTCCTGCCATTCGCGCGAAAAGCGCCGGCGCGTGCCGTAGTCGGCGATCACGCAATCGGCCAGCTCGGGCGTCTTCAGCAAGGCCAGCTTGTGGTCCAGCCGGCGGCGGCCTTCGGCCAGGTCGGGTCTGGGCTGGGTGCGGCGGAAATAGACCTCGTTGACGATGGCCAGGACCGGCACTTCGAACAGGATGGTATGCAGCCACGGGCCGATGATCGAGATCTCGATCTCGCCGTTGCCCTGCGGGGACGGCCGCACCGAGACATATTTCTCGTTCAGGTGGAACAGGCCGAGGAAGTCTACGAAATCGCTCTTGATAAAGCGCAGGCCGCGCAGGTAGGCGAGCTCGTCGTCGGTGAAGCGCAGCTGGCACAGGTGTGCCAGCTCGGTGCGGATCTCATCGATATAGGGCGTCAGGTCGACGCCCGCGTTGCGGCACTTGAAGCGGTATTCCACTTGCGCCTGCGGGAACTGATGCAGCACCACCTGCATCATCGTGAATTTGTACAGGTCGGTGTCGAGCAGAGACGGGATGATCATAGCGGGCCAGACGGCGATGCCGGGTCAGTACATCATGCTAACCGAAGTCTGGCCGCACCCGGCCACTCTTGCCGCTCAACCACCATCGAGGAAGGGCTGTGGCTGCCGCGGCGCCTCCCTGCCCTTTGCCTTGCCCTGCAGGCACCACAGCTGGCGGCCGGCGGTCCCGGGGCACGACACCAGCGTGGCGGCGGCGCGCGGCACCCGCTGCGGCAGCGGCTCGGCAAAGGCGCCGTCGCCGGCCATGATGCGCTCGGTATAGACCTGCGCCCCGGCGCGCTCGAAGCGCAGCACCTGCACCCGGTCGCCCGGCTGCGGCTGCAGTTGCGGCCCGCACGGCATCAGGCCGGCCCGGCCGCAATGGGCGATGGCATCGCCCGCGGGCGAATCGGTCACGCTGAAGTGGTCCCAGTCGAACCCGGTCAGCGCCGGCAGCGCGACCGGCGCGTCAGTGCGCGCGCGCCACGCCACCAGGCGCGATACCACGCTGTCGGCCATGCCCGGCGACTGGACCAGGGTCTGGGCGGCAACGGACCCGATCGGCGCCAGAAATGCCGTCAGCAGCACAGCAATGGGCGCGAAGGTCCGGCACATCGCGGCACTGCGCCGCAGGCTGGCATGGCTGGCAAGGCAAAGCTGGCGTGGCATACGGGTCTCCCGGCACGGATGCAAGTGACTGCTGGCGGCCTTCATCATGCCCGCTCGCGGGCCGACATGCCAGCAGGCCGCCATGCGTTAAATCAAAACTACATAAAGAAATAAGAAAACTATCTGATCCGGCTATATAGACCCGCTATTCTTGCCAGAAGCCTCGGCTACAATATCGCTTTCCGAAAGGCCTCGGCCGGCGCTCGTCCAGCCCATGCTGCCATGCGGCACCATGTGGTAGATGCGGCGCGTCCGCCGGCAAGAAGCGGCCCCACAGTTTCCCATTAAAAGCCGACCTGTTTTCCTGGAACCGAAATGACTCACGTTGTCACCGAATCCTGCATCCGTTGCCGCTACACAGACTGCGTTGACGTGTGTCCGGTCGATTGTTTCCGCGAAGGCCCCAACTTCCTGGCTATCGACCCGGATGAGTGCATCGACTGCGCCGTGTGCGTGGCCGAATGCCCGGTGAACGCCATTTACGCCGAGGAAGACGTGCCGGGCGACCAGCAGCAGTTCATCGACCTGAACGCCGAGCTGGCCCGCAACTGGCCCTCCATCACCAAGACCAAGGCCCCGCTGGCCGAGGCCGAGGAATGGAAGGACGCCACTGACAAGCTGCAATACCTGCAGCGCTGACAGAACAAGAAAGCCGTCCCCACGCGCTTTCCGCAATACCGGGCACAAGCTGCCCACGCAAACGTATCAGGACGAATATGGACTTGAGCATTCCAAATCCCGTCGCCGACACGACCAAGCAGGTCGACGGCGGCAGCCCTGCAGGCGGCCAGCCGCAGGAAATCGATGCGCTGATCGTCGGTGCCGGCCCGGTGGGCCTGTTCCAGGTCTTTGAACTGGGCCTGCTCGAAATCAAGGCACATGTCATCGATTCCCTGAAGGTGGTCGGCGGCCAGTGCGTGGAACTCTATCCGGACAAGCCCATCTACGACATCCCGGCCGTGCCCATCTGCACCGGCCAGGAACTGACCGACAACCTGCTCAAGCAGATCGAGCCGTTCGAGCCCACCTTCCACCTGGGCCAGGAAGTCGCCGTCGTTGAGCGCCGCGAAGACGGCCGCTTCTTCGTCGAGACCTCGCTCGGAACCCGCTTCATCACCAAGACCATCTTCATCGCTGCCGGCGTGGGCTCGTTCCAGCCGCGCACGCTGAAGGTCGAGGGCCTCGACAAGTTCGACGGCAAGCAGCTGTTCTACCGCGTCAAGGACCCGAGCCGCTTCCATGGCCGCAACCTGGTGATCGTCGGCGGCGGTGATTCGGCGCTGGACTGGACGCTGGACCTGGTCGGCAAGGCCGAGTCGGTGGTGATGATTCACCGCCGCGACGGCTTCCGCGCCGCGCCCGCCTCGGTCGCCAAGATGAAGGAACTGTGCGAGCAGCTGGAAATGCAGTTCGTGGTCGGCCAGATCGGGGGCTATGAAGAGAAGGACGGCGTGCTCACCGAGATCAAGGTGACCGGCGCCGACGGCGTGACCCGCCGCATGCCGGTGGATGACCTGCTGGTGTTCTTCGGCCTGTCGCCCAAGCTGGGCCCGATCGCCGAATGGGGCCTGGACCTGGAGCGCAAGCAGATCAAGGTGGACACCGAGAAGTTCGAGACCAATATCCCGGGCATCTTCGCGGTGGGCGACATCAACACCTATCCCGGCAAGAAGAAGCTGATCCTGTCGGGCTTCCACGAGGCCGCGCTGGCCGCGTTCGGTGCCGCGCCGTATATCTTCCCCGAGAAGAAAATCCACATGCAGTACACCACCACCTCGCCGAAGCTGCACAAGATCCTCGGCGTGGATTCGCCGGTGTTCGACTGAGCCGAGCGAGTGCCGCAGAAAAAAACCGCCGCAAGGCGGTTTTTTTCTGGCACAAAGCAAAAACCGTAGCTATAATGCGGCCTCGCTGTTCGACACGATGGCACGAAGCCAGCAGAGATGCCCTTCGCACCGTACGGCAGGCAGCAAGCCGGAAGCTTCCAGACACCTTCTGACAAGAACAAAATGTCGAAAAGGTGTTGACGAAGAAAAGAGAAACTGGCTATAATTTCTTTCTTAGCTGTTCCCCGATAGCTCAGTCGGTAGAGCGACGGACTGTTAATCCGCAGGTCCCTGGTTCGAGCCCAGGTCGGGGAGCCAACCGATACGGAAGCCCGGTGCAAACGCACCGGGCTTTTTCGTTTTGGGCTTCGGCGCAACGCGTCACGGCAGACCGGCTGCCGCAACGCCCTCCCTTCTTCTACATCATTCCTGCAGCGAAGCGCTGGCAACCCTCAGTGCCGCGACAATGGCCTGCGCATTGACCTCGACCCGATGCAGCGGCCCCGCCACCGACAGGCCATAGGTCACGCCACCCATCGTTACCGGCATGGCGATGGCCCCCAGGTCCGGGAACGACTCACCAAAATTCGGATACCAACCCTGCTTCTGCCAGGCCTGCATCATCGCTTCCAGTTCCTGCGCCGAACCGATGGTGCGCGGCGTGCGCGCGGCGAACGACAGGCCTGAGAGCAGCTCGCCGCGTGCGCTGGCCGTCATTGCGCCCAGGATGGCGCGGCCGATTGAATTGACATGCGCGTCGCGCAGCTCGCCCGGCGCGGCGATATAGCGCACCGGATTGGCGGATTCGCGCGCCTCCAGGTACAGCACGCGCCCGTCGTCCTGCAGCTTGCCGAAGATCACGGTCTCGCCGGTGGTGTCGCGCAGCGATTCCAGCACCGGCTGCACGCGCTCCAGCAGCGGGTCGTTGCGCGCGATGCGCTGGGCGATATCGAGCAGCCGGCGCGTCGGGTAGTAGCCCTGGCGGCGTCCGGTCTCGTACAGGTAGCCCAGCGAGGCCAGCGTGCGGATCAGCCCCAGGCAGCTCGACATCGGCGCGCCCAGCAGCCTGGCCAGCTCGGTCAGCGTCAGCGAGCGCCCTTCGCGCGCATAGATCTCCATGATCTCGATCACGCGCAGCGCCGTCTTGACGCTGGCGTAGCCGGACTTCTCCGCTGCTTCGTTTTCTGCCATCGTAGGCTTCCTCGACTTCCGTATCTGTTGGCCGGGATTGTACGCGGCGGAGTCGGCCGGCATGGCGCGTCAGCCGCCCTCCGCGCCGTCTGGCCCGGGCAACGCCTGCGGCCAGCTGCGGATATTGCCGGGCGTGCGCGAGAAGCGCGTCGGGATGCCGACCCCGCGCAGGCGGCCTTCGCTGGGATGGTCGTATTCGAACATCATGCCGGTGGCGCGCAGGTGCGGATCGTCGGCCAGGCTGTCGAAATGCGGCACTTCGCTGTGTGGGATATCGGCGTCGCGCAGCAGGTCCAGCCATTCGGCCGTGGTGCGCTGCGCGACGATCTCGGCCAGCGTGGCGTAGAGCGCGTCGATATTGGCGCTGCGCGCGGCCGGGGTGGCATAGCGCCGATCATGCGCCAGTTCCGCATGGCCTGACACATCAAAAAAGCGCAGCCATTGGGCGCTGGTATAGGGCAGCAGCGCAATATGGCCGTCGCGCGTGCGATAGGGCTTGCGGTGCGCCGACATCACGCGCGGATACCCGGCCGGCCCGAGCGGCGGGATGAAGGTCTGCCCGGCCAATTGCTCGGTGGCGAGGAAGGACACCAGCGTCTCGAACATCGGCACCTCGATGGCCTGGCCCTGGCCGGAGCGCTCGCGCTCGTACAGCGCCATCGGGATCGCGTAAGCGACGGTCAGCCCGGCCACCTTGTCGGCCAGGATGGTGTTGACGTACTGCGGGCCTTCGTTCGAGTTCGCCCCCTGGAACTGCGCCATGCCGCTGCGCGCCTGGATGATGTCGTCGAATGCCGGCGCGCCCGCGTAGGGACCCTCCTCCGAATAGCCGTAAGCGCCGCAGTAGATCAGCCGCGGATGGTCCGCGCGCAGCGACGCATAGTCCAGCCCAAGTTTGAGCAGCGACTGCGGCCGCACGTTGGAGACAAAGACATCGGCCGTGGCGATCAGGGCTTTCAGCGCGGCGAGGTCGTCGGGCTGCTTCACGTCCAGCACCACGAACTGCTTGTTGCGGTTCAGGTTCAGGAAGCTGGCGCCCATGGCCGCGTGCCGCGCCGGCTCGGCATGGCGGAACACATCGCCGGCGGGCGGCTCGACCTTGATGACTTCGGCGCCCATGTCGCCGAGGATCTGCGTGGCATACGGCCCCATCGCGACCGAGGTCATGTCGATCACGCGGATGCCGGCCAGCGGCCCGGTGGCCGCCCTCGCCTGCGCTTGCTCTGCTTGCATCGTCGCTGTTCCATAAAATCTGCTCAAAGTTGAGCATTGGATTTATCCGCACTTCGTTGACGCGGCTTGCGCCGCCCAACTGAAGCCACCTGACGCTCAGTTGCGCCGGAGGAGCGCGCGAGCAGAATCTGCTTCACCTGGAGGTGAGGCATGTACCGGGTGATTTCCGGGTCGTGAATCCTGTTCCGCACGTTCCGCGCAGCATTGGTGTCCGCCTGAAGAACGTCCCCGTTGGCACGGTAAAATTTGTCGCCCTCGCGCTTGCCTTCCAGCAAGCCCGAGAACGAGTCCATTTGCGACGTGTAGGCGGCGTTGACGACGACGTGCGTCGCTCCACGCTGCGTGCAAACTTCATCGAGCGCTTGAGCCAGTACACCCCTGGCCCATGCGCTCATGCGGCGGTTGTAGTTCCGCCACTGACTCTTCCCCTTGATGGGGGACGTCAGATCTTCCGAACCGACCATTGCCGCCTTGTCCACGATGGTATGGGCGGACTGGTAGGCAATCGTGCGCAACCGCTGCTTCGTGCGGTCCCTGCGCGCCTGCAGTTTCACGCGTCCGAGGTTGCACTTCCTGATGCGCTCGGCCTTGGCGATGCGACCGGCTTTGCGATGGGCTTTTTCAAGGGCATGCAGCCGGTTTCGTGCTTTGCCGGTCTTCGAAACCTGGTCGCTGAAAGCGCTCAGCACGGCGCCGAAGGTCTGCCCATGATGCTCGCCATCTGAATCGGCGAAGGCCTCGGTATAGCCTTTGTCGACACCAATTTCCCCCGAACCGCAGGGGCGCCCGTGGGCCTTCGCAGTAGCGTAGTGGATTTCGACCGCGTCACCCTTGACGATCACACGCAGGTTGCAACCCGTGAGGTCCACGTTCTTGCCGTTGCTGTTCGTCAGGAGCTCGATCCGAGGGCCATATTGCCTGGCGATGTGTATGGTGATGACCAGGTGCCCGTCTCTGACGCGGCTCTCATGCTTGTCCGAGCGGACGATGAACTGATTGTCGCAACTCGAAACGCCGTGCCGAAAGTACTTGCGCATCATCCGGTGCAGGTACTTGTCTTCGAGCCACTTGTCACGTTTGAGCAGGGTATAGAGCCGCTTTCGCTCTGCTTCGTCGGAGCTCCGCTTCGCGATGGCTTGTCGCACCTTCGCGCATGCGGCCGCCTTGTACGTCAGGATGTCGTTGACGGCATCCTTCGTGGTCTCGGCTCGGATCGTGCCGTCCACCGCGAGCGACGCATACCAGCCGCCAGCAGTCACTTCCTTGCGGATGTCAGCCGCACTCTTGCCCACGTTCCCCAGCGCGCCGTAGCGACGCCAGAGGTCCGCTCGGACGAACGCCGTCGCCCTGCACACCGCGCGAAGCGCAAGCACGCATGAAGACGTCGCATAGAGCGTGCGGGTGACGGTTGTCATTGCAGGATTTCCTTCGGTTCCTTGCTACCCGGATAGTCTTCCTTGATCTGCTTTTTGACCTTGCGCATGCCGTCCAGGCGGCAGGAGAACGTATGGACGATCGCAAGCAGGTCCTCAACCATTTCCTGCTCTGGCGACAGCGATTCCTGATTGACTGCGATGATCTCGCAAAGTTCTCGCGCGCAAGATGGTCGAGCAGGTCGAATCCGAAGCGAACGAGCCTGTCCTTTGTGGGCGATGAGAACTCGCTCAACCTCACCACGCTGGATGCGCTCAATCAGCGCGAGGAAACGCGCCGCCGACTTCCTGAATCCACTCGTCCACAGCAATCGCGCCAGCCCGGCAGTATTCCTCCATCGCCTCCACCTGAGATTGCAAGTCGTCGCGCTGCCCAGCGCTACTGACGCGGCAGTACACGACTGTCGATCGCTTCTCAGGCCCGCCGCCAAGCGTCGCCCGAACATCGGACTCGTCAAAGTATCGATGCCCAGAAGGCAGGCGCTTAGCCACCAGGATGCCCTCGCGCTCCCAGCGGCGCACCGTACTGGGAGCCCGTCCGATGCGCTTTGCGAATTCGTTGATCCGATAGACCTTGCTCATAGCGAGCAATTATAGATACTTCTGAGCAAGAATTGAGTATCAGTTGCTCGCTCCAGCTCAGTACGACTTGGGCAAACCCAGCACGCGCTCGGCGATAAAGCACATGATGAGCTGCGGGCTGACCGGCGCGATGCGCGGGATATAGGACTCGCGCAGCAGCCGCTCGACGCGGTACTCGCGCGAGTAGCCCATGCCGCCCAGCGTCAGGATCGCGGTCTGGCACGCGTTATGGCCGGCCTCGGCGGCGAGGTACTTCGCCGTGTTGGCCTCGGCGCCGCAGGACTGGCCTGCGTCATAGCGCGCGGCGGCCTTGAGCATCATCAGGTTGGCCGATTCCAGCTGCATCCAGGCCTGCGCCAGCGGATGCTGCACGCCCTGGTTCATGCCGATGGGGCGGCCGAACACCACGCGCTCCTTGGCGTACTGCGTGGCGATGGCCAGCGCCGCGCGGCCCAGGCCGATGGCCTCGGCGGCGATCAGGATGCGCTCCGGGTTCAGGCCGTGCAGGATGTATTCGAAGCCCCTGCCCTCTTCGCCAATGCGGTCTTCCTCCGGGATGAACAGGTCGTCGATAAACAGCATGTTGGTATCGACAGCGGCGCGGCCCATCTTGTCGATCTCGCGGATCTCGATCTTGCTGCGGTCAACCCTGGTGTAGAACAGCGACAGCCCTTCGGTCGACTTCTTCACCGACTCCAGCGGCGTGGTGCGCGCCAGCAGCAGCATGCGGTCGGCCACCTGCGCGGTCGAGATCCAGATCTTGCGCCCGCTCACCGAATAGCCGCCCGGCACCTTGCGCGCAAAGGTCTTGAGCTTGGTGGTGTCCAGCCCCGCGTCGGGCTCGGTCACGCCGAAGCAGGCCTTCTCCTGGCCGGCGATCAGCGGCGGCAGGAAGCGGCTCTTCTGTTCGTCAGTACCGAACACCACCACCGGGTTCAGGCCGAACACGTTCATATGCACCGCCGAGGCGCCGGTCATGCCCGCGCCCGACTGCGAGATGGTCTGCATCACCAGCGCCGCTTCCAGGATGCCCAGGCCCGCGCCGCCGAACGCCTCGGGCATCGCCACGCCCAGCCAGCCGCCTTCGCACAGCGTCTTGTAGAACTCGTGCGGATAGGTGCCGGACTTGTCCAGACGGTCCCAGTACTCCATGTCGAACTGCGTGCAGACCTGCTGCACGGCCTCGACGATGGATGCCTGTTCTTCGGAGAGGTCGAAATTCATAGCGTTACCTGACTGATGTCGTTGTCTTGTTCCGTTGCCTGATGGTTGCCTGAAGAACGTCTATTCCGGCTGGATGCCTGCGTCCTTCACCAGCCGCGACCACTTCTGCAGCTCGGCCACGACAAACTGGCTGAGCTCCGCCGGCGTGCTGCCGAACGGCTCGAAGCCCAGCGCGTGGAACTGCGGCGCATGCTGCTTGCTGGTGGCGATGGCAACCAGTTCACGATTGAGCCGCTGCACCACCGGCGCCGGCACGCCGGCCGGCGCGAACACGCCGTTCCATGAGGTCACGTCGAAACCCTTCAGCTCCGGCACGCTCGCCAGCGGCGGCAGGTCGGGCAGCAGCGCGCTGCGCTGCGCGGTGGTCACCGCCAGCGCACGCAGCTTTCCGGCGCGCACGTGGGCGATGCCCGCGGCAAAGTCGACGAACATCGCCTGCACCTGGCCGCCCATGACATCAGTCATCGCCGGCGGCGTGCTCTTGTATGGCACGTGCAGCATGTTCAGCCCGGCCATCTTCGACAGCGTGGCGCCCGAGACGATGCCGGTGCTGTTGCCGCTGGCATAGCTCAAGCCCGGATGCGCCTTGGCATAGTCGATGAACTCACGCAGCGTCTTCACCGGCAGCGCCGGGTTGACCACCAGCATGAACGGCAGGTTGCCCATGCGCGAGACCGGCGTGAAATCCTTGACCGGGTCATAGCGAAGCTGCTTCATCAGCGACGGGTTGGCCGAATGCGTGGTGTTGGTGGTCATGAACAGCGTGTAGCCATCGGCCGGGGCCTTGGCCACGAACTCGGCGGCAATGGTGCCGTTGGCGCCGGGCTTGTTGTCCACCACCACCGGCTGCTGCAGCGCCTCGCCCAGGTACTTGGCGGTCAGGCGGGCCACGGCATCGGTGCCGCTGCCGGCAGCGAACGGCACCACCAGGCGCAGCGGCCTGGACGGGAATTCATCGGCCGACAGCGCCGGGGTGGCGGCCAGCGCCGCGGTGCACCCGAGCACCAGGCTGGCAAAGGCGTTCCTGAAGGACTTCACGGTGGTTGTCTCCTGTCGTTGTTAAATCCCTTGCCGTGACCAGCCGCGTCTTATGCGGGCCGTATCACGCGCTCGGGGGATTCCTCGTATGGCGGGGAATAGATGACCAGAATTTTGGCCGGCTCGTCGCTGACCACGGTGAACACATGCATCTGGTCCGGCGGGAAGAAGCAGCAGTCGCCCGGGCCCAGTTCCTTGCGCTGGCCGCCGACCTCGGCCACGGCGCGGCCTTCCAGCACGTAGCAGACCTGCTCGATGCCGGGATGCGCATGCGGCAGCGCGCCCTTGCCCTTCTCGATGGTGCCGTGGATCACTTCCAGGTGCCGCGAGCCCACGGTCTCGGGCCCGATCAGCCGGCGGTTGAGGGTGCCGACATGGTTGGCGGGGTGGTAACCCTCGACGTCGTCGGTCGAGATGAAATAGACGGGTTGGTCCTGCATGCGGTGCTCCTGCCTGAATTCATGTTTATGAATAACAGTTTATCCCGTTGAATTTACCCGTCAAACGATTTCGACGTCGTTGCGGGTTTACCGGGAGTGGACGCGCGGGGCGAGCGCCAGCCTCACGCGGCGCGTGATCGGCAAAAGAAGTGCTTTTTGAGTGACCCGGCGCTTAGCCGGCGAAGCGGTAGCCCACCCCGATCTCGGTCAGCAGGTAGGCAGGCTGGGCCGGGTCGGCTTCCAGCTTGTGCCGCAGGTGCCCCATGTAGACGCGCAGGTACTGACTGCTGTCGGCATGCGACGGCCCCCACACCTCGCGCAGCAGTTCGCGGTGGGTCATGACCTTGCCGCGATGCGCCAGCAGCACCGCCAGCAGCCGGAACTCGATCGGCGTCAGGTGCACCGGCTCCCCCGCACACGTGACCTGGCGGTTGGCCAGGTCCACGGCAATCTCGCCGAAGGCCACCTGCGCCCGCCCCTGCGCGCCGGCACGCACATGGCGGCGCAGCAGCACGCGCAGGCGCGCCACCAGCTCGCCCACGCCGAAGGGCTTGGTCAGGTAGTCATCGGCGCCGGCGTCGAGCGCGCGGATCTTCTCGGCCTCGCCGGTGCGCGCCGACAGCACCAGCACCGGCACTTCGGTCCAGGTGCGCAGGTCGCCGATCATCGATACGCCGTCACCATCGGGCAGCCCCAGGTCCAGGATCACCAGGTCCGGCTGGCGCGTGCCGGCCTCGATCAGTCCGCGCTGCAGCGATCCGGCCTCGTGCACGGTGCAGCCCTCGTCCTGCAGCGCCGCGCGCACGAAGCGGCGGATATGGGGCTCGTCTTCCACCAGCAGCACCGTGGGCGAAAACTCGAATGGCATGACGCGTCGGATCCTTGAAAGGTTGTCGGGTTCAGGCCGGCAAGCCGGCCGCTTCCGGTTCCAGCACCGGAGGGTTGCCGCGCGGCAGCGTGACCACGAAGCGCGCGCCGGTGCCCTGGCCCTGCGCCTGCGCATGCACCGGCTCGACGCGGATGCTGCCGCCATGCGCCTGCACGATGGCCTCGCACACGGCCAGCCCCAGGCCCACCCCGGTGGTGGCCGACTCGCGCTCGCCGCGGGTGAATTTCTCGAACACCTGCCGCGCCATCGCCGCCGGCACGCCGGGGCCGTCGTCCTCGACGACCAGGTGCACGGCGTCACCGGAGACCTCGCCGCGCACGCGGATCTCGGTGCCCGGCGCGGTGTACTTGGCCGCATTCTCCAGCAGGTTGCACAGCACGCGCTCCATCAGCACGCCATCGCATTCCACCAGCGGCAGCGCCGACAGGTCGGCCACCACCACGCGGTGCCGCGCCAGCGCATCGCGCAGCGACGCCAGCGCCGCGCCGGCCAGCTCTTCGAACGACTGCCATTCCTTGCGCAGCGCCACACTGCGGCTTTGCAGCCGCGCCATGTCGAGCAGGTTGGCCACCATGGCGTGCATGCGGCGCGCCTGGTCGCGCATGGCGCCGACGGTCTCGGCCACCTCCGGCGCCAGCGGCGGCGTGCCGCGCTGCAGGGTCTCGGCCATGCCGATCAGGCTGGTCAGCGGCGTGCGCAGGTCGTGCGACACCGCGGCCAGCAGCGAACTGCGCAGGCGCTCGGACTCCATCGTCAGCAGCGCCTGCTGCGCCACCTCGACATAGTGCAGCCGCTCGATCGCAATCGCGATCAGCGTGGCAAAGACATCGACCTGGCGCCGCAGCGCGGGCTGCGCAAACGCGCGCCAGGTGCGCGGCTCCACTGCCAGCACGCCGCGCACCTGCATCGGTGCCTTCAGCGGCAGGTACAGCACCGTGCCGGAAGGCAGCGTGTCGGTGCCGGTGCCGGCCGGCTGGCCGTGGCTGAAGACCCATTGCGCCAGCACGTGGTCGACGGCATCGCTCTGCGCCGCGCCGCCGGCCTCGGGGTCGGTGGCCGCGGGCAGCAGCCGGCCGTCCGCGCCGACCAGGAAAAACGCGGCACGCGCATCGAACGCCGCGCGCAGGAAGCGGCTGCCGATGCCGACGATCTGCGCGTCGGTCAGCGCCGCCGACAGCTCGCGCGCCAGCTCGTACAGCGTGCGCGCATCGGTCTCGCGCTGCACCGATACCTGGGCCTGCTCGCGCAGGCCGGCCGTCAGCTGGCCGATCACCAGCCCGACTGCCAGCATCACCAGGAAGGTCACCAGGTATTGCACGTCGCTGACCGCAAACGACAGCTGTGGCGGCACGAAGAAGAAATCAAACGCCCCCACCGCCACCAGCGAGGCGAACGCCCCCGCGGCGCGTCCGTGGCGCAGCGCCACGCCGGCCACCGCCAGCAGGAACAGCATGGCGATATTGACCAGGTCGAACCACGGCCGCGCCAGCGCCGACAGCGCGGTGGCGCCGGCGCACCAGGCCACCGCCCACAGCAGGCCCGGCCACTGCGCAGGCCGGGCTTGTTCCCGCGGCAGCTCGGTGCCGGGCAGCATGGGCGCATCACCGGGGGTGTCCTGCCGGACGCTGTCGGCCGCCACGCGGATCACGTCGATCTCGGGACACGCCGCAGCCAGCGCATCGGCAAAACTGGTGCGCCCGAACAGCCACGCGCGCGCGCCCAGCCACGGCGCCAGCGCGCGCGCCAGCAGCGCCTGCACGCGGCCGGGCAACGAAGTCCCGCCATCGGTCCAGCGCGCCGGCGTGCGGCCGATCAAGACCTTGGTCAGGTTATGCCGCCGCACATAGCCGGCCACCGCCGCCACCATGTCGCTGCCGGCCAGCGTTTCGGTACGCGCGCCCAGCGCCTCGGCCAGCCGCATGGCTTCGTCGAGCTGCTCGCGCTGGGCGTCGGGCACGGGTGCCAGGCGCGGTACTGACACCGTCACCACATGGCAGTCGCAATCGAGATGCCCGGCCAGCCGGTGCGCGCTGCGCACCACCTGTGCGGCATCGCTGCCGTGGCCGATGCAGGCCAGCACCGCTTCACGCGTGCGCCAGACCGGCTCGATCGAGGCTTCCTGCCGGTAGGCGCGCACGTCGTCGTCGACGCGGTCGGCAGTGCGGCGCAGCGCCAGCTCGCGCAGCGCTATCAGGTTGCCCTTGCGGAAGAAATTCTGCACCGCATGGCGGGCCTGCTCGGGCACGTACACGCGCCCTTCGCGCAGGCGGCGCAGCAGTTCGTCGGCGGGCAGGTCGATCAGCACCACCTCGCCGGCATCGTCGAACACCGCGTCGGGCACGGTCTCGCGCACGCGGATGCCGGTGATGCCGGCCACCGCCTCGTTCAGGCTGTCCAGGTGCTGGACGTTGACCGTGGTCCAGACATCGATGCCGGCCGACAGCAGTTCGCCGATGTCCTGCCAGCGCTTGGGGTGGCGGCTGCCGGGCGCGTTGCTGTGCGCCAGCTCATCCACCAGGATCAGTGCAGGCCGGCGTGCCAGGGCCGCATCGAGATCGAATTCCTGCAGCGTGCGGCCGCGGTAGTCGACGCGGCGCAATGGCACACGCTCGATGCCTTCGGCCAGCGCCTCGGTTTCGGCGCGGCCATGGGTTTCGACCACGCCCACCACCACGTCGCCGCCCTGCTCGCGCTGCGCGCGCGCCGCGGCCAGCATGGCGAAGGTCTTGCCGACGCCGGCCGAAGCGCCGAAATAGATGCGCAGGCACCCGCGCGCGGCGCGTTCGCCGGCGGCCTGCATGCGCTGCAGCAGGTGGTCGGGGTCGGGGCGGGGATCGTCGGGTTGGCGCGGTTCAAGCATGATGGGCGCGCTTGGCTCGCAGTGGCGGGAGCGCAGCCAGATTGTGCCACGCAGGCTGCGACATAAAGTGCGCCAAAATAGACTAACGACGATTTCCGACGCTGCGCCCCACGCGCGCATTGCACTACATTCTTGACAGTGCCGTCGTATACATGCCATAGTTACGGGCGTATAGCATTCATGGAAACCGGTACTGTCAGGCTCCAGTTGTATAGGACCTGGCGCTATCACCCCTGACACTGGTTGCACGGACTGAAACGTCCACATCTTTCAGGTTCGCGGGGGCGCACCAGGGCATTAGCCCGGCGTGCAATACCAGTCGCTCCGGCGACCGCAGTTTCCCCCCGTGTGAACCAGCCGCTCCTTGCGGCAATCCCCTAAAGGACTGAATTGACTAAGATCGTCTTGAAACCCGGTGAGCCCGTTGAAGTTGCGATGCGGCGTTTCCGTCGCGCCATTCTGCAGACTGGCCTGATCGTTGAACTCAAGAGCCGCACCGCTTACGAGAAGCCGACGACCGAGCGCAAGCGCAAGAAGAAGGCCGCCGAAGCACGTCTGCGCAAGCGCCTGCGCATGCAGATGCTGCCGAAGAAGATGTACTAATCCAGTACGCTTCGCCGCCTGGCACCGCCAGGCAAGAAAAACCGCCAGTTCGCTGGCGGTTTTTTTATGCCCGCGCGTCACGCTGCCCCCTACACTTTGCGGCCGCGGCTTTTGCTGCACTGCGCCACCTGAGCGTTGCGCCGATGACCGGCATAATGGCGGATATTGCGCCCGTGCGGCGCCACACCGGACCCTGCCTTGACTGCCATCCTAGAGTTGCGCAAGGTGCGCAAGCAATACGGCGACACGGTCGTGGTCGACGACCTCGATCTCCAGGTATTTCGCGGCCAGTGCTTCGGCCTGCTGGGCCCCAACGGCGCCGGCAAGACCACCACGCTGCGCCTGCTGCTGGGCCTGACCACGCCCATGGCCGGCACGCTCACGCTGTGCGGTGAGCCCATCCCCGAGCGCGCGCCGCAGGCGCGCATGCGCGTGGGCGTGGTGCCGCAGTTCGACAACCTCGACCCGGATTTCTCGGTGATCGAGAACCTGCGCATCTTCGGGCGCTACTTCGGGCTGTCGTCGGCCGAGATCGAGCGGCGCGTGCCGATGTTGCTGGAATTCGCCCGGCTGGAAAACCGCGCCGATGCCCAGGTGCGCGACCTCTCCGGCGGCATGCGCCGGCGCCTGACCGTGGCACGCGCGCTGATCAACGACCCTGACCTGCTGGTGATGGACGAGCCCACCACCGGCCTGGACCCGCAGGCGCGCCACCTGATCTGGGAGCGCCTGAAGTCGCTGATGGCCAGCGGCAAGACCATCCTGCTGACCACGCACTTCATGGAAGAGGCCGAACGACTGTGCAACTACCTGTGCGTGATCGACGGCGGCCGCAAGATTGCCGAAGGCAAGCCGCATGAGCTGATCGACAGCCAGATCGGCTGCGATGTGGTCGAGGTCTATGGCGATGAACTGGACACGCTGCGCGGCAGCCTGACGCCGCTGGCGCAACGTACTGAAATGAGCGGCGAGACGCTGTTCTGCTATGTGCGCGAGCCCGCCCCGCTGTTGGCGGCGCTGCACGGCAGGAACGGCGTGCGCTACCTGCACCGCCCGGCCAACCTGGAGGACGTGTTCCTCAAGCTGACCGGCCGCGAGATGCGGGACTGAACCGAGGGACTGACATGAGCGAACAGGATCCCCGCGCGGATACCACCGATACTGCCCCCGCGGCCGCTGGCGGCCACGCCGCCGCGGCACCGCGCCAGCGCTATCCGCAGCCGCTGCTGCCGCGCAACCTGCGCAACTGGATGATGGTCTGGTACCGCAACTACATGGTGTGGAAGAAGCTGGCCATCCCGTCGATGATCGGCAACCTCGCCGACCCCATGATCTACCTGTTCGGCCTCGGCCTCGGGCTGGGGCTGATGGTGGGCCAGGTCAACGGCGTGTCGTATATCGCCTTCCTGGCCGCCGGCACCACCGCGTCCAGCGTGATGATGTCGGCCAGCTTCGAGTCGATGTATTCAGCGTTCTCGCGCATGCACGTGCAGCGCACCTGGGAGGCGATCATGCATGCCCCGCTGACGCTGGGCGACGTGGTGCTGGGCGAGATCGCCTGGGCCGCCAGCAAGGCGGTGCTGTCCGGGCTGGCCATCATGCTGGTGGCGGGCGCGCTCGGCTATGCGCAGATGCCCGGCGCGCTGCTGGCGCTGCCGGTGATCGTGCTGGCCGGCATTGCCTTTGCCGCACTGGCGATGATCGTCACCGCGCTGGCGCCCAGCTACGACTTCTTCATGTTCTACCAGACCCTGGTGATGACGCCGATGCTGCTGCTGTCCGGCGTGTTCTTCCCGCTGGAACAGTTGCCCGAAGGCGTGCAGGCAGCCACCAAGGTACTGCCGCTGGCGCATGCAGTGGCGCTGATCCGGCCGCTGATGCTGGGCCGTCCGTCGGAGGATGTCGGCCTGCACCTGGCGGTGCTGGGCGCCTATGCAGTGGTGGCGCTGGTGGTGTGCCTCGTGCTGCTGCGGCGCCGGCTGCTGCGCTAAGACTGCCGCATGCCGGGCCTCAGGCGCTGCCCGCCAGCTTGAGCCCGGCAATTCCGCACACGATCAGGCCGATGCAGGCCAGCCGCGGCCGCGGTGGCGGGCTCATTCAAGAGTATGATGCCGAGGCCCGATCGCCCACACCACCTCGAACAGCCCTGCCAGGGCCAGCAGTGTCCATGCCATTTCGATTTCTCGGATTACGTCGTAACGTGCGCAACGATAGCGGAGATTCCGCCCCCTTGCAGCGCACCGTCCTGGCGCTGGCGGCCGCATGCGCCACGGCGTCGCTGGCCGGTTGCATGGTGATGGCGGTGGGCAGTGCCGCGGTGTCGACGGTGGCCACCGTCGGATCAGCCGCCGTCAGCGTGGCGACGACCGCCGTCGGCACCACCTACGACCTCACGGCCGCAGGCGTGAAGGCCGTGGCCGGCAGCGACGAACCCGCGCCGCCCCCGTCGCCACAACCAGCACAGCCACCACAGCCGGCGCAGTAAGCCCTCAGTCGCCCAGGCCGCGCAGCAGGTCGGCCTTCAGGTCCTCGACCGACTCCAGTCCCACCGCCAGGCGGATCAGCCCTTCGCCCACGCCCGCGGCCGCCTTGGCCTCGGGGCTCACGCGCGCGTGCGTGGTGGTGTACGGGTGCGTGATGGTGGTGCGGGTGTCGCCCAGGTTGCCGGTGATCGAGCACAGCCGGGTGTTGTCGATCACGCGCCAGGCATTGGCGCGCTGCTGCTCGGGCGTGGCGCCCTTCAGTTCGAACGACACGATCGCGCCGCCGCCGCTTTGCTGGCGCATGGCGATCTCGTGCTGCGGGTGCGACTTCAGCGCGGGGTGGAACACACGCGCCACCGCGGGGTGCGATTCCAGGAACTGCGCCAGCGCCAGCGCGCTGGCCGAATGGCGTTCCATGCGGATCGCCAGCGTCTCCATGCCCTTGAGCAGCACCCAGGCGTTGAATGCCGACAGCGTCGGGCCGGCGGTGCGCACGAACGGGAACACCTTGCCCATGATGAAGTCGTGCGTGCCCAGCACCGCGCCGCCCAGGACGCGGCCCTGGCCGTCGATATGCTTGGTGGCCGAATGCACCACGATGTCGGCACCGAACTTCATCGGCTGCTGCAGCGCCGGCGAACAGAAGCAGTTGTCGACCACCAGCAGCGCGTTCGCGTTGTGCGCGATGTCGGCCACGGCGGCAATGTCGGCCACTTCGGTCAGCGGGTTCGAGGGCGTTTCCAGGAAGAACAGTTTCGTGTTCGGGCGCACCGCGGCACGCCACGCGTTCAGGTCGCTCGGGTCGACGAAGGTGGTCTCGACGCCGAACTTCGAGAAGATATTGCCGAACAGCGTCATGGTCGAGCCGAAGATCGCGCGCGAGCTGACCAGGTGGTCGCCCGCCTGCATCGACGACAGCACCACCGACAGGATCGCGCTCATGCCCGAGGCGGTGGCCATGCAGGCCTGCGCGCCTTCCAGCGCGGCCAGGCGCGACTGGAACATCGACACCGTGGGGTTGGTGAAGCGCGAGTAGGTGAAGCCCTCTTCCGAGTTGGCGAAGCGTTCGGCGGCCTCGGCCGCGCTGTTGAAGCAGAAGCTCGAGGTCAGGTAGATGGCCTCGGAGTGCTCCATGAATTCGCTGCGCAGCGTGCCGGCGCGCACGCCGAGGGTGTCGATGCCGAGCGATTCGGGGTTGAGCGGTTCGTTCATGCTGGTGGGGCGCGGTCGTACCCGCGCGAATGCGATGGTTTCGACGAGCCGGCGCCGGCCAGGTGGACAGGCGCGCGGCCATGAAAAAAGCCCGTGCGATCGGGTGGTCGGATCGACGGGCTTGCTGTTCTGCGAATGGCCTTCGGCTTCAGGCTGTGGCGCCCGGCTTCCGAAAATCGCTGCGCCGCGAAGGCACTGCGCATCGGAAATCGTTGCTGACCGCCATCTCTTTAGCTGTTTCGGGCTGGACCCGCGTCCGCAAGCTGACTATCAAATCGACGCCCGGCCATGTTACGACCGGGCTCCGCATTCGTCAACGCGCGGACAGCGGCGGCACGGCTTACTCGTTGCCGCCGGAGCGCTGCAGGTGCAGTTGCGAGCGCTCGGTGTCACCACCATTGGTGCCGTCGCGGTCGGCCTGGCTGCGCGCCGTTTCCAGGCGGTTCAGGTAGGCCTCGTCGATATCGCCGGTGATGTAGCGGCCATCGAAGCACGAAGCATCGAAGTCCTTCAGCGCCGGGTTGATGTCGCGCACGGCCTGCTTCATCGCTTCCACGTCCTGGTACACCAGCTTGTCCGCGCCGATGATCTTCGCGATCTCTTCGTGGGTGCGGTTATGGGCCACCAGCTCGCTGCGGGTCGGCATGTCGATGCCGTACACGTTGGGGTACTTCACCGGCGGCGCGGCCGAGGCGAAGATCACCTTGTTGGCGCCGGCGTCGCGCGCCATCTGCACGATCTCGAACGAGGTGGTGCCGCGCACGATCGAGTCATCGACGATCAGCACGTTCTTGCCCTTGAACTCCACACCCATGGCGTTGAGCTTCTGGCGCACCGACTTCTTGCGCACCGCCTGGCCAGGCATGATGAAGGTGCGGCCGACGTAGCGGTTCTTGAAGAAGCCTTCGCGGTAGTTCACGCCCAGGCGGTTGGCCACCTGCATCGCGGCCGGACGGCTGGAATCGGGAATCGGCATGACCACGTCGATGTCGCCGGCGGACACTTCCTGGCGGATCTTCTCGGCCAGGTAGTCGCCCATGCGCAGGCGCGCGTCATAGACCGGCACGCCGTCGATGCACGAATCCGGGCGGGCCAGGTAGACGTACTCGAAAATACACGGCGTCAGCACCGCGTTCTCGGCGCACAGCTTGGTGTAGAGCTTGCCGTCCAGGTCGATGAAGATGGCCTCGCCCGGCGCCACGTCGCGCTCGAGCTTGTAGCCGATGCCTTCCAGCGCCACGGATTCGGATGCCACCATCCATTCCTTGCCGGTCGGGGTCTCGACACTGCCCAGGCACAGCGGGCGGATGCCGAACGGGTCGCGCACCGCCAGCATGCCGTAGCCGGCGATCTGCGCGGCGATGGCGTACGAGCCGCGCACGCGGCGGTGCAGGCCGCTGACCGCCGTGAAAATGGTGTCCGGGTCCAGCGCCATGCCGTTGCTGGCGCGCTGCAGCTCGTCGGCCAGCACGTTCAGCAGCACTTCGGTGTCCGAGTGCGTGTTGATGTGGCGGCGGTCGCGGCGGAACATCTCCTCGCGCAGCTGCTCCCAGTTGGTCAGGTTGCCGTTATGCGCCAGGATCACGCCATAGGGCGCGTTGACGTAGAACGGCTGCGCTTCTTCCTCGCTGGATGCCGAGCCGGCGGTCGGATAGCGCACCTGGCCGATACCGGCGGCGCCGGGCAGGCTGCGCATATTGCGGGTGCGGAAGACATCGCGCACCAGGCCGTTGGCCTTGTGCATGTGGAAAGTACTGCCGTTGGCGGTGGCGATGCCGGCAGCATCCTGTCCGCGATGTTGCAACAACAGCAGGCTGTCGTAAATCAATTGGTTGACAGGCGTGGCTGAAACCACACCGACGATACCGCACATTGCCAAGCTCCCAGGAAAGGCTTTGAATCAGGGGGCGCAGCCTGGTCCGGAAATCCCCCGGACCCAAAGGCCTGCGTACTACCGACCGGGCACCATGCCCGGCTTCATGTCTTGACGTACTTCGCCAGCTCCGGCGGCAGCCATGGCTTCACCGATTCCATGGCCTGCATCACATAAGGGCGGCTTACCGCGTCGCGCCAGAACGGTTCTTCCGGCAATTTCGTCAGGCTCGCCAGCGTGACCATCACCATCACCAGCAGCACGCCGCGCAGCAGGCCGAACACCAGTCCCAGCCCGCGGTCGGCGGGCTTGAGCCCGGTGCTCTCAAGCAACTGCCCGACCACCATGCCGGCCAGCGAGGCGCCCAGCACGGTGCCGATCAGCAGCACCACGAAGCCAAGCGCATGGCGCGCCAGCTCGCCGCCGGGCATCGATTCAGGCATCCAGCCCGCGGCCACCGCGCCATAGCGGAACGCCACCCAGAACGCCACCACCCAGCCGATCAGCGAGAGCACCTCGCGCACCAGGCCGCGGAGCACGCCGAGCACGCCCGAGGCCAGCAGGATGAAGACCACGGCATAGTCGAAGAAAGTCGGCTGCATCGTTGCTTGCGGCCGGGCACAGGCGCCGGCCGTGCTTGCCCCTTACTGTTCCACGACCTTCGAGGTCAGCCCCACCGCGCGCACGCGCTTGTCGGCGGCGTCGGCGGCGTCACGGTCGCTGAAGGGGCCGGCACGCAGCAGGATGCGCTCGCCATCGGCCAGCATTTTCTTTTCGACATAGGCCGGGACCTTGCTCGCCTTGAGCTTGGCCAGCCAGCCCTTGGCGCGCTCTTCGGAAGAAAAGGCGCCGATCAGGATCATGTACTTGCCGCTGCCCGGCTTGGCTTCGGGCTTGGCTTCAGCCCGTTGCGCGGGCTTGTCCGCGGCGGCTGCGGCGGTGGCCGCAGGCTTGGGCGCGCTGACGATTTCCTCGCCGGCGTCCAGCGCCTCGGCATCATTGCGCGCCGCCGGCGTGGGCGGCAGCGGGTCGGCCTTGCGCGGCTCGACGCGGGGCTTCTGCGCCCCCTGCGCGCCCGTGACCCCGTTTGCGACCTTTACCGAGACGTCCTCGGACACCGGCCGCGGCTTGGTCTCGAACACGATCGGCAGCACGATCACGGCGGCCACCATCAGCACCACGGCGCCGATCAGGCGGCGGCGCGCGCGCTGCTTCTGCGGGAATTCGGGGTCGAGCGTATCGTCGGCATAGTCATCGGCCAGGCGGCGCGACGAGGCGATGCCTGCACCCGTGTTGGTGCGCTGGCGCCGCGCACGCTCGGGTGCCGGGTCGTTGCCCTTGCGGGAAGAAAACAGCGAAAGCAGGCCCATAGATTGGTTCGGTGATACGGCCTTGTGGGGCCGCTCGTTGCGTTTGCCGCTCATTGATCGGCCAAGGCCGCCGGGGTTGCCAGGTCAGCGGGCGCCGGGGCGCCTGCTTCAGTTAGCCTGCGTGGCACGATAGGCCATCACGCCGGCGACGGTATAGAACGATCCGAAGACCAGAATTCTATCATTCTCGGTGGCTCGCTCGATGGCATCGCGGAATGCCGCCTCGGGGCTGGAAAAGCAGGCCGCGGTGGCGTCCGGCCCGGGGCGGAATCCGCCCGCCTCCAGCTTGGCCAGCAGGTCCGCGGCACTGGCGGCGCGCTCGGTCGGCAGGTCGCACAGGCACCAGTGGTCGACCTTGTCGGCCACGTGCTGCAGCACCCCGGCGATGTCCTTGTCCTGCATCGCGCCGAACACCGCATAGGTGTAGCGGAAGAACCCCATGTTCTCCAGGTTTTGCCCCAGCGTGGCCGCCGCATGCGGATTGTGCGCCACGTCCAGGATCACGGCCGGGCGGCCCGGCAGCACCTGGAAGCGTCCCGGCAGTTCGACAAAGGCCAGCCCGTTGCGCACTTCCTGTGCGCTGACCGGCAGGCGCTGGCGCATGGCCTGCAGCGCGGCCAGCGCCGCCGCCGCGTTGAGCAACTGGTTGGCCCCGCGCAGCGCCGGGTAGCCCAGGCCGTTAAGCTTGCGCCCGCCGCCGCTCCAGTCCCATTGCTGGCGCTCCTGGCCCTTGGCGGCGTGGAAATGGTAATCGCGCCCCACCAGCCACAACTCGGCGCCGACGGCTTCGGCGTGCGCCACCAGCGACTTGGGCGGCATCGGGTCGCCACAGATTGCGGGCACGCCCGGGCGGAAGATGCCGGCCTTCTCGAAGCCGATTTCCTCGCGCGTATGGCCCAGGTACTGGGTATGGTCGATATCGACGCTGGTGACGATGGCGCAGTCGGTATCGATCACGTTGACCGCGTCCAGGCGCCCGCCCAGGCCCACTTCCAGGATGATCGCGTCCAGCCCGGCCGCGGCGAAGGCATGGATGATCGCCAGCGTGGTGAACTCGAAGTACGTCAGGCTGACCGGGTCGGCAAAGCTGTTGCGCGCGCGCTCGACCGCCTCGAAATGCGGCAGCAGCTGCGCATCGGTGGCGATATCGCCATTGATGCGGGCGCGCTCGTTGAACGAGATCAGGTGCGGCGAGGTATGGCAGCCCACCTTGTAGCCGGCCTCCAGCAGGATGCGCTCTAGCATCGCGCAGGTAGAGCCCTTGCCGTTGGTGCCGCCCACCGTGAACACCACGGCGTCGATGCGCAGCCCGAGGGCCTCCTTCACGCGCGTGATGCGCGCCAGGCCCATGTCGATGCCCACGGGATGGGCGGTTTCGAGATGGGCAAGCCATTCGGGGAGCGTATGGAAGACAGGCATGTGGGGTGCGAGGAAAAGCTGTTGCTACCAGATTTGGCCAGCCAGCGGCAAAGTCAAGGCCAGGCTTGCGCCCGGCCCCGAGATAGCGGCCGGAACGGCCAAGAAAAGCGAAAGGCGCGTCAACCACCCGCGCCCTTGATCTGCCATGCAGACGTTGTTATGCCACCGCGTCGGCCGGCTGCTTCTGCAGCAGCGCCAGCAGCTGCGCCAGTTCCGCGCGCATCTTGCGGCGGTCGACGATCATGTCGATGGCGCCCTTCTGGATCAGGAATTCCGAGCGCTGGAAGCCTTCCGGCAGCTTCTCACGCACGGTCTGCTCGATCACGCGCGGGCCGGCAAAGCCGATCAGCGCCTTGGGCTCGGCGATCACCACATCGCCCAGGAAGGCGAAGCTGGCCGACACGCCGCCCATGGTCGGGTCGGTCAGCACGCTGATGAACGGCAGCTTGGCCGCAGTCAGCTGGTTCAGCATCGCGGTGGTCTTGGCCATCTGCAGCAGCGACAGCAGGCTTTCCTGCATGCGCGCGCCGCCGGTTGCGGTAAAGCAGATGAACGGCACCTTCTGCTCCAGCGCGGCCTGCGCGCCGCGCACGAAGCGCTCACCCACCACCGAGCCCATCGAACCGCCCATGAACTCGAACTCGAAGCAGCTCACCACCACCGGGATGGTGTGGATGGCACCGCCCATCACCACCATGGCATCGGTCTCGCCGGTGTCGTCCATGGCGGCCTTGATGCGGTCCGGGTACTTCTTGGAATCCTTGAACTTGAGGGCGTCGACCGGCACGATCTCCTGGCCGATCTCATAGCGGCCCTCGGCGTCCAGCAGCCCGTCCAGGCGCGCCCGTGCGCCGATGCGCATATGGTGGTCGCACTTGGGGCAGACGTGCAGGTTGGCCTCGACGTCGGTCCGGTACAGGGTGGACTCGCACGACGGGCACTTGACCCACAGCCCCTCAGGGATGCCCTTGCGGGTGCTGGGGTCGGTCTGTTGAATCTTGGGGGGCAGGAGTTTATCCAACCAGCTCATGAAAGCTCCTTTCGGATGACTGCGGTCCGCCGGCAAACCCGGTGTCGGGACGCCTGTTGGCGGATGGCAGGGAATCAACCCGCGAATTTACCATGCCGGCCCGGTGACCTCGAAGCGCAACGCGCGATTTGCGCACAACACATCACTCCACAAGGTTTGCCGGGCCGGCATTACATCACTTCAGCTGTCCAGCGCCTGGCGGATCTCGGCGATAAACGCCTGCAGCGTCGCCACCGCCTGCTCGCGCGGAGTGTCCTCCAGCAACTGCACCAGGCGGCTGCCGATCACCACGGCATCGGCCACGCTGCCGATCGCGCGCGCGGTCTGCGCGTCGCGGATGCCGAAGCCCACGCCCACCGGCAGGTTGGCATGCTGCTTGATCAGCGGCAGGCGCGCCGCCACGCTGTCCAGGTCGATCGCGGCCGAGCCGGTCACACCCTTGAGCGACACGTAGTACAGGTAGCCGCTGGCCACGCGCGCCACGGCCTCGATGCGGGCATCGGTCGAAGTCGGCGCCAGCAGGAAGATCGGGTCCATGCCGTTGTCGCGCATCAGCGTGGCGAACGACTCGCACTCCTCGGGCGGATAGTCGACCACCAGCACGCCGTCCACGCCGGCTTCGCGCGCGGCGGTGGCAAAGACCTGCTCGCCCATGCACTCGATTGGATTGGCGTAGCCCATCAGCACCACCGGGGTGTCGGCATTGGTCTGGCGGAACTCGCGCACCCACTGCAGCACCTGGGTCAGCGACACGCCCTGCGCCAGCGCGCGCTCGGAGGCGCGCTGGATCACCGGGCCGTCGGCCATCGGGTCCGAGAACGGCACGCCCAGCTCGATCACGTCGGCGCCGCCCGCAACCAGCGCGCGCATCAGCGCCACGGTCAGGCCGGGCTCGGGATCGCCGGCAGTGATAAACGGAATCAGGCCCTTCTTCTGCTGCGCGGCCAGCGCCGCGAACGTCTTCTGGATACGGGACATATCAGGGAATCAGGTGAGGCCGCGGCGCCGGCGAGACATCGTCGTTGGCGGCGGCCAGGGTTGGGGTGGCGGCAGGCTCGGCGGCTGCATTCGTGACGGCAAGGGCTGCAGCGGCGGCAGACACGCGATCGCATGCCACCTGCACATACTCCGGATTGATCTCGAAGCCGGCAAAGCGCCGTCCGTGGCGCAGGCAGGCCACCGCGGTGGTGCCGCTGCCGGCGAACGGATCCAGCACCAGGCCGCCCGGCGGACAGCTTGACAGCACCATGCGCTCGACGATCTCCAGCGGCTTCTGCGTCGGGTGGTTGGCGCGCTCCGGGTCCTGGCGGTGGATGCGCGAGACGCTCCACAGGTCCTTCGGGTTGTAGCCCACCTCCAGCCACTTCTTGCCTTCGAAACGCGGACGGCTGCGCGCCTTCTTGGTCTCGGGGTCGTAGGGAATGCGGACCGGGTCGAGATCGAAGTAGTAGTCGCGCGCGCGCGCAAAAAAGCCGATGTTGTCGTGCACCGACGAGAACTTGCGCGTGGTGCCGCCCATGCTGGGCACGCGGCGGTCCCAGATGATCTCGTTGATCATGGTCAGGCGCCGCTTGAGCATCACGAACAGCTCGGGCGAATACTGCCAGGTGCAGAACAGGTAGAGCGTGCCCTTGGGCGCGAGCTTGGGCACGACCGCGTTCATCCAGCGCTCGGACCAGTCCAGATACTCCTGGCCCGACAGCAGGTCGGAATCGTTGCCGTAGTCCTTGCCCAGCCCGTAGGGCGGATCGGCGACGATCAGGTCGACCGAGCCGTCTGGCAGGCGGGCAATGCCCTCGAACATGTCTTCCTGGAACAGGCGCAACTGGGCGGAATCGGGTGCACCGGACGCATCCGGTGCACCCGCGCCGCCCACGGCAAGTCCGGTCGTAGGCAGCGCGCGCATCAGAGCTTGAGCCCCGCGCGCTCGGCCACGGTGTGCATGTCCTTGTCGCCGCGGCCGGACAGGTTCACCAGCAGCAGCTTGTCCTTGGCCAGCGTCGGCGCCAGCTTGCAGGCATAGGCGATGGCGTGGCTCGATTCCAGCGCCGGGATGATGCCCTCGATGCGGCAGCAGTCGTGGAAGGCCTTGAGCGCTTCCTCGTCCGTGATCGGCACGTACTGCGCGCGGCCGCTGTCCTTGAGCCAGGCATGCTCGGGGCCCACGCCCGGGTAGTCCAGGCCGGCCGACACCGAATGGGTCTCGATGATCTGGCCGTTGGCGTCCTGCAGCAGGTAGGTGCGGTTGCCGTGCAGCACGCCTGGCGTGCCGCCGGTCAGCGAGGCCGCGTGGCGGCCGGTGTCCAGGCCGTCGCCGGCGGCTTCCACGCCGATCAGCTGCACGTCCTGGTGCTCGATATACGGGTAGAAGATGCCCATGGCATTGGAGCCGCCGCCGACGCAGGCGATCACGGCATCCGGCTGGCGGCCCGTCATCTCCGGCATCTGCACCTTGGATTCCTCGCCGATCACGCACTGGAAGTCGCGCACCATCATCGGGTACGGATGCGGGCCGGCCACGGTGCCGATGATGTAGAAGGTGTTCTCGACGTTGGTGACCCAGTCGCGCATGGCTTCATTGAGCGCGTCCTTGAGCGTGCGCGAGCCGCTTTCCACCGGCACCACGGTGGCGCCCAGCAGCTTCATGCGGTAGACGTTGGCGGCCTGGCGCTTGACGTCCTCGGCCCCCATGTAGACCACGCACTCCATGCCGAAGCGCGCGGCGATGGTGGCCGTGGCCACGCCATGCTGCCCTGCCCCGGTCTCGGCGATCACGCGCGGCTTGCCCATGCGCTTGGCCAGCAGCGCCTGGCCGATCACGTTGTTGATCTTGTGCGCGCCGGTGTGGTTCAGGTCTTCGCGCTTGAAGTAGATCTGCGCGCCGCCGAGCGTCTCGCTCCAGCGCTGCGCGTGGTAGATCGGCGACGGGCGGCCGACAAAGTGCTTAAGTTCGCGGCGGTATTCGGCATCGAACTCCGGATCCTTCTGGTAGTGCGCATAGGCCTCGCGCAGCTCATCGAGCGCGTGGACCAGCGTTTCGGACACGAAGGTGCCGCCATAGGGGCCGAAATGGCCACGGGAATCGGGCAAGTCGTACATGTCTAGACTCTTCGGAACAGCGGCCTTGCCTCATCCGGCAAGGGCGCATGGTTGACTGCGATGCGTGTGCGCGCATGCGGCAGGCCACGGGCGGCATGGGGAAAGACGCGGGAGACGGCCCGGTTCATCCTGCCTCGGCACTGCGCACAGCACGCACGAACGCGGCGATGCGGGCGTGGTCCTTCACGCCCTTGGCGGCCTCTACCCCGCTGCTGACGTCCACAGCGTAGGGCCGCACGCGTTCAATCGCGCCAGCGACGTTTTGCGCGTTCAACCCACCACTCAAAACGATGCGAGGAGCGCCGCTTGCGTTCGGGTTGCCGGTAGCTGGTACCGGGGGAGTAGGCGGAAGCCATGCCGGGGGAATCAGGGTCCAGTCGAAGACGTGGCCGCCACCGCCGTAGCCTTCGACGAAGGCATCGAGCAGCAAGGCAGCGGCATCACGGTATTGATCGGCGAATTCTACCAAATCGAGGCCCTGGCGCACACGGGCGGCGCGCAGGAACGGTAGCCGGCAGCGCTGCGACGCCTGCGAGCAGAACTGCGGGGTCTCGTCGCCGTGCAGCTGCAGCAGCGTCAGCGGCACGCGCTCGGCCACATGGGCGATGTCTTCCAGGTCGGCATTGACGAACAGCCCGGTGATCGCCACGAACGGTCCGGCGGCCTCGGCCAGCGCCGCGGCGCGCGCCACGTCGACGCAGCGCGGGCTGTTCGGGTAGAACACCAGCCCGATGGCGTCGGCGCCGGCGTCCACGGCGGCGCGCACGTCGTCCTCGCGCGTCAGGCCGCAGATCTTGATGCGGGTGCGGGCCGGCATGTGCACTGTGCTGCCCGCCGTACTACCTTCGGCGGCCTCAGGCTGCGTCATCGAACACTCCATGGAACAGGCTCGCGGACGGATCGGCCGCGGGGATCTGGTAAGGATCAGGATACTTGACGCCGACCAGGTAGAGGCCGTCCGGCATGAAGGTCGGCGCCGCCAGCTTGCGCTCGCGCCCGGCCAGCACCTGTGCCAGCCATGGCGCCGGGTAGCGTCCGCGTCCCACCGCCACCAGGCAGCCCATCAGGTTGCGCACCATGTGGTGCAGGAAGGCGCTGGCGCGAAAGCGCAGGAACACCCAGTTGCCGTCATCCTTGATGGTGACGTCGTACATGGTCTTGACCGGCGACTTGGCCTGGCATTCGGCGGCGCGGAAGGCGGAGAAATCGTGCTCGCCGAGCAGGCACGCGGCGGCCTCGCGCATGGCGTCGACATCCAGCCGCTGGCCAGGCGGCAGCATCTGGTAGCCGGCGCGGCCATGCACCAGCGGCACGCGGTGCGGCCCGGTGTAGAGCGCGTAGTAGTACATGCGCTCGAACGCCAGGAAGCGGGCATGGAAGCCCTGGTCCACCGGCAGCGCCCATTGCAGCGCGATCGACGGCGGCAGGAAGGCGTTGACGCCGCGCACCCAGGAAAATGGCTCGCGCTCCAGCGCCGTGTCCAGGTGGATGACCTGGCCGAGCGCGTGCACGCCGGTATCGGTGCGCCCCGCCACGGTGGTCAGCAGGCGCACCCCGGCAAAGCGCTCGATGGCGTTTTCCAGGTGATCCTGCACGGTATTGCGGTGCGGCTGCGACTGCCAGCCGGAAAAGGCGGCGCCGTCGTAGTGCAGGCCAAGAGCGATGCGGTTCATGTCAGGGGATTGGGCAAGGCGGCGGGTACGTCCGGGCGCAGTGGTTCACGCCAGGCCCGCCGAAAAAGCAAATGCGCCGGAAGGGACGCTTCCGGCGCATCGCTTCAGGCTGCGGCAGCGCGTGCCGCGGCCGGACCGTCAATGATAGCTCAGGCCACTTCCTGCAGCAGCGAACGGGCCTCTGCCTGCAGCGGATCCTGCGACTGCTCGACCACTTCCTGCAGCAGTTCGCGCGCGCCTTCCTTGTCGCCGATCTCGATATAGGCACGAGCCAGGTCAAGCTTGATCTGCATGTCCCGCCCGCCGTCCACGCCGTCGACCGACAGCGTGCTCGGCGAACCCCCGTGCGTGAGGTCGCCGCCGGTTTCAGGCGCCACGCGCGACAGGTCGATCGGGTCGGCCAGCTTGCCGTCGCGCAGCATGGTGGTGGCGGGCAGCGGCATGGTGGCCTCGTCCAGCACATCCTTGCCGGGGGCGTCGGCTTGCGCGGCGCTGCCCAGGTCAAGCGACAGCCCCGACATGTCGAACTCCAGCGGACGGCTGCGGGTCGGCGTGTCAAGGGTGGGCACGTCGTCGGCAAGCGGGTCGGCGCCGGTGCCCGGCAGGCCGAGATCCAGCCGCACCGGCTCGCCGGCGTCGTGCGCGTCAGCGCCAAACACCATCGCCGCGGAAGCAGGCGCAACGATCGGCTCGCCGGCCGCCGGGGCCGGGAAGGCGTCCAGCGGCAGCGCCAGGTCACCCAGCGACGGCTCCAGCCGCGCGATCGAGGCCGGATTCTGCGACGGGTCCTGGGTGCGCCACTGGTCGGTTGCCGGCGATGTCGTATCCGGCCCCGCCGCTTCGGGCGTCACCGCCAGGAAGAGCGCGTTGCCCGGCTCGAGCGCGCGCCCCATTTCTGCTGCCTTCAGCCATTCCGCCCCGTGTCCGCCGGTCTGGGCGAACATTTCTTCTGCAATCACGCGGAAACCTTCCACATCCTGTCTGTTGCCGTAAATCTCCAGGAGCTTGAGCCGCACCGGCTGCTGCTCCGGGTTCTTCTCCAGGGCTTCGCGCAGGATTTCCTCCGCCTGCACATCGCGCCCATAGGCGATATAGACTTCGGCCTCGGCGATCGGGTCGACCTCGTTGGCTTCCGGCGTGTTGTTGCCGATGCGGAAGTCCGCGCCGAACACGCTGTGCTGCGAGGTGTCGACGCTCTGCCCCCCGGCTGTGCCGAACAGCGAATTGGCACCGGCCATCACCGTGCTTTCCTGCGACAGGATGCTGTCGCCGAAGCCGGTCGCCTCGCCCGCCTTCTGCTGCTGGCGGCGGCGATAGATCGCATAGACGCCGAGCAGCGCCACCAGCAGGCCACCGCCGGGCAGCAGCATGGGGTTGGCCAGCAGGCCATCGATGAACGACGGTTGGGGCACCGGCTCGGGCTGGGCCGCCACCACCGGCGGGCGCTTGGCCGCGGGGGCCGACGCTGCGGCCTGCGCTGCGCTGGCAGGGACGGCCGGAGCCGGCTGCGAGGCTGGGACGGCTGCCACGGCGGAGGCTGCCGCGGGCGCCACGGCGTCCGCGGCGCTGGCGCCGGCCGCTGCCGGGGCGCTGGCTGCGGTTGCTGCGGTTGCGGCAGCCGTCGCGGCGGCCGCCGCGACCGGGGCCGGGGCCGGGGCCACGGCATCGGCCTTCGGCGGCTGGGCCGCCACCACGGTCGGCGCCGCCGCCGCGGCCTTGGCCGCGGCGTCAGCCCTTTCCTTCTCGGCCAGCACCGCCTGGTTGGCCTGGCTCAGCTTGGCGATCTCGGCGTTCTTCAGCTCGAGCAGCTTCTGCATGTCGCCGACGTTCTTTTCCAGCTGCGCCAGGCGGGCTTGCGCCTCCTTGAGCTCGCGCTCGCGCGCGACGCCGGCTTCGGCCTTGGCCGCGGCATCGGCCTGCGCGCCACGCGCGGCCTTGCTGAGCTTCAGTTCATCGCGCGGGCCGTCGGTCGGGGCGGCCTGCTCCTGCACCCGGGCGGTCACGTTGCCGGACTGCTGGCGGCCGCTGTCGGGCTCGACCGACTTGGCCGCGGCAGCGCTGGCCAGCCGGCTGCGGTAGGCATTGAAGCCCTGCGTGCGCGCCACCACCTCGCGGCGGGCGGCCTTGGGTGCGACGGCCTGCGCCTGCTGCTGGGTCGGGACCTGCAGCACCGCGCCGCTGCGCAGCCGGTTCATGTTGCCGCCGATAAAGGCGTTGGGATTGTTGCGGTAGAGCGCCACCAGCATCTGGTCCAGCGAGACTGATTCCTGGCCTTGCACGGCTTCGCCGGCGATGGCGTAGAGCGTGTCGCCGCGCTGCACGGTGTAGCCGCCGCCGGGCGCCATCTCGGTGCTGCCGCTGGTGGCCGGCGCCGGTGCCCGCTTTGCGCTCTGGCGGGCCGGGCGCGCGGGCGCGGCTGGCTTGACTGCCTCGGCAGCCGCGGCGGGTGCGGCTTCCTGGGCCGGCGCAGGCTGCGGCGCGGCGGCAGGTGCCGGTGCCGTTACGGGAGGCGCATCCGGCGTCGCCGCCTGCATCACCGTCGCTGGCGAGAAAGTCTGGTTCGAAGGCTTGGCCCCGGCAGGGTCAAGCAGGAAGGTATAGGCGCGCGAGACCTTGCCGCTGGCCCAGCTCATGTCGACCAGGATGTCGACAAAGGGCTCGCTGATTGGCTGGCTGGAGCGGACCCGGGCCACATAGCTGCCGTTCGGGCGGCGCTCCACCTCCAGCCGCAGGCTGCTGACGGCCGGCAGGTAGGTCAGCCCGGCCGCGGCATACGCCGCTGGCGACGCCAGCTTGACATTGAGCCCGGTGGCCTCTTCGGCACTGACCCCACTGATGTCGATCTCAGCCTGCAGCGGCTGCCCCAGATTCGACTGAACCCGCAATTGCCCGAACCCCGCGGCATATGCGGCCGGCTGCGCAAGCAGCAGGCCCAGTGCCGTGACGGCCAGCGTTGACCAGCGCTGACGGGCAGTAGGCGCATCTTTCCGGCGATGTTGGCTCACACTCACCTTGTGCTCCGTTATGTTTTAGTAGCGATATAAATCGACAAACCGACCCCATAAACCAGGTCCGCCCGGCTGGCGGGACATTCTGAACGGCCCCTTTGCCAGCCCGCGCGAGCGGCGCCGGCAACTGCCGGCGCGAGGCGCATGCCGGCGTATTGTGACGCATCGCCCGGGGAAATAGGCGCCCGGATACAACAACGCCGCGCATGGGCGCGGCGTTGTCGGCAAAGCGGTGCATTCTGTTGCCTGGCTGCAACGGACGCAACCAGGCGGAGCGCCGGATCAGGATTCGATCAGGATACGCAGCATGCGGCGCAGCGGCTCGGCCGCGCCCCACAGCAGCTGGTCGCCCACGGTGAAGGCCGACAGGTACTCGCCGCCCATCTGCATCTTGCGCAGGCGGCCGACCGGGATGGTCAGCGTGCCGGTCACGGCAGCGGGCGTCAGGTCGGTCATGCTGGCCTCACGCGTATTCGGCACCACCTTGGCCCACGGGTTGTGGGCGGCGAGCATGCCTTCGATCTCATCGAGCGGCACATCCTTGCGCAGCTTGATGGTCAGCGCCTGCGAGTGGCAGCGCATCGCGCCGATGCGCACGCACAGGCCGTCCACGGCGATCGGCGTGGCGCCGGTCGCACCCAGGAAGCCTTCGCCGCGGCCCAGGATCTTGTTGGTCTCGGCGCCGCCCTTCCATTCTTCCCTGGACTGGCCGTTGCCCAGGTCCTTGTCGATCCAGGGGATCAGGTTGCCGGCCAGCGGCACGCCGAACTGCTTGGTTTCTTCGGCGGACAGGCCATGCTGGGTTGCCAGGATGGTGCGGTCGATTTCCAGGATGGCCGAGGCCGGGTTGTCCAGCAGCGGCTTGACCGAGGCGTTCAGGGTGCCGAACTGGGTCAGCAGCTCGCGCATATGCTGCGCGCCGCCGCCCGATGCGGCCTGGTACGTCATCGAGGTCATCCACTCGATCAGGTCGGCCTCGAACAGGCCGCCCAGGCCCATCAGCATGCAACTGACCGTGCAGTTGCCGCCGATGAAATTCTTCACGCCCTTGGACAGCGCGTCCTTGATCACGCCCTGGTTGACCGGATCCAGCACGATGATGGCATCGTCCTTCATGCGCAGCGAGGACGCCGCGTCGATCCAGTAGCCCTTCCAGCCGGCCGCGCGCAGCTTGGGGAAAACCTCGTTGGTGTAGTCGCCGCCCTGGGCGGTCACGACCACGTCGCACTTCTTCAGCGCTTCGATGTCATTGGCATCTTTCAGCGTGGTTTCGTTCTTCGCCATGGCGGGCGCCTTGCCGCCGGCATTGGACGTGCTGAAGAAGACGGGCTCGATATGGTCGAAATCACGCTCTTCCTGCATGCGCTGCATCAGGACGCTGCCGACCATTCCCCGCCAACCGACGAGACCTACAATCATGATTTACCTCGGATGTGATTTTTACTTCCCCGCCATTTTCCTCGCCCGGCGTGGCTGCGCGGGGAAGACGGGCAGGCACGACGAACGGATCTAGGCGATCGCGGTTTTAATAATGGTTTTAATCGTCGTTGCGGTCTGGCCGAGCGAAATCGTGCCGACCGGGCCGCGGGTAGCGGTCAGGGCAGCAACAGCAGTCAGGGTGGACTGGGAAAATCGGGCCATCGTCAGAGTCTACACGATTTTGCGGCGCTGCCGCAGCGTGCAGATACGGGAAATAAAGGGGACAAATCAGACAAAGGGGGCACTACCTGCGCAGCGCCCCCTTCCGGTGTGACTTACAGTGCCGCCAGCACCGCGTCACCCATCTCGCGGGTGCCGACCTGCTTGCAACCCGGCGTCAGGATGTCGCCGGTGCGGTAGCCCTGGGCCAGCACCTTCTTGACGGCGTTCTCGATGCGGTCGGCCTGCTCGGCGCGGTTCAGCGAGTAGCGCAGCATCATCGCCGCCGACAGGATGGTGGCCAGCGGATTGGCCACGCCCTTGCCGGCGATGTCCGGCGCCGAGCCGTGCGACGGCTCGTACAGGCCCTTGTTGTTGGCATCCAGCGACGCCGACGGCAGCATGCCGATGGAGCCGGTCAGCATGGCGGCCTCATCCGACAGGATGTCGCCGAACATATTGCCGGTGACGATCACGTCGAAGCTCTTGGGCGCCTTGACCAGCTGCATGGCCGCGTTGTCGACATACATGTGCGACAGCTCGACCTCCGGGTACTCCTTGTGCACCTCGATCACGATGTCCTTCCAGAACTGGAAGGTCTCGAGCACGTTGGCCTTGTCGACGCTGCACAGCTTCTTGCCGCGCTTGGCCGCGGCCTGGAATGCCACATGGGCGATGCGGCGGATTTCCGGCTCGCTGTAACGCATGGTGTCGAAGCCTTCGCGCGCGCCCTTGAACAGGCCATCCGGCGCTTCGCGCACGCCGCGCGGCTGGCCGAAGTAGATGTCGCCGTTCAGTTCGCGCACGATCAGGATATCCAGGCCGGCCACCAGCTCGGGCTTCAGGCTGGAGGCGCCGGTCAGTTCCGGATAGCAGATCGCCGGACGGAAATTGGCGAACAGCTGCAGGTGCTTGCGCAGGCCCAGGATGGCCTGCTCCGGACGCAGCGGGCGCTCCAGGCTGTCGTACTTCCAGTCGCCGACGGCGCCGAACAGGATGGCGTCGGCTTCCTTGGCGAGCTTCAGGGTGTTCTCCGGCAGCGGATGGCCTTCGGCCTCGTAGCCGGCGCCGCCCACCGGGGCGGTTTCCAGTTCGAACTTCTCGTCGAGCGCGTTCAGGACCTTGACGGCCTCCGCGATGATTTCAGGACCAATGCCGTCACCCGGCAGGACTGCGATCTTCATTGTTGTCTTTCCTCTTGAGTCTTATCCGACCAGGCGGTTGTTCAGCCACGGCATCTTGGCCACGCGCTCGGCCTCATAGGCCTTGATCTTGTCGGCATGGCGCAGGGTCAGGCCGATATCGTCGAAGCCGTTCAGCATGCAGTACTTGCGGAACGGGGCGATGTCGAACTCATACGCCTGGCCGCCCGCTGTCAGCACCACCTGCTTGTCCAGGTCGATGGTCAGCTTGTAGCCGTTGAAGGCGTTGGTCTCGTTGAACAGGTGGTCGACCTGCTGTTCGGTCAGCACCACCGGCAACAGGCCGTTCTTGTAGCAGTTGTTGAAAAAGATATCGGCAAAGCTGGGCGCGATCACGGCGCGGAAGCCGTATTGCGTCAGCGCCCACGGCGCATGCTCGCGCGAGCTGCCGCAGCCGAAGTTGCGGCGTGCCAGCAGGATCGACGCGCCCTGGTAGCGCGGCTGGTTCAGCACGAAGTCCGGGTTCAGCGGACGCTTGCTGTTGTCCATGCCGGGCTGGCCGACGTCCTTGTAGCGCCACTCGTCGAACAGGTTGGGGCCGAAGCCGGTGCGCTGGATCGATTTCAGGAACTGCTTCGGGATGATGGCGTCGGTGTCGACGTTCTCGCGGTCGAGCGGCGCCACGAGGCCGCTGTGTACGGTGAACTTGTCCATGTTCTCTTTCCTTGCTTGTTCAGCCCAGCTTGCGGATATCGACGAAATGGCCTTCGATGGCGGCAGCCGCTGCCATCGCCGGGCTCACCAGATGCGTGCGCCCGCCCGCGCCCTGGCGGCCTTCGAAGTTGCGGTTCGAAGTCGAGGCGCAACGCTCGCCCGGATCGAGGCGGTCGGCATTCATCGCCAGGCACATCGAGCAGCCCGGCTCGCGCCACTCAAAGCCGGCGGCCTTGAAGATCTTGTCCAGGCCTTCGCGCTCGGCCTGTTCCTTGACCAGGCCCGAACCCGGCACCACCATCGCCAGCTTCACGTTGGCAGCAACCTTGCGGCCCAGCTTCTGCACCACCCACGCAGCGGCGCGCATGTCTTCGATGCGGCTGTTGGTGCAGGAACCGATGAAGACCTTGTCGATATTGATGCTCTCGACCGGCACGTTGGGCTGCAGGCCCATGTACTCCAGCGCGCGCTCCATCGCGTTGCGCTTGTTCGGGTCCTTTTCCTTCTCGGGATCCGGCACGCGGTCTTCGATGCTGATCACCATTTCCGGCGAGGTGCCCCAGGTCACCTGCGGACGGACGTCTTCGGCGCGCAACTCGACCACCTGGTCGAACTTGGCCCCGGCATCCGAATGCAGCGTGCGCCAGTAGGCCACGGCCTGCTCCCACTCCACGCCCTGCGGCGCGTAGGGGCGGCCCTTCACGTATTCGAGCGTGACGTCGTCCACCGCCACCAGGCCGGCGCGCGCACCCGCTTCGATAGCCATGTTGCAGACCGTCATGCGGCCTTCCATGGTCAGGTCGCGGATGGCCGAGCCGGCGAACTCGATGGTGTAGCCGGTGCCGCCCGCGGTGCCGATCTTGCCGATCACGGCCAGCACGACGTCCTTGGCGGTGCAGCCGCGCGGCAGCTTGCCTTCCACCTTGACCAGCATGTTCTTGGCCTTCTTGCCCAGCAGCGTCTGCGTGGCCAGCACGTGCTCCACTTCCGAGGTGCCGATGCCGTGCGCCAGCGCGCCGAAAGCGCCGTGCGTGCTGGTATGCGAGTCGCCGCACACCACCGTCATGCCCGGCAGCGTGGCGCCCTGCTCCGGCCCGATCACGTGCACGATGCCCTGGCGGTGGTCGTTCATCTTGAACTGGGTGATGCCAAAGCTGTCGCAGTTCGCGTCCAGCGTGTCGACCTGCAGCTTCGACACCGGATCGGCAATGCCCTGGCTGCGGTCGGTGGTCGGCACGTTGTGGTCCGACACGGCCAGGTTGGCGCTGATGCGCCATACCGGACGCTGCGCCAGCTTCAGCCCTTCGAACGCCTGCGGGCTGGTCACTTCATGCAGCAGGTGGCGGTCGATATAGAGCAGCGTGGTGCCGTCTTCCTCGACGTGGACGGTGTGGTCATCCCAGAGTTTGTCGTAGAGCGTCTTGGCCATGATGCGATGGCGGGCCGGAGGACCAACCCTTTGCAGGAGAAGTCCGCGGTGACCGCGCAGTAGTTTGCAGGGGTTTTTGTTCGCTTCGGTCGCGGTGGCGAACACGGGTGGCGATAGCGATGATCGCGCCGGAAGCCGCCTGAAGCGAGCGTTATTTCAAGCGTTGCCGCAATGCTTGACTTGGCAATCGATTATGCCACAGGGGGTGTGGCACTCAGCCCCCTGCCTGGCCCGGGCGGCGGCTGCGATGTAATGTGATTGGCGAAAGGGGGATTTCGCGGATCGCGAAAAGGAAAAAAGGCCGCCGCCCCGCCCGGGGGGGCGGCTGAGGCGGCGGCCTCTCCGGATCAGCCGCCCAGGTAGGCGGCCTTGATCCGGTCGTTGGCCAGCAGGTTGGCGCCGGTATCGGCCAGCACCACCTTGCCGGTTTCGAGCACATAGCCGCGGTCCGCCACCTGCAGCGCCTTGTTGGCGTTCTGCTCGACCAGGAACACAGTGACGCCTTCGTCACGAATAGTGCGGATGATGTCGAAGATCTGCGCGATGATCAGCGGCGCCAGCCCGAGCGTGGGCTCGTCCAGCAGCAGCAGGCGCGGCCGGCTCATCAGCGCGCGGCCGATCGCCAGCATCTGCTGCTCGCCGCCGGACATGGTGCCGGCGCGCTGCCCCGAACGCTGGTTCAGGCGCGGGAACAGCTTGAAGACATGTTCGATGCCCGCCTCGATCTCGTCGCGCTTGGCGAAGAAAGCGCCCATCTTCAGGTTCTCCAGCACCGTCAGGCTCGGGAACACGCGCCGGCCCTCGGGCGAGATCGCGAGCCCCAAGCGCATGATCTCGTGCGTGGACCGGTTGGTGATGTCCTGCCCTTCGAACGTCACGCGCCCGCTGGACGCGCGCGGCGTGCCGCACACGGTCATCATCAGCGTCGTCTTGCCGGCGCCGTTGCTGCCGATCAGGGTGACGATCTCCCCCTTGTTGACTTCGATCGATACGCCCGACAGCGCCTCGACGGCGCCGTAGTGGGTATGGACCTGTTCCAGCTTCAGCATCAGTCCTCTCCCAGGTAGGCCTTGATCACGCGCGGGTCGTTGCGCACTTGCTCCGGCTTGCCAATCACGATCGGCTTGCCGTGCTCCATCACCAGGATGCGGTCGGACACGCCCATCACCAGGCTCATGTCGTGCTCGATCAGCAGCACCGAGATGCCGAACTCGCGCCGCAGCTGGTCGATCAGCTGCTGCAGCTCGATCTTCTCCTGCGGGTTCAGGCCGGCGGCGGGCTCGTCCAGCATCAGCAGGCGCGGCTTGGTGATCATGCAGCGCGCGATCTCCAGCCGGCGCTGGTGGCCGTAAGACAGCGTGCCGGCCTCGCGGTTGGCGACCTTGGTCAGGCCCATGCGTTTGAGCCAGACCGCGGCGCGCTCCAGCGCCTCGCGCTCGGCGCGCCGGTAGGCCGGCGTGGCGAACAGGCCGCGCAGGATACCGGACTGCACCTGCAGGTGCTGCGCGACCAGCAGGTTTTCCACCACCGTCAGCGACTTGAACAGGCGGATATTCTGGAAGGTCCGCACCAGGCCCTGGCGCGCCACCTTGTGGCTGGGCAGGCCGGCAATGTCGCGGCCGTCGAGCGTGACATCGCCCGCGGTCGGCTTGTAGAAGCCGCCCACGCAGTTGAACACCGTGGTCTTGCCGGCGCCGTTGGGGCCGATGATGGCGAAGACCTCATCCTTGCGGACATCGAAATCGATGCCATCGACGGCCAGCAGGCCGCCGAAGCGCATCTGCAGCCCGGAGACTTTCAGCAGCTCGGCTGCTTGCACCGCTTGTTGCACATTGTTCATCGCGGCAACTCCACGTGGGGACGGCTCGCGGGCAGCAGGCCCTGCGGACGCCACATCATCATCAGCACCATCACCAGGCCGAAGATCAGCATGCGGTATTCGGCAAAGCCGCGCGCCACTTCGGGCAGCACCGTCAGCAGGATCGCCGCCAGGATCACGCCCAGCTGCGAGCCCATGCCGCCCAGCACCACCACGGCCAGGATCAGCGCCGACTCGATAAAGGTGAACGATTCCGGATTGACCAGCCCCTGGCGCGCCGCGAAGAACGCGCCGCCGATGCCGGCGAACGATGCGCCCAGCGTGAACGCCGACAGCTTGATGCGGGTCGGGTTCATGCCCAGCGAACGGCACGCGATCTCGTCGTCGCGCAGCGCTTCCCAGGCGCGGCCCATCGGCATGCGGATCAGGCGGCTGGTGACGAACAGCGTGAAGCCGACCAGCAGCAGCGCCAGCAGGTACAGGAAGATCACCATGTGCTGACCGCTGTAGTCCAGGCCGATCAGGTCATGGAAAGTCCTGGTGCCCTCCACGCTCGCACTGCGCGCCATCTCGATGCCGAACACGGTCGGCTTCGGGATGCCCGAGACGCCGTCCGGGCCGCCGGTCAGGCTGGTCAGGTTGTTGGCCAGCAGGCGGATGATCTCGCCGAAGCCCAGCGTCACGATGGCCAGGTAGTCGCCGCGCAACCGCAGCACCGGGAAGCCAAGGATAAAGCCGAAGGTCGCCGACATTGCCGCGGCGATCGGCAGGCATTCCCAGAAGCCCAGCCCGAAGTACTGGTTCAGCAGCGCATAGCTATAGCCGCCGATCGCGTAGAAGCCGACATAGCCCAGGTCGAGCAGCCCGGCATAGCCCACCACAATATTCAGGCCCAGCCCCAGGATCACGTAGATCAGCGCCAGCGTGGCCACGTCGACCGCGCCGCGCGAGCCAAAAAACGGCCACACCAGCCCGACCGCGAGCAGCACCCACACCGCCACGCGCTGCTGGCGCGCCCCGAGTTGCGGCACCGCCGGCAGGCGCACCGCGCTGCCGGCACGCGACAGCAGCGGCTTGAACAACTGGAACAGGAACACCGCCGCCACGGCGATCCACACCGGCCGCCAGTGCGGCTCGAGCACTACCTTGTAGCCCTCCAGCTTGAGCTGCAGGCCCAGGATGGGAATTGTCAGGATGGCCGTCATCACGGCCGCGAAGATCGCGTTCTTCAGCGATTGCCCGGGCACGGCCGCGCGGGCGGCTTGCCCCGCGGGCATCGCGCTAATTTTGTTGGTCATGGTCTCGTCCTCCCTCAGACCTTTTCGACATCAGGCTTGCCCAGCAGCCCGGTCGGACGGAACAGCAGCACCAGCACCAGCAGGCTGAACGCAACCACGTCCTTGTACTCGGCCGGCATATAGCCCGAAGCCAAGGTCTCCGCCAGGCCCAGCAGCACGCCGCCGAGCATCGCGCCCGGGATGCTGCCGATGCCGCCCAGCACCGCCGCGGTAAAGGCCTTGATGCCGGCGATAAAGCCGATAAAGGGATTGAGCTTGCCGATGGTCAGCCCGATCAGCACGCCGCCCACCGCCGCCAGCATCGCGCCCAGCACGAAGGTGAAGGAAATCACCTTGTTGGTGTCGATGCCCAGCAGGTTGGCCATGCGCATGTCTTCGGCGCAGGCGCGGCAGGCACGACCCATGCGCGAACGGCCGATAAACAACGTCAGCGCGATCATCAGCACCAGCGTCACACCGACGATCAGCAGGCGCGAGTACGGCACCGTCACGGTGAAGTCACTGCCCATCTGGAACTCGATGGCGCCCGAGATCAGCACCGGCACGGACACGTCGCGCGCGCCCTGCCCGATCTGGACATAGTTCTGCAGGAAGATCGACATGCCGATGGCCGAGATCAGCGGCACCAGCCGCGGTCCGCCCCGCAAGGGCCGGTATGCCACCCGCTCGACCGCATAGCCGTACACCCCGGTGACCAGCACCGAGACCAGCAAGGCGGCGCCCAGCACCAGCGGCAGGGGGTAGCCTGCCTGGGCGCCGATCGCGGTGAGCGTGACCAGGCCGACATAGGCACCGATCATGTAAATCTCGCCGTGCGCGAAATTGATCATGCCGATGATGCCGTAGACCATTGTGTAGCCGATGGCGATCAGCGCATAGATCGCACCCAGCGTCAGGCCGTTGACCAGCTGCTGGGTGAACTGTGGAAGGAATTCATTCATTGGGGAAGCCTCAGGAACTTGAAGCCCGATACCAGAACGCCCCGCCCGGGGTCCGGGCGGGGCGTGTGCGTGGGAAAGCGCCGGCTTAGTTGGCGGCAGTCTTGCTGGCGTCCTTGTGCCAGGTGTAGACCACGAACTTGAAGGACTTCAGGTCGCCCTTGTCGTCGTACTCGACCTTGCCGATCGGGGTGGTGAAGGCGTTCTTGTGCATGTACGCCGCAACCTTGGCCGGGTCGGTGCTCTTGGCGCCGGCAATGGCGTCGCCAATGATCTTGACGGCGGCATAGGCCGGCATCTGGAACGGACCGTTGGCGTCACGCTTCTTGTCGGCAAAGGCCTTCACCAGCGCGGCGTTGGCCGGATCGGCCGAGAAGTCGGCCGGCAGCGTCACCAGCATGCCTTCCGAGGACGGGCCGGCAATCGCGGTCACGTCCTTGTTGCCCACGCCCTCGGGGCCCATGAACGCGGCCTTCACGCCCTGCTCGCGCGCCTGGCGCAGCAGCAGGCCCATTTCCGGGTGGTAGCCGCCGAAGTAGACAAAGTCCACGCCCTGCGACTTGAGCTTGGTGATGACGGCGGAGTAATCCGAATCGCCGGCGTTGATGCCTTCGAACACGGCCACCGGGATCTTGGCGGCTTCCAGGTCCTTCTTCACCGAGCTGGCGATGCCCTGGCCGTACGACTGCTTGTCGTGCAGCACCGCAACCTTCTTCGGCTTGACCTTGCTGATGATGTACTGGGCAGCGGCCGGGCCCTGCTGGTCGTCGCGGCCGATGGTGCGGAAGATGAACTTGCGCTTCTTGGTCTCGGTCAGCTGCGGCGCGGTGGCCGACGGCGTCACCATGACGATGCCTTCGTTCTCGTAGATGTCGGAGGCCGGGATGGTCGAACCCGAGCAGACGTGGCCGATCACGTACTTGATATTCTGGCTGACGATCTTGTTGGCAACCGCCACGGCCTGCTTCGGCTCGCAGGCGTCGTCCATCATCACCACTTCGAACTTGTTGCCGCCGGCGCCGCCAGCTGCGTTGATCTGTTCGATGGCGGTCAACGCACCGGCCTTGACCATGTCGCCATACTGCGCCACCGAGCCACTCATCGGGCCGGCAATGGCGATCTTCACGGTTTCGGCATTGGCAGCGACGCCAATGGTGGCCAGCATGGTGGCCAGCGAGATGGACGTAAGACGGGACAGCGTCATCAGGAGCTCCTCGATTTATGTTTGGGTCAACCGGGCAGAAACGGTGTGACCTGCGCAATCGAACAACACCCGCGGACTACGAATAAAGACGCCCGAGACGCGGAAGACGGGCCTGCAAGGGAGAGACAGCGTATGCGGGGCCCGGCATGTGTCAGTCCCGCTGGGTGTCGGGACCAAGGTTCGGAAAGACAACGTTTGATGCGTTCTCTATTGCGCAAGCGATTCGCCTGCCCCGCTTGCCGCACCGCACGCCGGAAGGGTGGCCCGGCTGCCGTCGGCAAAGCAGCCCGCATTATAGGGTCAAATTTCCTGCCACAGGCGAAAATCGCACAACAAATGCGGAACCGAATTGACAGACTGAGACACAATTCTCCGCAAATTGCCGTTCTCACCACTTATCCGGCAATTTCCTGCTCCCTGCCCTGCTGCGACGCACAAGGCGCTCCGGCCCAGAAACACAAACGCCCCGGCGGGCCGGGGCGTTTGTGATTGCTGCATCGCGCAGCACCGGATGAAAAGCCAGCGATCAGCGCTTGGCAACGTCCGGCACGTCGCGGGTAGCTGCGCCAACAAACAGCTGGCGCGGACGACCGATCTTGTATTCCGGATCGGTAATCATTTCTTCCCACTGCGAGATCCAGCCCGGGGTACGGGCCAGCGCGAAGATGCAGGTGAACAGCGAGGTCGGGATACCCAGCGCGCGCTGGACGATGCCCGAGTAGAAGTCGACGTTCGGGTACAGCTTGCGGCTGACGAAGTACTCGTCTTCCAGGGCGATCTTTTCCAGCTCCATGGCCAGCTTGAACAGCGGGTCGTTGTGCAGGCCCAGTTCTTCCAGCACTTCATGGCAGGTTTCGCGCATCAGCTTGGCGCGCGGATCGTAGTTCTTGTACACGCGGTGGCCAAAGCCCATCAGGCGCACGCCCGAGTTCTTGTCCTTGACCTGCTTGATGAACTCGTTGATGTTGTCGACGCTGCCGATCTCTTCCAGCATCTTCAGCGCGGCTTCGTTGGCGCCGCCGTGGGCCGGGCCCCACAGGCAGGCCACGCCGGCGGCGATGGCTGCGAACGGGTTGGTGCCCGACGAACCGGCCAGGCGCACGGTCGAGGTCGACGCGTTCTGCTCGTGGTCGGCGTGCAGGATGAAGATGCGGTCCAGCGCACGCTCCAGCACCGGGTTCACGGTGTACGGGGCGCACGGCGTGCCGAACAGCATGCGCAGGAAGTTGCCCGAGTAGGACAGGTCGTTCTGCGGATAGATGTACGGCTGGCCGATGTTGTACTTGTACGCCATGGCGACCATGGTCGGCATCTTGGCGATCAGGCGGATGGCCGAGATCTCGCGCTGGTGCGGATCATCGATGTCCATGGCGTCGTGGTAGAACGCGCTCATGGCACCCACCAGGCCCGTCAGCACGGCCATCGGATGGGCATCGCGGCGGAAACCGCGCATGAAGAACTGCAGCTGCTCATGAACCATGGTGTGGTTCATGACGTGGCCGGTGAATTCATCCTTCTGCTTGGCGTTGGGCAACTCGCCCTTGAGCAGCAGGTAGCAGACTTCGAGGTGGTTGCACTTCTGCGCCAGCTGCTCGATCGGGTAGCCGCGGTACAGCAGCTCGCCCTTGTCACCGTCGATATAGGTGATCTTGGAATTGCACGAAGCCGTCGACATGAAACCGGGGTCGTAAGTGAACTTACCGGTCTGTCCGTACAGCTTGCGAATGTCGATTACATCCGGGCCAACGGTACCCGTGTAAATCGGCAGCTCAACGCTGGGGGAACCATCGGAGAACGATAGCGTGGCTTTCACATCGGACGGCGTCATGTCGGATCCTTCAAATGCTGTGAATAATAATGTTGACCAAAACTCAGACCGTACGCAGCAGGGTGATCACTCGCTGCATCGGGGGCGTGTCGAGCTCACCGTCCAGTTCCTTGCGCGCAAGGAGCAGGTCCATCAACTCGTTGTCGCTGAGTTCGAACAGCACGCTCAGCGAAGCCACGTCCTCGTCGGACAGGCTCTCCTCGTAACGGTTGAAAAAACGTTCGACGATGATGTCGTTCTCCAGAAGGCCGCGGCGGGCGCGCCAGCGCAGGCGGGCGCGCTTGTGCGGATCGGCCTGATGGGAGAAAGTGGTGGCAGGACTCTCAGTCATGGCTTCCTACTTCCGGCACGCCAACCCGATATAGCCGCTCGGGCTGACGTGCCGCTTACAACTACTGCAGACAGCCGCAGGGTCAGACCGCGCGGCGGACCATCAGCTCCTTGATCTTGCCGATGGCCTTGGTCGGGTTCAGACCCTTCGGGCACACATCGACGCAGTTCATGATGCTGTGGCAACGGAACAGGCGGTACGGGTCGTTCAGGTTGTCCAGACGCTCGTTGGTGGCCTGGTCGCGGCTGTCCGCGATGAAGCGGTAAGCCTGCAGCAGGCCGGCGGGGCCGACGAACTTGTCCGGATTCCACCAGAACGACGGGCACGACGTCGAGCAGCTGGCGCAGAGAATGCACTCGTACAGGCCGTCCAGCTCGTCACGCTCTTCCGGCGACTGCAGGCGCTCTTTCTCGGGCGGCGGCTCGTCGTTGATCAGGAACGGCTTGATCGAGTTGTACTGCTTGAAGAAGTTCGTCATGTCGACGATCAGGTCGCGCACCACCGGCAGGCCGGGCAGCGGACGCAGCACGATGCGGTCCGGCAGCTCGCGCATATTGGTCAGGCAGGCCAGGCCGTTCTTGCCGTTGATGTTCATCGCGTCCGAGCCGCACACGCCTTCACGGCACGAACGGCGGAACGAGATGGTCTCGTCCAGCTTCTTCAGCTTGACCAGCGCGTCCAGCAGCATGCGCTCGTGACCGTCCAGCTCGACCTCGTAGGTCTGCATGCGCGGTGCCGCATCCTTGTCCGGATCGTAGCGGTAGACTTCGAAAATACGCTTCATTTCTGTGGGTCCTGTTATCTCTACGATGCGGTGCTCAGAAGGTACGGGCCTTCGGCGGCACGCTTTCCACCGTCAGCGGTTCCATCTTCACCGGCTTGTAGTCGAGGCGGTTGCCTTCGCTGTAGAACAGCGTGTGCTTGAGCCAGTTCTGGTCGTCGCGATTCGGGAAGTCGCTGTGCGCGTGGGCACCGCGCGATTCCTTGCGAGCCGCCGCCGAGATCATGGTGGCCTTGGCCACTTCCACCAGGTTGGCCACTTCCAGGGCTTCCACCAGCGCGGTGTTGAAGACCTTGGACTTGTCCTTCAGGTGGATGCTGTTGGCGCGCTCGGAGACTTCCAGGATGCGCTCGACGCCCTCGTCCATCAGCTTCTGCGTACGGAACACGCCGGCATGCGACTGCATGTTCTTACGGATGTCGTTGGCGACGTCCTGCGTGTATTCGCCCGAGGTCGTCCCTTGCAGCTTGGCCAGGCGCGACATCGCGAGGTCGGCGGCATCGGCCGGCAGCGGCTTGTGTTCCTTCTGCTTCAGGTTCTGCGCAATGATGTGGTTGCCGGCGGCGCGGCCGAACACCACCAGGTCGAGCAGCGAGTTGGTGCCCAGGCGGTTGGCGCCGTGCACCGACACGCACGAGCATTCGCCGATCGCGTAGAAACCGTTCAGGACTTCGTTCGGGTTGCCGTTCTTCGGCACCACGACCTGGCCGTGATAGTTGGTCGGGATACCGCCCATCTGGTAGTGGATGGTCGGGACCACCGGGATCGGTTCCTTGATCGCGTCGACGTTGGCGAACTTCATGCCAATTTCGCGGATCGACGGCAGGCGCTTCATGATGGTCTCGGCACCGACGTGGGTCAGGTCGAGCAGCACGTAGTCGCCGTTCGGGCCGCAGCCGCGGCCTTCCTTGATTTCCTGGTCCATCGAGCGCGAGACGAAGTCACGCGGCGCCAGGTCCTTCAGCGTCGGGGCATAGCGCTCCATGAAGCGCTCGCCGTCCTTGTTGCGCAGGATACCGCCCTCGCCGCGCACGCCTTCGGTGATCAGCACGCCCGCGCCGGCCACGCCGGTCGGGTGGAACTGCCAGAATTCCATGTCTTCCAGCGGCACGCCTGCGCGCGCTGCCATGCCCAGGCCGTCACCGGTGTTGATGAAGGCGTTGGTGGAAGCGGCGTAGATGCGGCCGGCACCGCCGGTCGCGAACAGCGTGGTCTTGGCCTCGAGGATGTAGACCTCGCCGGTTTCCATTTCCAGCGCGGTCACGCCCAGCACGTCGCCGTCCTGGTCGCGGATCAGGTCCAGCGCCATCCACTCGACGAAGAAGTGGGTCTTGGCGCGCACGTTGCGCTGGTACAGCGTGTGCAGCAGTGCGTGGCCGGTACGGTCAGCCGCAGCGCAGGCGCGCTGCACGGGCTTTTCACCGTAGTTGGCGGTGTGGCCGCCGAACGGGCGCTGGTAGATGGTGCCATCGGGGTTGCGGTCGAACGGCATGCCGAAGTGTTCGAGCTCGTACACGACCTTCGGGGCTTCACGGCACATGAACTCGATGGCGTCCTGGTCACCCAGCCAGTCCGAGCCCTTGATGGTGTCGTAGAAGTGGTAGTGCCAGTTGTCTTCGCTCATGTTCCCCAGCGAAGCGCCGATGCCGCCCTGTGCCGCCACCGTGTGCGAGCGCGTCGGGAACACCTTGGACAGCACGGCCACGTTCAGGCCGGCTTCCGCGAGCTGGAGGGATGCGCGCATCCCGGCGCCGCCAGCACCGACGATGACCACGTCGAAACGGCGACGCGGCAATCCAGTCTTGACTGCGACCATTTATTACACCCTCCAGAGAATCTGAGCAGCGTAGCCCGCGCAACCGACGAGCCACAGAATCGTAAGAACTTGCAGCACGAGGCGCACGGCCATCGGACGCACATAGTCCATCCAGATGTCGCGCACGCCGATCCAGGCGTGATACAGCAGCGACAGGATGGTCAGGAACGTGATGATCTTCATCCACTGGTTGGAGAAGAGCCCTGCCCACGCTTCATACGAAGCGCCGTTCGACAGCAGGAAGGCAATGGCCAGGACCACGGTGAAGACCACCATGATCACGGCCGTGACGCGCTGCGCCAGCCAGTCTTTCAGGCCGTAGTGCGCACCGACGACAAGACGCTTGGGACCGATATTATTGTTTGCCACCTTGATTCTCCTCAGAACAGGCCGAACAGCTTCAGGCCGAAAATCAGGGTAAGCAGCAGGCTCACAACCAGCACGCCAATGGCAGACTTGGCCGAGGCCGGCTTGGAAACGCCGACGTGCACGTCCAGCAGCAGGAAACGGATACCCGCGCAGAAGTGATGCAGATAACCCCAGATCAGGACCAGCAGAACCAGCTTGACGAAGCCGCCGGACAGAAGCGCCGAGAACTTTGCGAAGCTCAGTTCCGAAGTGATGCTCTGCTCAAACAGATACAGGACGAAGGGAAGGAGGAGGAACATCAACGCACCGCTCACGCGATGCAGGATGGATACCTTGCCGGCCCAGGGCAACCGATAGCGCGCAATCTGCGCGATACCGATATTCCGGTACTCCGGCCTGGCTTGTTTGACGGCTTCAGCCATGCGAGACCCCATTTTGCGGTAAACAAAAAACGAAACTGCCATTGCCCTGCATGCAACGGGATGCATTAGGGCAAATCCATGAGATTTTAGCGCCTTTGTTGCGCGCTGCACCAATAATTTTCAGCTATCAGGCACCAACACGTGCCGCCCGACAATCGCACACTAATCACATCCGCCGGCAATCAGGCGCAACCTTCACCCGCGCTGCGCAACAGCCCGCACCGTCATGACGAGCGCCACAATAATCAACGCCAGCGGGCGCATCATGCCATGCGCCGGCGTCAGCTCAGGTCGTTCTGGTAATAGTGCCGCGTAGTCACATACAGGCCGCGGCGCACTTCGACGGGGCGGTCGCCATAGGTGTACGACACCCGCTCGACTGACAGCAGCGGCGAGCCTACCTGGACAGACAGCAACTCGGCCGCCGTTTCGTCGGCGGGCACGGCGCGGATCTTCTCCGAGGCGCGAATCATGCGCGTGCCGAACTCGGCCTCGAACAATGCATACATGGGGCCCTTCCACTCGGTCAGCTTTTCAGCGGTGAGGCCCTTGAAGTTGGCGCCGAGCAGCCAGATTTCGTCCAGCACGGTCGACTCGCCCGAGAAATTCAGCACGCGGCGGATCTGCACCACGCTGTCGCCGGTGCGGATGTCGAGCAGCCGGGCAATTTCGGCGGGGGCGCGCAGGCGCTTGCATTCCAGCACGCGGCTGGCGCCATAATGGGGTTCGCCTTCGTCGGGGACGAGGCGCAGGAAGCGGAACTTGACCACGTCTTCATGGTGCGTGGTCACGAAGGTGCCCTTGCCCTGCCGGCGCGCCACCAGGTTCTCGGCGGCGAGTTCGTCGATGGCCTTGCGCACCGTGCCCTGGCTGACCTTGTAGCGGGAGGCCAGCTCCATTTCGCTGGGGATCATCTCGCCGGGCTTCCATTCGCCGGATTGCAGGCTGCGCGTGATCAGCGCCTTGATCTGCTGGTAAAGCGGGCTGAAGGTGGGCGACGGCACGGACTGCAGACCAGAGGTGGGGCCAGATTGCGGGGCCGCGTGCGGCACAGGCGCGGGCGGCGAAGAAGGCGGCTGCGTCCCGGCGCCAGGCGCGGCGGCGCCAGATTCCGGCGCGCCGGGTGCGGCTGCGCCGGTCAGGGACGTAGGCAGGGAGGACATAGCGGGATTTCACCACAAAAGGGCAAGATACGTCCAGCCTTACGTTAATTGTCTTATGTCTTATATAAGACATATGAATTGACATCGCGGGAGGCCCGACCTACACTCGCGCTGGTCCACGCCCGCGATGGCCCTCCCAGGCCCGCCAGCAGCAGCCAGGATACCGGACGGCAATGCTCCGGTCTGGAAATGGCGCCTCGCTTCGCAGTAGACTAACGCTTTGTTGCATCACCATGACCCGTTGTGGCTCTCCTCACCGGTTCCGCCCCGTGGCCTCGCCACCTGGCTCCGGCGGACGGCCGCTCCCCGCTGTGGCGACAACCAGCACCCGGTGACCCGCCGCGCCCCTTGTTACGGCAACGGCATGCCACCGACCGGCTTCCCCCCTTCTATCGTTTGGAGATTTACTCATGGCTAAAGCCCCAATGCGCGTCGCAGTGACCGGCGCCGCTGGCCAGATCGGCTACTCCCTGCTGTTCCGCATCGCCAATGGCGACATGCTGGGCAAAGACCAGCCGGTCATCCTCCAACTGCTCGACCTCCCGCAAGCCCAGCAAGCCGTCAAGGGCGTGGTGATGGAACTGGAAGACTGCGCGTTCCCGCTGCTGGCCGGCGTGGTCATCACCGACGACCCCAAGGTTGCCTTCAAGGACGCCGACGTGGCCCTGCTGGTTGGCGCCCGTCCGCGCAGCAAGGGCATGGAGCGCAAGGACCTGCTCGAAGCCAACGCGCAGATCTTCACGGTGCAGGGCAAGGCACTGGACGAAGTCGCCAGCCGCAACGTCAAGGTGCTGGTGGTCGGCAACCCGGCCAACACCAATGCCTACATCGCCATGAAGTCGGCCCCGAACCTGCCGCGCGAGAACTTCACCGCGATGCTGCGCCTGGACCACAACCGTGCCCTGTCGCAAATCGCCGCCAAGACCGGCAAGCCGGTGTCGTCGATCGAGAAGCTGTTCGTGTGGGGCAACCACAGCCCGACCATGTACGCCGACTACCGCTATGCGACCGTCGACGGCAAGAGCGTCAAGGACCTGATCAACGACCCGGTGTGGAACAACGACGTGTTCCTGCCGACCGTAGGCAAGCGCGGCGCCGCCATCATCGAGGCGCGTGGCCTGTCGTCGGCTGCTTCGGCTGCCAACGCCGCCATCGACCACGTGCGCGACTGGGTGCTGGGCACCAACGGCAAGGTCGTCACCATGGGCATCCCGTCGAACGGTGAGTACGGCATCCCGGCCGACACCATGTTCGGCTACCCGGTGACCACCGCCAACGGCAAGTACGAAATCGTCAAGGGCCTGGAGATCGACGCCTACAGCCAGGAAAAGATCAATATCACCCTGAACGAACTGGAAGAAGAAAAGGCCGGCGTGCAGCACCTGCTGGGCTGATCCTCCGATCGCTCGAGGAAAGACCGGGGTTCCGCAACGATTCACGAATCAGCGCGGACCCCGGTTTTTTTAATATCCAGGGGCTACGATGGCCCCTGCTCTCCCCCGTCAACCCAAACCGATCCGAATCAACGTGCATCCTTCCGAGGTCTTGTTCCAGGGCGAAGCCATCCCGGTCCAGTTGCCGGTGTGTGACCACTACGCGGGCAGCGAAAAGCTGATGCGCAAATCGCTTGCCCTGCAACAAGAGCTTGGCCCCGTCTTCGACATCACCTTCGACTGCGAGGACGGCGCCGCCGTCGGCCATGAGCGCGAGCATGCCGAACTGTGCGCGCAGCTGGTCAACAGCCCGCTCAATGCCCACAACCGCGTCGGCGTGCGCATCCATGACCCGGCCCACCCGAGCTGGCGTGAGGACGTCGACGTGCTGGTGCGTGCCGCCGGCGCGCGCCTGGCCTATGTGGTGGTGCCCAAGGTCACCGACGTGGTCGAGGTCGCGCGCGTGACCGATCACGTCAACCAGGTGGCGCGCAATGCCGGCATCGCCCGGCATATCCCGATCCATGTGCTGGTCGAGACCCACGCCGCGCTGGAACAGGCCTTCGATATTGCCGCGCTGGTGCAGGTGGAATGCCTGAGCTTTGGCCTGATGGACTTTGTCTCGGCCCATCATGGCGCCATCCCGGGCGAAGCCATGCGCTCGCCGCAGCAGTTCGAACACCCGCTGATCCGCCGCGCCATGCTGGAGATTTCCGCCGCCTGCCACCGCCACGGCAAGGTCCCGTCGCACAACGTCAGCACCGACGTGCAGGCGCCGCAGCGCGCCGGCGACGATGCGCTGCGCGCGCGCAGCGAGTTCGGCTACCTGCGCAAGTGGAGCATCCATCCGGGCCAGATCGCACCGATCGTGGCGGCGTTCCGCCCGGGCGCCGAAGAAATCGGCGCGGCCAGCCAGATCCTGCTGGCGGCGCACGAGAACAACTGGGCCCCGATCCGCCACGACGGCCAGTTGCACGACCGCGCCAGCTACCGCTACTACTGGTCGCTGCTGCAGCGCGCGCAGGCCACCGGCACGCCGCTGCCGGCCAATGTGGAAGCGCTGTTCTTCGCCTGAAGCCGATACCCATACCAAAAAACAAACAGGGCAGCGCCCAAGGAGACACGGATGTCCGCCTCGAAGTTCGCCGCACCCGCCGCCGCACCCGACGCCACGGGCAGCGAGCCAGCCGCGCCCCGGGTCAAGAAATCCGTCGCCCTGTCGGGCGTGACCGCCGGCAATACCGCGCTGTGCACCGTCGGCCGCACCGGCAACGACCTGCACTACCGCGGCTACGATATCCTCGACATCGCCGAGACCTGCGAGTTCGAGGAAATCGCCCACCTGCTGGTGCACGGCAAGCTGCCGACCAAATCCGAACTGGCCGCCTACAAGGCCAAGCTCAAGAGCCTGCGCGGCCTGCCCGCCAATGTGAAGGCCGCGCTCGAATGGGTGCCCGCCAGCGCCCACCCGATGGACGTGATGCGCACCGGCGTGTCGGTGCTGGGCACCGTGCTGCCGGAGAAGGAAGACCACAACACCCCGGGCGCGCGCGACATCGCCGACCGCCTGATGGCCAGCCTGGGCTCGATGCTGCTGTACTGGTATCACTACAGCCACAACGGCCGCCGTATCGAGGTGGAAACCGACGATGACTCCATCGGTGGCCACTTCCTGCACCTGCTGCACGGCGAGAAGCCGTCGGCACTGTGGGAGCGTGCCATGAACACGTCGCTGAACCTGTACGCCGAGCATGAGTTCAACGCCTCGACCTTCGCCGCCCGCGTGATCGCCGGCACGGGCTCGGACATGTATTCGTCGATCAGCGGCGCCATCGGCGCGCTGCGCGGCCCCAAGCACGGCGGCGCCAACGAAGTCGCGTTCGAGATCCAGAAGCGCTACGACAACCCCGACGAGGCCCAGGCAGACATCACCCGCCGCATCGGGAACAAGGAAGTCGTGATCGGCTTCGGCCACCCGGTGTACACCACCGGCGACCCGCGCAACCAGGTGATCAAGGAAGTGGCGAAGAAGCTGTCGAAGGATGCCGGCTCGATGAAGATGTTCGACATCGCCGAGCGCCTGGAAACGGTGATGTGGGACATCAAGAAGATGTTCCCGAACCTGGACTGGTTCAGCGCGGTGAGCTACCACATGATGGGCGTGCCGACAGCGATGTTCACGCCGCTGTTTGTGATCGCGCGTACCTCGGGCTGGGCCGCGCACATTATCGAGCAGCGCATCGACAACAAAATCATCCGCCCGAGTGCCAACTACACCGGCCCGGAAAACCTGAAGTTTGTGCCGATTGGCAAGCGCAAGTGAAGCCGGGCCAACTAGCCCCCTTCGATAATGTAACCAAAGACCAGAGCACTACGCCGCCCTGGGCAAATCGTAGAGAATAGCGGCGGAATTTGTCCCGGCGCCGCCCGATTTGAAGGCGGCGAATGAAACATAAATCGATTTCAGTATCCGAAAGGCACTCACAAAATGAAACATCTTGTCCTTGCCGCCTGCATCGGCGCATTCAGCCTGACCACCGCCACCGCCGTGATGGCGCAGGAACCTGCCAAGAAGACCACCACCAAGAAGGCTTCGAGCAAGAAGAAGGCAGCTGCCGGGACCGCCGCGGCGGCCGGCGCTGCTGCCGCGGTCACGCCGAACGGCGAAAAATGGCAGTGTGAACTGGGCAACAACCTGTATATCGCCGGCGACATGCTGCGCGACGAGGTCCTGACCGTGCACTGGCAAGGCCGTGACTACAAGCTGCCGCGCCAGCCCACGGTGACCGGCGCCGACCGCTACTACGACGCCCGCACCGGCCTGGACCTGGTGGTGATCCCGAGCAAGGCCATGCTGTTCAACAAGAACCTGGGCCAGCGCCTGGCCGACGACTGCCAGAGCGCCGCCATGCAGGCCGGCGCCGCAGCCCCGACCCAGGCCGGCGGCCTGCGCGCCCCGGCCACCACCCCGCTGCTGGTCACGCCCCCGGGCGGCCCGACGCAGGTGCCGGAAGGCGCCCAGCAATCCGCAGCGCCCAAGCAGTAAGTCCGTACCGGGGCGCTGGCGGCCGCTGAATTCCGGCCGCCAGCGCCCTTTTTTGCCTTGCCGGGCGGTCAATCCCGCGCGGGCATGCTGTCGGGCCGGTGTCGTTGCGGCCGGCGGGATGCCGAGCCGGGTGGCGCCAAAGCCGCGCGGCGGTTAGAGTATGCAGTTGCAGTGCGCTGCCGGCCTCGGACCGCGGTCAAATGCCGCGGCAGCGCACCGGGGTCTTGATTCAGGTCCGAGCCAAATGCCATCGCATCATCCTTCGATCGGAGTACGGCAATGCCCCACAACCTCAAGAACACGCTAAAAGAATTCAAGATCGGCTCTTCCGGCAAGGGCCAGTATTACTCCCTGCCCCAGTTGGGCGAGGAGCTGGACGTGGCAATCGGGCGACTGCCGGTGTCGATCCGCGTGGTGCTGGAATCGGTGCTGCGAAACTGCGACGGCAAGAAGGTCACCGAAGAGCACGTCAGGCAACTTGCCAACTGGAAGCCGAACGCCGAGCGCGTCGACGAAATTCCCTTCGTGGTGGCCCGTGTGGTCTTGCAGGACTTTACCGGCGTGCCGCTGCTGGCCGACCTGGCCGCGATGCGCAACGTCGCCGAGAAGATGGGCAAGAACCCCAAGAAGATCGAGCCACTGGTGCCGGTGGACCTGGTGGTCGACCACTCGGTGCAGGTCGACCATTTCCGCGAAAAGAAGGCGCTGGACCTGAACATGCAGCTGGAATTCCAGCGCAACAACGAGCGCTACCAGTTCATGAAGTGGGGCATGCAGGCGTTCGATACCTTCGGCGTGGTGCAGCCGGGCTTCGGCATCGTGCACCAGGTCAACCTGGAATACCTGGCCCGTGGCGTGCACAAGAAGGACGGCGTCTACTACCCGGACACCCTGGTCGGCACTGACTCCCACACCACCATGATCAACGGCATCGGCGTGGTGGGCTGGGGTGTCGGCGGCATCGAGGCCGAGGCCGGCATGCTGGGCCAGCCGGTCTATTTCCTGACGCCGGACGTGGTTGGCGTGGAGCTGAAGGGCCGCCTGCGCGAAGGCGTCACCGCCACCGACCTGGTGCTGACCATCACCGAGATGCTGCGCAAGGAAAAGGTCGTCGGCAAGTTCGTCGAGTTCTTCGGCGAAGGCACCGCCAGCCTGGCCCTGCCCGACCGCGCCACCATCGGCAACATGGCGCCGGAATACGGCGCCACCATGGGCTTCTTCCCGGTGGACGAGAAGACCATCGACTACTTCAAGGGCACCGGCCGCACCGAAGAGGAAATCGCCGCGTTCGAGGGCTATTTCCGCGCACAAAAGATGTTCGGCATTCCCAAGGCCGGCGAGATCGACTACAGCAAGGTGGTGACGCTGGACCTGGGCACGGTGGCGCCGTCGCTGGCGGGCCCGAAGCGCCCGCAGGACCGCATCGAGATCGGCAACGTCAAGAGCACCTTCGCCTCGCTGTTCAGCAAGCCGGTGGCCGAGAACGGCTTCAACAAGGAGGCGGCCGACCTGGACCGCGCCTACACCACCACCGACGGCCTCGAGGTGAAGAACGGCGACGTGCTGATCGCCGCGATCACGTCCTGCACCAACACCTCCAACCCGAGCGTGCTGCTGGGCGCCGGCCTGCTGGCCAAGAAGGCGGTGGAAGCCGGCCTTACGGTGGCGCCGCACATCAAGACCTCGCTGGCCCCGGGCAGCCGCGTGGTGACGGAATACCTGACGGCCGCCGGCCTGCTGCCCTACCTGGAAAAGCTGGGCTTCGGCGTGACCGCCTATGGCTGCACCACCTGCATCGGCAACGCCGGCGACCTGACGCCCGAGCTGAACGAGGCCATCACCAAGAACGACCTCGTGGCCGCTGCCGTGCTGTCGGGCAACCGCAATTTCGAGGCCCGCATCCACCCGAACATCCGTGCCAACTTCCTGGCCTCGCCGCCGCTGGTGGTGGCCTACGCCATCGCCGGCAATGTCACGCGCGACCTGATGACCGAGCCCGTGGGCAAGGGCAAGAAGGGCCGCGACATCTACCTGGGCGATATCTGGCCGACCTCGGAAGAAATCCACGCACTGATGAAGTACGCGATGGATGCCAAGACCTTCAAGGGCAACTATGAACAGGTCAAGAAGCCGAGCAAGCTGTGGGCCGGCATCAAGGGCACCAAGGGCCAGGTCTACGACTGGCCCAAGTCGACGTATATCGCCGAGCCGCCCTTCTTCCAGGACTTCAGCATGCAGCCCGCCGCCACCAGCGCCAGCGTGCGCGGCGCGCGTGCGCTGGGCATCTTCGGCGATTCGGTGACGACCGACCACATCTCGCCGGCCGGATCGATCAAGGACACCTCGCCCGCGGGCAAGTACCTGCTGTCGCACGGCGTGCTGAAGGCCGACTTCAACAGCTACGGTTCGCGCCGCGGCAACCATGAAGTCATGATGCGCGGCACCTTCGCCAACGTGCGCATCAAGAACCTGATGATCCCGCCCACGGCCGACGGCTCGCGCGTGGAAGGCGGCATCACGCTGCACCAGCCCACTGGCGACGAAATGTCGATCTACGATGCCGCCATGAAGTACGTGGCCGAGGGCACGCCCACGGTGGTGTTCGGCGGCGAAGAGTACGGCACCGGCTCGTCGCGCGACTGGGCCGCCAAGGGCACGCAGCTGCTGGGCGTGAAGGCCGTGGTGGCACGCAGCTTCGAGCGCATCCACCGCTCCAACCTAGTCGGCATGGGCGTGCTGCCGCTGCAGTTCAAGGGCAACGACAGTGCTCAGACGCTGGGTATCACCGGCAACGAGACCTTCGATATCGAAGGAATCGAGGGCGACCTGAAGCCGCAGCAGGACGTGGTGCTGGTGATCCATCGAGCCAATGGCGACGAGCAGCGCGTGCCGGTGCTGCTGCGCATCGATACGCCGATCGAGGTCGACTACTACAACCACGGCGGCATCCTGCCGTTCGTGCTGCGCCAGCTGCTGGCCGCCTGAGCTCCACCTGAGGCGCCCGCAGCCTGCCAGGGCTGACGCCGCCTGCCTGGCCCCGTTGCGGGGCCCAGGCAGGCGGCGTTTTTCATTGGTGTCCTGCGCCCCTTGCATCACCCCGGACGAAGTCGGGCGCGTGTAAGTTTCACGCAAGCCAGTACTGCCACACTGTATTCCACAAGAACAGCGGTCGCACGACCGGAAGCCGGGTCCGCCCGGCATCATCCAGAATCAGGAGACACCATGGTTAAGATCCTTATCGCATTCGTCGTGGTTGCCGGCGCGGCCCTCTACCTGCTGACCAAGGGCGGCAGCGACGTTTCCATGTCCGGCGAGTCGCACAGCGTCGAGAGCCACGCGCCCGCAGCCCCTGGCGCCGCTCCGGCCCAGAAATAAGCCGCACGCCCGGGCGCGTCCGCACAGGCTGCACGCATATAGCGGCCTGCGTGTCAACGCAACGAGTAGAATACCGTTTTACGCATAAACGGACGGTTTCTTTCTATGGCAGGTTTTCGCCCCAAGGCTTCCCCACGACTCTCCCCTGACGCCGAGCGTCTGGTGGCCGATGCGCTCGCCCTCGACGCTTCGGGCAGCCGCATGGAGGACGCGTACTGGGAACGGCGGCTCTCGCAGCGCCTGGGCCGCCTGCTGAAGAACGGGAGCCAGACCGCGCTCGACGCGGCGCTGGAACACCTGTTCAAGCACAATGCAGACGCCTCCGACGTACTGGCCGAGCAGGCCGAGACGCTCGCCGAATCCGCCACCATCGAGGTCGACGGCCAGCGCTATGACGCGCTGCTGATCGCCGCCCCGATCCTGGCGCACACGCGCTACGCGATTCCCTCCGGCTCGCTCAAGCCGGAGCTGGCGCAGACGCTGGCGGTGCACCTGCAGGCACATGTGCTGGCCACCGGCACCAAGGTCTCGCTGTCGCCCTACCTCTACAGCATCGACCAGCTGCCGCGCACGCACAGCGACACCTTTGCGCTCACGCACAAGCTGGCCGCGGCCGCCCTGGCCGGCACGGTACCCAAGGTCGACCTGCGCGACCTGCCCGAGACCGCGCCGATCCTGGCCGATCCGCGCTACCTGCTGGCCGTGGTGGTGGCCCCGCACGAGCAGGCGCTGTTCCGCTGGCAGGAAGACGCCAAGGATCACCACGCCGAGCGCTCGACCTGCCTCGACCAATGGCGCACCCAGGTGCAGCCGTCGGTGGCGCTGCTGCTGCCGGGCTGCGAGTTCGAGCTGCTGCTGCCCGACGCCTTCTTCCTGTCCTGCCGCGAGTCCGACAAGAGCATCCGCCCGCTGACCGTGCGCGCCGCGGTCAACTACCTGTGCGGCACGCTCGACATCTCCGCCGGCCAGCTGGCCGCCGTGGTGGCTGCCTTCGGCGAGGAAGTGGTCGAGGAATACCGCGTGGGCTTCACCATGCGCGGCGAGAAGGATGTGATCTACGGCATTGTGTGGCCGGTCTACGGCCGCGAAGCCGGCGAGGTCGATGCCGACGAAAAGGGCAACCCGCTCGAGCAGATCTGCGAGGAACTGCGCAACGCCGGCGTGGAAGACATCTTCCGCCACGCCGCGCTGTTCGATCCGGAATACTGCGAGGACTGCGGCACGCCGCTGTACGCGGACCGCAACGGCGAGATCGTGCACGCCGAACTGCCCGAGGACGCGCCGACGCAGCAGCCGCTGTTCCACTGACGCGCCCGGCTGCGCCAGGCAAAAAGACGGCCCGCATGCGCGGGCCGTTTCTCATTGGCGAGCCGCTCAAGCAGGCTTGCGCTCGCTGACGCAGCGCCACAAGCCATGGCCCGATGCCCCGTACTTGCGCTCAAACGGCGTCATCGGCTGCGCCGGCGCCCACGCCTCCACCTGCGCCGGGCGCCCCACCAGTGCCAGCGCCTGGGCAAACTCATCGATATAGATGCGCCAGTTGCTGCGGCACTCCAGGTAGTCGCCGCAGGCAGCCAGCGCCGGGAACACCGCATGGCCCTGCCAGCGCCGCCCCAGGTGGCCGATCTTGGGCCACGGGTTCGGGTACAGCACGTAGTGGCGCGCCACCGGCACGGCCTCGGCCTGCAGCAGCCGCCAGGCATCGACCAGGTCGGCCCGCGCCCAGCAGAAGTTGGCGGGCATCGGCGCCTCGCCCCACCAGTCCTTGCCGGCGGCCAGGCGCTTCTCGGACTGGTCGATGCCGATCACGAAGTGGTCCGGGAACGCCGTCGCCAGCCGCAGCGTGCTTTCGCCCACGCCGCAGCCCGCATCCAGGATCAGCGGCGCGCCGCCGGCCTGCTGCCAGCTTTGCAGCGCCGCGCCGAGCTCGCGCCGGCTGGCTTCGCCGATGGGCTTGCGGAACGGCTCGGCCAGGTGGCGCGCGACGCGCTGGGCCAGGTGTTCGTGGACATCGGACTGGGCCGAGACAATGGTGCGGGAATTGGCAAACATGGGCGCCATTCTAACGGCGCCGCCCCGCATCGGCTTGGCAGCCCGCGCCAAAGGCTGCAGCCAAGCCACTTTAGCGGCACAATGCGGGACAAACCCGCCTGAGAACCCGGCCGCGCCCGCGCGGACCCGTACGAGGAGCCAGCCAGATGACACCGACCCACGCCCTGCCGCCGCAACGTCCGCCCCGCCGCCCTGCCCGCCGCGCCGTGCTCCATGCCGCCACCGCGCTGGTGCTGGGCAGCGCCGCCTTCACGCTGCTGCCGGCGGGAGCCGCCCACGCCGAAGACCTGCGCATCGGCCTGGCGGCCGACGTGACCTCGATGGACCCGCACTGGAACAACTCGGGCCCCAACAACGCCATCGCGCTGCATGTGTTCGAGTCGCTGGTGTTCATGGACAAGAATGCGCGCTACATCCCCGGCCTGGCGCTGTCGTGGAAGCCGGTCAACGCCATCACCTGGGAGATCAAGCTGCGCCCCAACGTGAAGTGGCACGACGGCTCGCCCTTTACCAGCGAGGACGTCAAGGCCTCGCTGGAGCGCCCGGAGAAGCTGGTCAACAGCCCGGGCTCGTTCACCAGCTACACCAAGCCGATCGCGCGCATCGACACGCCCGACCCGCTGACGGTGCGCCTGACCATGAGCGTGCCCAATTACGCCAACCTGGCCAACGACCTGAACAGCGTGCCGATCATGCCGAAGAAGGTCGCCGCCACGCTGACGCAGGCGGACTTTGATTCGGGCAAAGTCATGATCGGCACCGGCCCGTTCAAGTTCGTGCGCTTTGCGCGCGGGCAGGAAATCGTGATGGAGCGCAACCCGAACTACTGGGGCCCCAAGCCCGAGTGGGACCGCGCCATCTTCCGCATCATCACCGACAACGGCGCGCGTTCGTCCGCGCTGCTGGCGGGCGATGTCGACGTGATCGAGAGCGTGCCATCGGCCGACGTCGCCAAGCTAAAGCAGAACCCGAAGTTCAAGATCGAGCAGCAGGTGTCGTGGCGCACCATCTTCTGGCAGATGGACCAGTCGCGCGACAACCCGCCCTTTGTCACCGACAAGGCCGGCAAGCCGCTGGGCAAGAACCCGTTCAAGGACGCACGCGTGCGCGCCGCAATCAGCAAGTCGCTGAACCGCGACGCCATCGTCAGCCGCATCATGGAAGGGCTGGCGGTGCCGGCCTCGTCGATCGTCTCGCCGCAGATCTTCGGGCATCCCGGCACCAAGCCTGAAGCCTATGACCCGGAAGGCGCGAAAAAGCTGCTGGCCGCCGCAGGCTACCCCGACGGCTTCGGCCTGACGCTGCACGCCACCAACAACCGTTACCTGAACGACGCCGCGGTGGCGCAGGCCACCGCCAGCATGCTGACGCGCATCGGCATCCAGACCAAGGTGGAGACGTTGCCGGTGGCGGCCTACTTCACGCGCGCACGCCAGGGCGAGTTCGCCTTCCAGATGCTGGGCTGGGGTTCGGCCGCGGCCGACGTGGCACTGCGCTCGATTACCGGCACGCCCAACCCCAAGACCGGCTATGGCACCTGGAACTGGGGCAAGTACAGCAACCCGCAACTGGACCAGCTGATCGAGAAATCGCTGACCACCGTCAGCAGCGACAAGGCGCGTGAGGAGAATGCCCGCACCGCGGCCAAGTTTGCGCTGGCCGACCACGCGATCATTCCGTCGCACAGCCAGCTGGCGATGTGGGCGATGAAGAAGGGACTGAAGTACGAGGCGCGCACCGACGAGTGGTCGCTGGCGCAGTTCTTCCACAAGGAGTGAGCGCGGGGCTGCCTGCAGCCGCTCTCCCGCGCAGCGGGAGAGCGGCAGTTCCTCAGATCTTCAACCGCTCTTCCTGCCGCGCATTCGCCGCGCGCAGTTTCTGCACCCAGTCGCGCGCCGGCAGGCCGGTGGTCTTTTCCACCACCTCGGCACGCCCCTCCAGCGCTTCCCACGACACATCGATACCCGGCCCGCTGAAGGCCATCGCGATGATGTTGCCGTCATGCACTTCCGGGAACACCAGCACGCGGTTGTCGAAGGCATCGCAGATGCGTTCGATATTCTTCGGAAAGCTGTCGTGGTCGCCGAACAGGTTGATGGTCATCACCCCGGGTGCCTTCAGCGTGCGGCGGCAGGCGCGGTAGAACGCGGTGGTGTCCAGCACCGGGCCGCGCGCGGTGGCGTCGTACAGGTCCACCTGCAGCACGTCGATGGCGCCGGCGTGGGTGCCGTCCATGACGTAGTCCCAGGCATCCTGCTCGCGCACGGTCAGGCGCGCGTCGTCCTCGCGCAGGCCGAACATGCTGCGCCCGGCGATGATCACCGCGGGGTTCAGCTCCACCGCGGTCACGCGCGCCTGGCTGAACTGGCGGTGGCAGAACTTGGTCAGCGCCGCGGCGCCCAGGCCAAGCTGGACCACGTGGAATTCTTCAACGGATGGCGACAGGAACAGCAGCCAGGCCATCATCTGCTGCGCGTATTCCAGTTCGATCGCATCGGGCTTGCGCAGGCGCATCGCGCCCTGCACCCACTCGGTGCCGAAGTGCAGGTAGCGCACCCCTTCCATTTCCGAGAAGGTCACCGGCGCGAAGCGCGGGGTCATGCGTTTTTCTTCGCGTGCCGGCGCCTCGCCACGGGTGCGGATGCCACGTGCCGGACGGCGCGAGGCCACGGCTTCAATCGATTTGCGTTTCAGTAGGGTCATGTTGTCGAGAAAGGCGTTCAGCACCCGTTCCGGCATGGATGGGGAGAAACGCGGATTACTTGCCCAGCGCCGACTGCGCGCGCTGCAGCCATTCGCGGTTGTGTTCGCGGGCGTGGCGCGGCCAGTGGCGGGCGTCGTGGACGATATCGGCATAGAGCTGCTGCGCGCGCTCGCGGTCGGCGGCGTCGGGCTGCGCCGCCAGCCAGTCGGCGAAGAGGCAGCGCGGCGCGGCATCGCTGGCGCTGGTCAGCGCCTGCTCGAACGCGGCCCGCGTGCCGGATGCGCCGGTGGCCGCCAGCGCACGCGCAAACAGCAGGGCCGGATCGGGCTGCTGGCGCGACTGCGGATTGGCGGCGAACAGCTTCTCCAGCGTTGCCAGCGCGCCGGCGGCATCGTTGGTGGCGAACTGCGCCTGTGCCAGTCCCTGCAGCAGCGCCGGATCGGTCGCAAACGGTCCGTTGGCCGCTGCCTGGTAGTGCTGCAGGGCTTCCGACGGCTGCCCGGCCGCCAGCAGCGCGGCGCCCAGGCGCATGCGGTGCGCCACCGTCGGGGCGCGGTCAAAGTCTGAGCGGGCCTCGCGCACCGCGCGGTTCGGATCGACCAGTTGCGTGATGGCACGCGTGGCCGCACGCGCGCCGCGCGACTGGCGCAGCCCGGGCAGGTAGATCGCGAAGAAATACACCACGCTGCCCAGCCCCGGGAACAGGAACAGGATCAGCAGCCAGTACATGTTCTGGTGCGTGCGCACCGCGTGCACCGCAAAGAACAGTGCGACGATGATATGGATGCTGATGCCGAAGATACGCATAGGGAATTCACCTTTGAATCAATGGCCGGCGCGCCGGCCGCCGGCATTGTGACAGAAAGGCAGGGCGACGGGTTTCAGCCGCCCGCCGGAATGCCGGCGCCGGCCGACTGCAGCCCCGCCACCGCCTGCGACGTCAGCACGGCCTCGCCATTGACCGCGCGCGCCACCAGCGCATCGGCCGCCTCGATCGCAATGCCCTGTGCGCTGTACCAGGCATCGTCGTAATAGGTGTTGCCGTAGCGCTCGCCGCTGTCGCACAGCAGGCTGACGATGGCGCCGCCCTCACCCGCCGCGTGCATCTGCTGGGCCAGGTACAGCACGCCGACGAAATTGGTGCCGGTGGACCCGCCCACGCGGCGCCCGAAGCGCCCGGCGAGGTAGCGCATGGCCGCGAACGAGAGCGCATCCGGCACCTTCAGCATGGCGTCGATGCAGGTCGGGATAAACGAATGCTCCACGCGCGGCCGGCCGATGCCTTCGATGCGCGAGCCCTCGGCCAGGGTCAGGTCCGGCTGCGGCTTGCCCTCCAGGCAGCTGCGGAAGTAGTCGAAGAACACCGAGTTCTCCGGGTCCGCGCACAGCACGCGGGTCTGGTGGCGGCGATAGGCCACATAGCGCCCCAGCGTGGCGATGGTGCCGCCGGTGCCGCCGCTCGATACCAGCCAGGCCGGCACCGCATGCTCTTCATGCGCCATCTGCTTGAAGATCGACTCGGCGATATTGTTGTTGGCGCGCCAGTCGGTGGCGCGCTCGGCGTAGGTGAACTGGTCCATGAAATGCCCGCCCGTCTCCTGCGCGATGCGGCGCGAGGCGGCGTAGATCTCGGACGGGCTGTCCACCAGGTGGCAGTGCCCGCCGTAGAACTCGATCGCCTCGATCTTGGCGCGCGAGGTGCCCGCCGGGATCACCGCCACGAACGGCAGCCCGAGCAGCCGCGCAAAGTAAGCCTCGGAGATTGCCGTCGAGCCGCTGGATGCCTCCACCACCGTGCTGCCATCATGCAGCCAGCCATTGCACAGCGCGTACAGGAACAGCGACCGCGCCAGCCGGTGCTTGAGGCTGCCGGTCGGATGGCTGGACTCGTCCTTGAAATAGACGCGGATGTCAGGGTAGCCCGGCAGGTCCAGCGGGATCAGGTGGGTGTCGGCGGAGCGGTTGAAATCCGCATCGATCTTGCGGATGGCCTCATGGGTCCAGTCGGAAAGTGGCATGGCAGTGTTCCGGGCAGGCCGGGCATCGGGACAGGCAGTCAGGATGCCAGAAGCCACCGCCCGCGGCAAAAAAACAGCCCGGGCGGCGCCGGCTCTGCAGCCGGCGCGCACCCCAGGCAGTGGCCGCCGCCGCGGTCCGCAGCACTACCGGTAGACGAGTACCGGAATCTTGCTGTGGGTCAGCACCTTCAGGGTTTCGCTGCCGATCAGCATGCCCTGGACCCCGCGCCGCCCGTGCGAAGCCATCACGATCAGGTCGCAGCCCTTTTCCTCGGCCGTCTTGATGATTGCCTCGTAGGGATGGTCATTGACGACGTATGCCGTTTCACAGGGCACGCCCGCGGCGCCGGCCTCGTCGGCCAGTCCGCGCAGGTAGCGGGTCGCGTCTTCCCAGGCTTGCTTCACGTAGGTTTCGCGGGTTTCCTCCAGCATCTCGACCTGGTAGGTCAGGACGTGGTAGTTCGGACAGACCCGCACCGCGGTGGTACGCGCCCCCATTTCCCGCGCCAGCGTGAGAGCCTTGCGGAACGCCGATTCAGACAGGTCGGAGCCATCGACCGCCAGCAGGAGATGCTTGAACATGATTGCCTCCTTGCCAGCATAGTTGCCGGCTAAGGCGCTCACTTCCGATGCGTCATCGCCATGCGTCCGAAAGTGCGAGCCCGCAAGGCGCACAACAAGCAGCGACCGATACCCCCGGTTTCGAATGATTCGTCGCTCGACTCCAGTATAGGTGCGCCATGGCCCACGGCAATCCGGCATGCGTCACATGCGCACCGGTGAATTCAATACCGGCGATTTGCGAAACCGTTGGCTGGCTGCGGGCCGCGTCAGGCCCCACCGGGGTCGCGCCGGATCGCCGCGGAATCCTCCGTCAGCCATGCGGCGATAGCCTCGGCCACCGCTTGCGGCGCTTCCATGGTGATCATGTGTCCCGCATCCTCGATCACTTCAAGCCGCGCCGCCGGGATCCGCTCGCGCATGTCCACGTGGCTGTCCAGGGGGTTCCAGTGATCCTGGCGGCCGCACAGCAGCAGCGTCGGGCTGGTAATGGCCGCCAGCAGCGCCGATGCGTCCGGGCGTCCGAGCAACGCCCGCACCTGCGCGGCAAACTGTGCGGGGGTGCTGCGCCCGATCATGTCGAGAATCTCATCGAACAGCGGCGAGCCGACGCGATCGGGATGCACCATGCCTGTGGCCCAACTGCGCCCCATCGCCCGCATGCCCACACTGCGCGCCTGAGCCAGCAGTGCGCCGCGCGCTTCGCTCTCCCTGCCGCCCGGCGGGCCTGGCGGCAGCGGCTGGAAGCCGGTGTCGAGCAAGGCCAGCCGTTCCACGCGGTGCGGCGCCTGGCGCATGACTTCCAGCGCGACACGGCCGCCCATCGAATGGCCGGCCAGCGCAAAGCGCGGCTCCGGCACGCTGGCCAACAGGTGCGACGCCATGGCCTCGATGCTGTCAAGCATGCCCCACGACGCAATGCGGCAGTCCGCAAGCGCCGCCAGCCGCTGCGCGGACCCGGCCCACGCAGCATGGTCGCACAGCAGCCCGGGCAGCAGCATCAGGACGGGACGGGAACCGTTCATCCGTGCGCCTCCTGTTGTTCTGCGGCTCAGGCAGCCACGCCGGCGGCCTCGCCAGACCCGCCGCTGGCATGGCTGCCCGGGCGCCACGTGAGCGCCACCGCCAGCGCGCCCAGGGCGGACACCAGCAGTGCCGCGTAGGGCAGCACGTAGGAGCCGGGCACCACGTCCATCAGCACGCCGATCAGCGCCGGCGAAATGGCCGCTGCGAGCTGGCCGCCGAAGTTGATGATGCCGGCGGCCGAGCCCACCGATTCATCCGGAATATGCTTGAGCGGGATGGCAAAGACCGTGCCATACACCACCGTGTAGCCCATCAGCGCAAGCTCCACAGCGTGAGCATCGCCGGCAGCGATTCGGCATAGGCCATCAGCGCGATGAAGACGGCCATGGCGGTGGCGCCGACCGCCATGAACACGCGTTCGCGGCCCTGGCCGACCTTGTCGAGCAGCCAGCCCACCAAGAGCAGGCAGGCAAAGGCCACCACATAGGGCACCACCGAGGCGATGCCGGCGTGCAGGATGTCGATGTGGCGCACTCGGATGAGGAAGGACGGCATCCACGACACCAGCGCCACGTACACGATGTTGGCAAAGAAGAAGATCAGCATGGTCTTGCGCAGCACCAGCGAGCGCAGCAGCGCGCTGAATGCTGCCTTGCCCGCCTGCTTCGGGCGCCGCGGCGGACGCTTGACGGCAAACCACAGCACCACCGCCACGAGGATCCCGAACAGGCCGAAGACATGGTAGGCAAAGCGCCAGCCATGGCTGTGGATCAGCGCGGCGATGGCACCCGAGCCGATCGCGCTGCCGAGGAACGAAGCCCCGATCACCAGCGACTTGGCGCGCGCGCGCTCAGGCTTGGGAAAGGCCTCGGCAATGGTCACCGAACTGGCCGGCGCGAAGCCGCCCTCGCCGATGCCGAACAGCACGCGGACCACGAACAGCATGGCAAAGGTGGTGGCCATGCCGGTGGCCCCGGTGAAGACCGACCAGCATGCCACCGAGAACACCAGGATGATGCGCGCACCGAAGCGGTCTCCGAGCCAGCCAGCGGCGAGCTGCATGAGCGCGTAGCTCACATAGAAGGCGCTCAGCAGCAGGCCGGCCGAACGCGCGTCGAGGCTGAATTCATTCTGGATCGGGACGATCGACACGCTCATCGCCATGCGGTCGGCATTGCCGAGAATCCATGACAGCAACAGCATGGCGAGCAGGAACGTCTTGCGCGGCCGTGAATAGAGCGGCGCGGGCGCCGCCGGATGGGCGCCCGGCGCGCCCAGGTTGTCGGGATGCTTCACCTGTCTCCTTTGTGTATTGGATGGGATCGTGGGGTGGATCGGCTTTGGGGGCGCGTTCGAACCAGTGCGTGCCTGGCGGCGCTTCAATCCTGGCCCGCGCCGGCGCGGCGGCGGATCACATGCCCGGCATGGACATCCCAGCTGCGGCCGTGCCCCCAGGCCAGGCGCCCGTTGACGAAGACAGCGTCGATACCGGCGCTGACTTCAGTGGGTTGCTCGAAGGAAGCGCGGTCAGCCACGCGAGCCTCGTCGAAGATCACCAGGTCGGCAAAATTGCCGGCCGCGATGGTCCCGGGGCGCGGCAGGCCGAAGCGCCGCGCGCTCAGCCCGGTCATCTTGTGGACCGCCGTTTCCAGCGAAAACAGTCCGCGCCGGCGCGCGTAATGCCCCAGCACGCGCGGGAAACTGCCCCACAGGCGCGGGTGCGGGCTCTGATCGTGGGCGAGGCCGTCGGAGCCGATCATGGTGAGCGGGTGCGCCAGGATGCGTTCGACGTCGTCCTCGCTCATGGCGAAATACACCGCGCCGGCCGGCGTCAGCGCCTGCGCCAGTGCCTCCGGGTCGAGATTGCGTTCGCGCGCGAGCCTGAACAGCGACTTGCCCGCCGCGGACGGGTCGGACCTGGACCAGGTCACGAGCACATCGTCGGACTGGCGCACGCGCGATGCGAGCAGCATCGTCGACGAAGCGTTGTAGGGGTAGCAGTCGATGCACACCGATTGCTCGCGCGCGGCCTGCTCCAGCATGGCAAGCGTCTGCACCGAGCGGCCGTGGTTGCTGCGACCGACCAGCTTGTGGTGCGACAGCACGGTGTCGATGCCCAGTTCGCGCCCGATATGCAGCGCCTCGCGCATGGCGTCTTCGATGGCGTCGCCCTCGTCGCGGATATGCATGGTGATGATGCCCGCGGCATCCGCCAGTGGCGCGCCCACGGCGATCACCTCGTCGGCCGTGGCGGCGCGCGCCGGCGGATAGTAAAGGCCCGTCGACATGCCGATGGCACCCGCCTCCAGCGCCTCGGCCAGGTCCCGCGCCATGCGCTCGGCTTCGCGCCCGGTGGCCGGCCGGTCGAGCCTGCCCATATGGCGCACGCGCAATGTCGAATGGCCGACCAGGCAGGCCGCGTTGAGCGCCGGCCCCCCGGCCTCCAGTGCGTCGAGGTAGCCGGCAAAACGCTCGAAGCGCCAGGCGTCGTCGCCCAGCAGGTCCAGCGGTGCTGGCGGGTTATCCGTCAGCAGCGGCGCCAGGCTGATGCCGCAGTTGCCGGTGATCACCGTGGTAATGCCCTGCGACAGCTTGGGATGCGCCCCCTGCGGCGCATCGAGCAGCAGGCGATCGTCGTGGGTGTGCACATCGATGAAGCCGGGAGCGACGATGCGGCCGGACGCGTCCTGGCGGGCGCTCGCTACGGCGCTGCGCAGGTCGCCGAGTGCGGCAATCCGGCCTGCGCGGACGCCGATGTCGCAGTCCTTCCTGGGCGCACCCGTGCCGTCGATCACGGTGCCGCCTTCGATAATGAGATCAAACATCAGTCAGTCCGCCAGGTTCGGACATGCCCCTTGCCGCGTGGCGAGGCACTGTCAGGAAGTCATGCCGTGATAATCCGATCCGCGGCCATGGCCTGGCAAACCACTTTTACTGCGATAAGCATGAGCTTTCCTCATGATCGTTCTGCTACGATCACCGGACTGCAAGCAAAGTCCTCGTGCCTTCCTGTGCTTATTTCATGTTTCGCGCACCATCCACCCAGTCCCTGATGTGCTTTGAGGCAAGCGCGCGGCTGCGCTCCTTCACTGCCGCCGCGCGCGAGCTGAGCCTGACGCAAGGCGCGGTGAGCCGCCAGATCCAGACGCTGGAGGAGCGCCTCGGCGTACCGCTTTTCGCCGGGCGGCGCGACGCCATGGCGCTCACCGATGCGGGGCGCGAATACCTGGCTGAAATTGCACCGCTGCTGCGGCAACTGGAGCGTGCCACCATGAACGTGATGGCCCTCAAGGGCAGGGGCGGCGCCCTGTCGCTCTCGGTGGGTGCGTCGCTGGGCAGCTACTGGCTGATTCCGCGCCTGCCCGCCTTTACGCGCGCGCACGGCGAGATCACCCTGAACCTGCGCACGCGCGTGGGTCCGGTTGACTTCAGCACCGCGGCCGTGGATGCCTCGCTGGAGTTCGGTGACGGCCAGCGGCCGGGCCTGCATAACGAATTCGTGGTGCCGCTGCAGCTGTCGCCCTATGCCGCGCCGTCATGGGTGGCCACGCATGGCCAGGCGATCGGCGCCGGCACGCCGCGGTCCGCGCTGATCCAGCACCTGACGCTGCCCGACGCATGGGAAGGCTGGTTCGCACAGCAAGGCATCGAAGCCAGCCCGGGCCACCAAGGGCCGCGCTACGAGGTGATGTCGATGGCGTTGAATGCCTCCGTGGCGGGGATGGGCGTGGCGCTGCTGCCCGCCTACATGACCGGGGACCTGCTGGCCTCCGGCAAGCTGGAGCGCCTTTCCGATGCAACCTGGCAGCATCCGAAGGGCTATTACCTGGTGTATCCGCCGGCGTCGGCACAGATGCGGGCGCTGAAGGTGTTTCGCGACTGGCTGCTGCAGCAGCACGAGGAAGGTGCCGCCGAAGGAAGCCTGATGCAACTTCCATGAGCTATGGCATAGATATTGCGACGCGGTCACACAGGCCAACGGCGGCCTTGAAACAAGCTGGCAAGTCGCGATGACATGCTCCGAAAAGGAGCATCCCGGGCAACGACGCCCCGAAGCGAATGGACCGCGAACCGGACAACCGGTTCGCAGGCATCTCGCTTCGGGGCGCTTTTGCTTTGCCGGACAGCGCGGTTTGCGTCTGCGTCGACACTACCTGCAAGGCATGGCATGAACGCTCTCTCTACTCAGTCACCCGAGACCGAAGTGTCCGCCGAGACCATCGGCGCATTGATCAACCTTTCCGGAAGGCAGCGCATGCTGTCGCAACGGATCGTCCTCCAGTTGTTGCTCGCTTCGCGGGGGGACGCTGCGGCGCTCGATATCGCACGCAAGTGCCTGTCAATGTTCGAGTCGGCGCATTCGGATCTCGTGATGGGCAATGAGCGTTTCCCCGGCACATTCTCCGGCGCCTTGCAGCAACTGTACTTTGGCAGTGCGCGCGCTGACGCGCGTATCCGTGAATTCATCGCCCGGGTCAGAACAGCGATAGACCCACCCCTGGCCGACGCCAGCCGGCAAGCGTCATCCCTCGATGTGCTTGTGACGCAGGCCACGCCAATACTTGAGCTGCTGCAGACCGTCACGCAGGCCTACCAGGAGGAAATGCACCGTTGCGAGCTCGCTGTGCGCAAACGCCAGACCGACCTCGCCGATCGCCTCAGCGGTATTTCGATGCAGGCGAACATCGTCGCAATGAATGCGCGCATCTCGGCTGCGCGGGCGGGAGAGTACGGCAGGGAGTTCTCGGTGATCACGCAGGTGCTTGCGGACATCATCAAGGAAATGGATCAGCTGATCCGCCACGTCGTCGGCTCGAACGATGCGCCCAAAGGATCAACCAGAGTTTGATGCGGAGACGCCCTTGAAACGTTACCTCTGTTCCTTCTGCCTGATTGCCTGCAGTGTCCTGGCGCTGGCCCTGGCCGGGAGCGCTTGCGCCGAAACACTGACGATCAACGCGGCGATCAACAAGGCGGGCCGCCAGCGCATGCTGTCTCAGCGCATGGCCAAGGCTTACTGCCAGGCTGGCCTCGGCGTTGAAGTCGAACGTTCGAAGAAGATTCTTGAGCAGTCCGTGGCGCTCTTCGACAAGCAGCTCATGGAGCTAAAGGCGTTCGCGCCCACGCCGGAGATCAAGGACACCTACGCCAGGCTCGAGCAGACATGGATTCCCTATAGACAGTTGCTGTCCGGCGGCGATCCGAATCCCGATAGCGCGAAAACCATCGCTAAAATGAGCGAGGATGTGCTGAAGCTTGCGCAACAGGGAACCCTTCTGCTCGAGAAACACTCCGGCACCGCGACGGGCAAGCTGATCAACGTTGCCGGCCGCCAGCGGATGCTCTCGCAGAGAATCGCCAAGATCAGCATGTTCCGCGCCTGGGGCATTACCTCCCCCCAGATGGCGCAGGATCTGGACACGGCTACCAGGGAATTCGCAGCCGCGCAGGAGCTTCTCACCTCGGCGCCGCAAAACACCGAGGCAATCCGTCGCGAACTGCTGCTTGCCGGCTCTCAGTGGCTGTTCTTTGAAGAGGCACTCAATCAGACCGGGGTCAGTCGCGCGGAACAGTTGAGAAACATCGCCACGACCAGCGAGCGTATTCTTCAGGTGATGGATGACGTCACCGGCATGTATGAAGGGATGCCCAGGTAACGTGGGTGCGTGAACGAGCTATGCCAGAGGCGGCTTGACAGGCAGCCACGCCTGCAATGCCTGCCAGGCGCGCAGCTTTTCCGGGTAGGACAAGGTATGAGCGGGACTACTGGATGGAAGCTTGATGATCCGGTGATGGTCGTCATGCTGCCCGAGCACCTTCAAACCGATACGCGCAGCAGTGCCGCCATTGAAGGCGATGACAGCCAGCCTGGGTAGTGATTCGATCAGGCTGGCCAGGTCGTTGCCGGCGTGATCCCGGATGTTGCTGTCCAGGCTGCCCTCACGCTTCGCTTGCGCCACCACGTCCCACAGACCGACGTGATGCGCCAGAAGCGTTTGCAGCCGCGCGGCATAGTCCATATGGACCAGGTCTTCGCCCAGAACATCGCCGGTCAGGCGCCAGAACTGATTCTGCCGGTGCGCGTAATACTGGCTTTGCGCCAGTGACGCCTCGCCCGGCAGGCTGCCAAGAACAAGGATGCGCGTGCCCGCGTCAACGACAGGCGGGAAGCACCGCTTCAGCGTCATCGGTCACGCGCTCCGTTACAACACATTGAGATAGGAATCCCCCGCCGCCTGCGCGGCGAGGGCAGCCGGGGCGTCAGGCCAGCAGCTTGTTGACGCGCTGCACATATGCAGCCGGATCGTCCAGCATGCCGCCTTCGGCCAGCAGCGCCTGGTCGAACAGCACCTGCACGCGATCGCCGAATGCATCCCCTTCCGGCAGGTCGCGTAGCTTCTTCACCAGCGCGTGGTCCGGATTCAGCTCCAGGATCGGCTGCGCGTCCGGCGCCTTCTGGCCTGCCTGCTTCAGCATGCGCTGCAGGTAGCCGCTCATGTCGCCTTCGTCCGAAACCAGGCACGAGGCGGAGTCGGTCAGGCGCAGCGTCACGCGCACGTCCTTGGCCTTGCCGTCGAGCACAGCCTTGGCGCGGGCGACCACGTCCTTCCAGTCGTTCTCAGCCTTTTCCTGTTCGGCCTTCTCGGCTTCGTCGGCGAGCTTGCCCAGGTCGAGGTCGCCGCGGGCCACCGAGACCAGTTCCTTGCCGTCGAACTCGCGTACAAAGGACAGCATCCACTCGTCCACGCGGTCGGTCAGCAGCAGGACTTCAATGCCCTTCTTGCGGAACACTTCCAGATGCGGGCTGTTCTTCGCGGCAGCCCAGGTGTCGGCGGTCACGTAGTAGATCTTGTCCTGGCCTTCCTTCATGCGGCTGACGTACTGCGCCAGCGCCACGCTCTGCTCGGCGGTGTCGTTGTGCGTCGAGGCAAAGCGCAGCAACTTCGCGATGCGCTCCTGGTTGGCCGGGTCTTCACCCATGCCTTCCTTGAGCACCTGGCCGAACTGCTGCCAGAAGGTGGTGTACTTGGCGCGTTCGGCTTCGTCATCGCTATCCGCCAGTGTCTCGAGCATCGACAGCACACGCTTGGTGCAGCCTTCGCGGATCGCCTTTACGTCGCGGCTTTCCTGCAGCAGTTCACGCGACACGTTCAGCGGCAGGTCGGCCGAATCGACCACGCCCTTGACGAAGCGCAGGTAGGCGGGCAGCAGCTGGTCGGCATCGTCCATGATAAAGACGCGCTTCACATACAGCTTGAGGCCGGCCTTGTGGTTGCGGTCCCACAGGTCGAACGGTGCGCGCGCCGGGATGTACAGCAGCTGCGTGTACTCGCTGCGGCCTTCCACGCGGTTGTGGGTCCAGGCCAGCGGCGCCTCGTTGTCGTGCGCGTGTGCGATGTGGTGGTAGAAGGCGGTGTACTGCTCGTCGGTGATGTCCGACTTGGCGCGCGTCCACAGGGCGCTGGCCTGGTTGACGCTTTCCCACTCGTCGGTGCGCTTGTAGGCGCTGGCCTCGGCATCCCAGATCTCCTTGGGCATGCGGATCGGCAGCGAGATATGGTCCGAATACTTCTGGATGATGCCCTTCAGGCGCCAGGCCGAGAGGAAGTCGTCCTCGCCCTCACGCAGGTGCAGCGTGATGGTGGTGCCGCGCTCGGTGCGGGCGATGGCATCAATGGTGAACTCGCCGTCGCCGGTGCTTTCCCAGCGCACTGCGTCTTCGGCGCCCAGGCCGGCGCGGCGCGTTTCCACCGTAACCTTGTCAGCGACGATAAAGGCCGAGTAGAAGCCCACGCCGAACTGGCCGATCAGCGCGGCGTCCTTCTGCTGGTCGCCGGAAAGCTGCTGGAAGAATTCCTTGGTACCCGAGCGGGCGATGGTGCCGAGGTTGTGGATGGCCTCGTCGCGGCTCATGCCGATGCCGTTGTCGGTGATCGTCAGCGTGCGCGCCTGCGGGTCGGCCTCGATGCGGATAGCCAGGTCGGCGTCGTTTTCCAGCAGGGACGGGTTCGCAATCGCCTCGAAGCGCAGCTTGTCGGTGGCGTCCGAAGCATTCGAGACCAGCTCGCGCAGGAAGATTTCCTTGTTGCTGTACAGCGAGTGGATCATCAGGTGCAGCAGTTGCTTCACTTCCGCCTGGAAGCTCATCGTCTCGTGCGGTGCGGTCATGGTTCTCCTCTTGGAAACAGGCGAATCTGGAAAGTGGGTGGGGCCACGGTCATGTGGCCGGTGCCGCCAGACATAGGGCCGCCCGGGCCATTTTTCAAGGCCCGGGTGCTGCCGGGATGTGACTTACAGGCGCTCGAGCTGGCGCGCCAGGAAGGCCAGCATGTCCGGGTGGCCGCTGCTGGCAACGTTGAAGCGCATCCAGCCCGATGGCATCTGCGACGGCGAGAACAGGCTGCCCGGGGCGAACAGGTAGCCCTCTTCATGCCCCGCGGTGGCGATCGCGTTGGTGTCGCGGCCGGTATCGGCCCACAGGTACATGCCGGCGTGCTGGCCGGGAAAGGGGCGCAGGCCCAGGTGCTCCAGCTCGCGCCGGGTCTCGTCGCGGGCGCGGTCCAGCCGGGTGCGCACGCGCTCCACATGCTTGCGGTAGTGGCCCTCGGTCAGCACCTTGTACAGCACGCGCTCGTTGATCTCCGGCGTGGCCAGCCCCGCCAGCAGCTTGCTGTCGGTCAGCGCCGACGCCATCTCCGGGTGCGCGGCGATAAAGCCCACGCGCAGGTTGGCCGCCAGCGTCTTGGAAAAGCTGCCCAGGTAGATCACCCGGCGCAGCTGGTCCAGGCTGGCCAGCCGGGTGGCGGCGTGGCCGGGCGGGCACAGGTCGCAGTAGATATCGTCCTCGACGATCAGGAAGTCGTACTGCTCGGCCAGGCGCAGCAGCTGGAAGGCCTTGGCCGCCGACAGCGAGGTGCCGGTGGGGTTGTGCAGCACCGAGTTGATCACGAACAGCTTGGGCCGCCGTGCCTGCACGATGCGCTCCAGCGCCTCCAAGTCCGGCCCTTCGGCGGTGTACGGCACCCCGATCACCTGGGCGCCCTGCGCGGCAAAGCGGCCGAACATCACAAACCAGGCCGGATCGCCCACCAGCACCGTGTCGCCGGGCTGCAGGTAGAGCCGCGCAATCAGGTCCAGGGCCTGGGTGATGCCCGAGGTCAGCACGATCTGCTCGGCGCTGGCACCGATCTCCAGTTCTTCCAGCCGGGTGCGCAACTGCTGGCGCAGCGGCAGGAACCCCTGCGGCGTGCCGCTGGCCAGGAAATGGTTGCCGGGCTGGCGGCCCAGCCCGCGCAGCGCGCTGGCAATCAGTTCGCCGTCGAGCCAGTCATTGGGCAGGAAGCCCAGCCCTGGCGCCTTGTGCGCCTCGGCGGTATGGAACATGCTGCGCAGCAGCCAGGTCACGTCGATATTGCGCGCCACCGCCACGCCGCCGGACACCGGCGCCGCGGGCGCGGCCGGGGCGCGCTCGCGCACGTAGAAGCCGGAGCCGCGGCGCGATTCCAGGTAGCCCAGCGCCACCAGCCGCTCATAGGCCTCGACCACGGTAAAGCGCGAGATGCCCTTCTCCTGCGCCAGCTGCCGGATCGACGGCATGCGCATGCCGGCGCGGAACACGCGCTCGTCGATGCGCATGCGGGCCCATTCGGTCAGCTGCTCGACCAGCGTCATCTGCGCCGAGGGGATCGGATCCGGGAAGCGCTCGGTGGGCGGCACCACCAGCCGCAGCGCGCGGCCGGAGGCATGCCCCGATGTGCTTTTGGCGTCGCCTCCGCTATCCTTCTGACGGGCGACGGTGGCGGTCTCACCGCCGGCGTCGCCGTCCCTGCTGTTGGCATCCATGTGCTGCTCCTGCAACTGTACTGAATACGATCCGCTCAACTGTACCGGTACTGTACCGACTACCTTGTCTACCATCAAGCCACGATGAAGCTCGCCCTCGATCACCTCGTCATCGCCGCGCCCGACCTGGACGCCGGCACGGACTACGTTGCCGGCCTGCTGGGCATTGCGCCCCAGGGCGGCGGCGCGCACACGGCCATGGCCACGCACAACCGCGTGTTGGGCATGTTCGGCGGCGTCTACCTGGAAGTGATCGCGGTCGATCCGGCCGCCGCCGCGCCGGCACGCCCGCGCTGGTTCGGCCTGGACACCGAGGCCGTGCAGCAGCGTCTGCGCGACGGCCCGTTCCTGCTGCACTGGGCCGCGCGCGTGGAACGCCCCGCCGACCTGGGCCGGTGGCAGGCGCAGTACCCGGAGCGCATCGCCCCGGTCATCCCGATGACCCGCGGCGGCCTGCACTGGCGCATCACCGTGCCCGAGGACGGCAGCCTGCCCACCTGGCCGGGCGAAGCCGACAGCGCCGGCGACGGCCTGCTGCCCAGCCTGATCCAGTGGGACGTGGCCACCTACCCCGGCGTCAGCCTGCCGCGGCAGGACCTGGCGCTGCGCAGGCTGTCCGGGCGCCACCCGCGCGCCGAGCTGCTGCGCCAGGGGCTGGCCTGGCTGGGCGCCGACCCCCTCATCGCCATCGAGCAGGCCGACGGCCCGCCCGAACTGAGCGCCGAAATCGAAACCGCGCAGGGCATCCGCACCCTGCGCTAGCCACACCCAGAACAAGCCCACCAGGAGACCCCCGATGTCCGCCACCCGCAAGCGCTTCGACGAAGACCCCTACCTCGACCACTGCACCGCCACCGTGGTGGCGGCCGGCGCCGAAGGGATCGAACTCGACGAAACCGTGTGCTACGCGCGCAGCGGCGGCCAGGCCGGCGACACCGCCACGCTGGCGCTGGCTGACGGGCGCACGGTGGCCATCGCCGACACTGTCTACGCCGACGACCGCAGCCGCATCCTGCATGTGCCCGCACCGGATGCGCCGCTGCCGCGCGTGGGCGAGCGCGTCACCGTGACCATCGACTGGGCGCGCCGCCACAAGCTGATGCGGCTGCATACCTGCCTGCACCTGCTGGGCTCGCTGATCCCGGCGCCGGTGACCGGCTGCGGCATCTCGCCGGAGTCGGCGCGGGTCGACTTCGACCTGCCGGAATCGACCCTGGACAAGGCCGACCTGACCGAGCGCCTGAACGCGCTGATCCACGCCAACACCGCGGTGCGCACCACGCTGATCACGCCGCAGGAACTGGCCGCCCAGCCAGAGCTGGTGCGCACCATCGGCGCCGCGCCGCCGGCGGGCACGGCCAGCATCCGCATCATCGAGATCCCCGGCGTGGACCGCCAGCCCTGCGGCGGCACGCACGTGGCCAACACCAGCGAGATCGGCGCGGTGGTGGTGACCAAGATCGAGAAGAAAAGCCGCACCAACCGGCGCGTGGTGGTCGCGTTCGCGTGATGGCCTCCGGCTTGCTCACCGGCCTGACGGCCGCGCAGTTCCTGGCCCTGCTGACCCTGCTGACGGTGGGCCTGTTCACGCCCGGGCCCAACACCACCATCGCCGCGGTCACTGGCGCCAACTTCGGGCTGCGCGCCACGCTGCCGCACTGCGTGGGCGTGGCCTTCGGCTTTGCCAGCATCCTGGCGCTGTGCGCGCTGGGCGTGGGCGCGCTGATCCTGGGCCAGCCCGCGCTGGCCGCCGGCGTGCACCTGGCCGGCGTGGCCTACCTGCTGTGGCTGGCGTGGAAGATCGCGCGCAGCACGGTGCTGGCACAGAAGCAGGTGCTGCGCCCGCTGAGCGTGTGGCAGTCGGCGGTGCTGCAGTACGCCAACATCAAGGCGTGGATGCTGGCGCTGGCGGTCGCGGCCTCTTACATGACGGGCGCGCCCTCGCCGGCGCAGCGCGTGCTGCTGGTGTGCGGCGTGTTCGCCGTGCTGGGCTTTGTTAGCAACGGCGTGTACGGCGTGCTGGGCGCATCGCTGCGGCAATGGCTGCAGCAAGGCCAGCGCGTGCGCTGGTTCAACCGCGCCATGGGCGCGGCGCTGGCGCTGACCGCGCTGTGGATTGCGGTCAGTGCCAGCCCGGGCGTGCACTGAAACCCGGCGATTCCGATTCCGAGCCAATGACAACCAAGACCCCGACCATGCCCGCCAGCCGGCCCGCTTCGCCGCCATTGACGTCTGCCCCACCGGCCTCCGGCGGCATGCTGCTCGGCTTTGTCGGTGTGGCGATCTTCAGCCAGACGCTGCCGTTCACGCGCATGGCGGTGGCCGAGCTGGACCCGATCTTTGTCGCAATGGGGCGCGCCGTCCTGGCCGCGCTGCTGGCGCTGGCGCTGCTGGCCTGGCGCGGCGCGCTGTCCGCCAGCCGCCGCCCGCGCGGCAGCCAGTGGCCGCGGCTGGCCGTGACCGCGCTGGGCGTGGTGGCGGGTTTCCCGCTGTTTTCTTCGCTGGCGATGCGCGAGGTGCCGGCCAGCCACGGCGCCATCGTGACCGGCCTGCTGCCGCTGGCGACCGCGGTATTCGCCGCCTGGTTCGGGCGTGAGCGGCCGTCGCCGGCGTTCTGGCTGTCGGCATTGGCCGGCAGCGCACTGGTGGTGGGCTTTGCCGTCTGGCAGGGTGCCGGCGGCCTGCAGCATGCGGACTGGTACCTGTTCGCCGCCGTGGTGCTGGGCGCGCTGGGCTATGCCGAGGGCGGCAAGCTGTCGCGCGAGCTGGGCGGGCTGGAAACCATCAGCTGGGCGCTGGTGGTGTCGCTGCCGGTGCTGGTGCCGGTGGTGGCCTGGCTGACCCTGCGCGACCTGCCGGCGATTGCCGCGGCGTCGCCGCGCGCCTGGGGCGGCATGGCCTATGTGTCGGTGTTCTCGATGTTTGTCGGCTTCCTTTTCTGGTACGCCGGCCTCGCAAAAGGCGGCGTGGCGCGCGTCGGCCAGATACAATTGCTGCAGCCGTTCCTGACGCTGGCGGGCGGCGCGCTGATCCTGGCCGAGCCGCTTGACGCCCCCACCATCGCCTTCGCCGTGGCGGTGATCGCCGTCGTGGCCCTTGGCCGCCGCGCCGCCGTGCAGCAAAGCGCACCTGCCGCGGAAACACCACCGATCCTCCCTGGACGCATTCACTGACTGGAGCCTACATGTCCCAAACCTCGGTCTACGACACCCTTGCCCGCCTCGGCATCGAACTGCCGGCCGTCAACGCCCCCGCCGCCGCCTATGTGATGGCCGCGCAAACCGGCAACACCGTGTTCCTGTCCGGCCATATCGCCCGCAAGGACGGCAAGGTATGGACCGGCAAGCTGGGCAAGGACATCGATACCGAGTCCGGCAAGGCCGCCGCGCGCGCGATCGCTATCGACCTGCTGGCCACGCTGCACGCGCACGTGGGCGACCTGAACCGCGTCACCCGCATCGTCAAGGTGATGAGCCTGGTCAACTCGACCCCCGAATTCACCGAGCAGCACCTGGTCACCAACGGTGCCTCCGAGCTGCTGGCCGAAGTGTTCGGCGACAAGGGCAAGCATGCCCGCAGCGCTTTCGGCGTGGCGCAGATCCCGCTGGGCGCCTGCGTCGAGATCGAGATGATCGCCGAAGTCAAGGCGGCCTGAGGCCCGCATGCGCATCGACAACCTGCCCTTCGGCACCACCGATTGGTCGGCCATCGCGCCGACCCGCCACCCCGGGGAGCAGGGCGAGGCCACCTGGCGCACGCGCCAGTTCGGCGACATCCGCGTGCGCATGGTCGAATATTCGCCCGGCTACCTGGCCGACCACTGGTGCAGCAAGGGCCATATCCTGTTCGTGCTGGACGGCGAGCTCCATACCGAGCTGGAAGACGGCCGGCAGTTCGTGCTCGGCGCGGGCACAAGCTACCAGGTAGCCGACCAGGCGGAAGTGCACCGTTCGTCCTCGCCGAAGGGCGCACGACTATTTATCGTTGACTGAGCGGCAGGCTTGCCGCTCAGCCCAGAACTCCCCCAGACGACAAGAGACACATCATGAAATGGGCCATCTCCCGCCGGGCACAGCAACTGACCAGCTCGGCCATCCGCGAAATCCTGAAGGTCACCGAGCGTCCGGAAGTCATTTCGTTCGCCGGCGGCCTGCCGTCGCCGGCTTCGTTCCCGGTAGCGGCCATGGAGGCAGCGACGGCCCGCGTATTCGCCGACAACCCGCAGGCGGCGCTGCAATACGCCGCGACCGAAGGCTACCTGCCGCTGCGCGAGTTCGTCGCCAGGCGCCATGGCGCGCCGGTCGAGCGCGTGCTGATCACCACCGGCTCGCAACAGGCACTGGACCTGATCGCCAAGGTGATGATCGACCCGGGCAGCAAGGTGCTGGTGGAAACCCCAAGCTACCTCGGCGCGCTGCAGGCGTTCTCGCTGTTCGAACCTGAGTTCGTCTCGATCCCCAGCGACGACAAGGGCCTCCTGCCCGAGGCGCTGACGCCCGAGCTGACCGCCGGCGCGCGCTTCCTGTACGCCCTGCCCAACTTCCAGAACCCGACCGGGCGCCGCCTGCCGCTGGAACGCCGCGAGGCGCTGGTGGCCCGCGCAAAGGAACAGGGCGTGCTGCTGGTCGAGGACGATCCCTACGGCGCGCTCAGCTACACCGGCGACCAGCTGCCCAGCCTGCTGTCGATGAACCCGGACGGCGTGATCTACATGGGCTCGTTCTCGAAGATCCTGGCCCCGGGCATGCGCCTGGGCTACGTGATCGCCCCGCCCGAGCTGCACTTCAAGCTGTGCCAGGCCAAGCAGGCGTCTGACCTGCACACGCCGACCTTCACCCAGCGCGTGGCCTACGAGACCATCCGCGACGGCCTGCTCGACACGCATATCCCGACCATCCGCGAGCTCTACGGCAAGCAGTGCCAGTACATGCTGGACGCGCTCAAGCGCCATATGCCCGAGGGCGTGACCTGGAACGCGCCCGAAGGCGGCATGTTCATCTGGATGGAGCTGCCCGAGGGCCTGGACAGCATGGTGATCCTGGAAGAAGCCGTGAAGCGCAACGTAGCCTATGTGCCGGGCGCGCCGTTCTACGCCAGCAACCCGAAGCGCAACGCGCTGCGCCTGGCCTTTGTCACGGTGTCGGCCGAGCGCATCGAGCAGGGCGTGGCGATCCTTGGCGAGCTGTTCCGCGAAGCCATCGCCGCGGCCGCCGCCAAGCAACCGCGCGCGGCCTGAAGCCCGGGCGCGCATCACCACTGGAGCCGACATGTTGCGTATCTGGGGCCGACTCTCCTCCATTAACGTGCAGAAAGTGGTCTGGTGCGCGCGCGAGCTGCACCTGGACCATGAGCGCGTGGATATCGGCGTGACCAAGGGCGACCTCGACACCGAGGCCTATGTGCGCCTGAACCCGAACCGCCAGATCCCCGTGATCGAGGATTTCCGCGGTACCGATGTCGGCGGCGAGCCCTTCGTGCTGTGGGAATCCAATGCGATCGTGCGGTACCTGTGCGCGCGGTATGGCGAAGGCACGCTGTGGCCCGAGGACGTCAAGGCACGCGCCTCGGCCGACCGCTGGATGGACTGGCAGACCACCGCCTTCAGCCCGGCCATGGTGACCGCGTTCCTGAACCTGGTGCGCAAGCCAAAAGCAGAGCGCGACGAGGCCGCCATCAAGGCATCGTGCGAGCGCACCGAGCCGCTGGCCGCGCTGCTGGACAAGGCGTTGGCCGGGCGCGAGTTCATTGGCGGCGACCGCTTCACCATGGCCGACATCTCGCTGGCCTGCGCCGCGCACCGCTGGATGGGGCTGCCGCACAAGCACCAGCCGCGCCCCGACCTGGAGCGCTGGTTGAGCGCGATGCGCGCCCGCCCCGCCGCGGACGGCATCCTGGAACTGCCGCTGCGCTGAGCCGCGGAAGTTTTTTCTTTGCTGCGGTTCTGCCTTACTTCGCCGCGCGCGAGCCCGACGCCGCGGTAAATACCCCCAGCCCGATAAACGCCGCGCCGGTCAGGTAGCGGCCGAACGCGCGCGCCCTGCCGGCGCGGCGCAGTGCCGGCATCACCGCGGCGGCGGCCATCACGTAGCAGGCATCGGTGGTCGCGGCAATCAGCACGAAGGCCACGCCCAGCGCCAGGCTCTGCGTCAGCGCCGAGCCTGCCGGGTTCATGAACTGCGGCAGGAAGGCGGCAAAGAAGATCGCGGTCTTGGGATTGAGCAACGCCACCACGAAGCCGTCGCGCACAACCTGGCGCAGGCTGCGCGGCGCCACTTCCGCCGTGCCGCCGTCTGCCGCCGCGCCGGCGCCGCGCAACGCGCGGATGCCCAGCCAGATCAGGTAGGCCGCCCCCGCGTACTTGACCACCGAAAACGCCAGCGCCGACACCGAGAACAGCACCGCCAGCCCCAGCGAGGCGCCGATCGCGTTGCCCAGGTTGCCCAGCGCCACCGCGCCGATCGAGGCCAGCCCGGCCCGCCGGCCCTGCGCCAGCGTGCGCGTGACGATATAGACCACGGCCGGGCCGGGCGTGATGGCCAGCGCCAGGCTGGCGAGCACGAATGCGGTCAGTAAAGGCCAGGGGGGAAGGAATTCGGTCATGGGCAGCCTCATTCAATGGTTGGATGCGGGCAGCGCGCCCGCGGCATGACGCCCGCCAGTATGCGCCGACCGCCGGCGCTTGCGCCAGTGCCGGCATGGCTGCCGGGCCAGTCATGCGAGCCGGTGGCAGGCACGCAGACTTTTGCAACAGGCGCCGTTTAGAGTACTCTGGCCGATGTGCCTGGAAGGCACCACGTGCGCCGCAATGCCCCCAGGGAAACCCTGATCCCTGAATGTGGCTCATGCCAGGCATGACGCAATGTACGGCAGCGAATACGGAACCCGTTTCTACAATCGCTGGTTCTTTCCCGCGCGCGGCGGATGCCGCTCGCCGGTGCAAAGCGCATGCATGGCGCCGAGGGCACGCAGATCGTCCCGGCGCCTGAGCCAACCTGAGGAGGACATCGATCGTGTGGAGTCAAGTCTATGACCCGCTAGGCAATATGGCGCTGTCGACCATTGCCGCGGGCGTTCCCGTCGCCGTGCTGCTGGCAGCGCTGGCGTTCTTTCATATGCAGGCCCACCTGGCGGCCGGACTGGCGTTGCTGATCGGCATGGTGGTCGCCTCGACGGTGTTCGGCATGCCGGCGGCGATGGCCGGCAAGGCGGCGGGGCTGGGCATCGTGTCCGGGCTGTTCCCGATCGGCTGGATCGTGCTGAACATCATCTTCCTGCACCGGCTGACAACCCTTAATGGGTCATTCAAGGTCTTGCAGAACTCGATCTCCGGCATCACCGAGGACCGCCGCCTGCAACTGCTGCTGGTGGCGTTCAGCTTCGGCGCCTTCTTCGAGGGCGCGGCCGGCTTCGGCACGCCGGTGGCCGTGACCGGCGCCATCCTGATCGGCCTGGGCTTCTCGCCGCTGGCCGCCTCGGGCCTGGCGCTGATCGCCAACACCGCGCCGGTGGCCTATGGCGCGCTGGGCGCCCCGATCATCGGCCTGGCGTCGGTGACCGGGCTTGACCTGCTCGACCTGTCGGCCATGATCGGCCGCCAGCTGCCGTTCTTCTCGGTGATCGTGCCGTTCTGGCTGATCTGGGCCTTTGCCGGCTTCCGCGGCATGCTGGCGATCTGGCCGGCAATCCTGGTGGCGGGCGTGAGCTTTGCGGTGCCGCAGTTCCTGGTGTCGAACTTCCACGGCCCGTGGCTGGTGGACGTGATCGCCGCGCTGGTGTCGATGGGCTCGCTGACGCTGTTCCTGAAGGTCTGGCATCCGAAGGAGATCTGGACCTCGACCAGGATCCTGGGCCGCCACGATGACTCCAAGGTCGACCATCCCGAAGCGCTCGAAGCCGATGCGCGCGCCAGCGCCGCCTCGGTCGGCATCTCGGTGGCCAAGGCCTGGATGCCGTGGGTGATCCTGACGGTGTTCGTCTTCGTCTGGGGCGTGCCCGAGTTCAAGAAGCTGATGGACAGCCTGTGGGCGTGGAAATTCCCGATCCCGGGGCTGGACAAGGCTGTCGTCAAGGTACCGCCGGTCGTGCCCAAGGACGTCATCGAAGGCGCGGTCTTCAACTTCAACGTGCTGTCGATGGCCGGCACCGGCATCTTTGTCTCGGCCATCGCCGGCGGCCTGCTGATGGGCTACTCGCTGCCGCGCCTGTTCAAGGAGTACTGGGAAACCATCAAGCTGGTGCGCTACTCGCTCCTGACCATCTGCGCGATGTTCGGCATCGGCTACCTGACCCGCTATTCGGGCCTGGATGCCACGCTGGGCCTGGCCTTCGCCCATACCGGCGTGTTCTATCCGCTGTTCGGCACCATGCTGGGCTGGCTGGGCGTGGCGCTGACCGGTTCGGACACGGCCTCGAACGTGCTGTTCGGCGGCCTGCAGAAGACCACGGCGGAGCAGCTGGGCCTGTCGCCGGTGCTGATGGCCTCGGCCAACAGCTCGGGCGGCGTGATGGGCAAGATGATCGACGCGCAGTCCATCGTGGTGGCCTCGACCGCCACCAAGTGGTACGGGCACGAGGGCGACATCCTGCGCTATGTGTTCTTCCACTCGATCGTGCTGGCGATCCTGGTGGGCCTGTTCGTGACGCTGCAGGCGTATGTCCCGCCGTTCACGCATATGGTGATCCACCACCCCTGACCGTTCAGCAGTTTCCGCACTGCGGTTCAGACAAGGCCCCGCCCCTGGCGGGGCTTTTCCATTGTGCAAGGCGCGTATTATGTTGTGTCTGATCCGCCGCACGCGCGCCCCCACCTCCCACGAAGACGCCGGGGCGCGCCGGGCACAACGGGAACCCTGCCATGTTGCGTCGCCTGGAAAGACTGATCGACCCCTTCCGGGGCATGCCCGACCACGAGCCGCCCGGCCAGGTCTGGCGCTTCTATGCCTGGTACCTGCGCGAAGTCTGGGGCGTGTTCGCGTTGCTGTTGCTGGTGGGCCTGGTCGGCGCGCTGATCGAGGTGGCGCTGTTCAGCTTCCTCGGCCGCCTGGTCGACATGGCCCAGACCACGCCCGGCGCGGAGTTCTTCAGCCGGCATCGCAATGAACTGCTGTGGATGGCGGCGGTGGCGCTGCTGCTGCGCCCGATCTTCTTCGGCCTGCACGACGTGCTGGTGCACCAGGTCATCAACCCCGGCCTGGCCAACCTGATCCGCTGGCAGAACCACCGCTACGTGCTCAAGCAGAGCCTGTCGTTCTTCCAGAACGATTTTGCCGGGCGCATCGCGCAGCGCATCATGCAGACCGGCTTTTCGCTGCGCGACTCGGCCGTGCAGGCGGTGGACGCGATCTGGCACGTGGTGATCTATGCGGTCAGCTCGCTGGTGCTGTTCGCGCAGGCGGACTGGCGGCTGATGATCCCGCTGCTGCTGTGGATCGTCTGCTACGTGGCTGCCCTGCTCCATTTCGTGCCGCGCGTGAAGCAGCGTTCGGTAGTCGCCACGGAATCGCGTTCCCGGCTGATGGGGCGTATCGTCGATGGCTACACCAATATCACCACACTCAAGCTGTTCGCCCACACCCGTCACGAGGAAGACTATGCGCGCGACGCCATGGCCGAGCAGACCGAGAAGTCGCGGCTGGCCGGACGCATGATCAGCGGCATGGACATCACCATCACCGCCATGAACGGCGCGCTGATTGCCAGCACCACGGGGCTGGCCCTGTGGCTGTGGAGCGAGGGGCACGTCACCACCGGCGCGATTGCGCTCACCACCGGGCTGGTGATCCGCATCAACAATATGTCGGGCTGGATCATGTGGGTGGTCAACGGCATCTTCGAAAACGTCGGGCAGGTGCAGGACGGCATGAAGACAATTGCCGTGCCGCGCGTGGTCACCGACCGCGCCGACGCAAAGCCGTTGCGCGTCACCCATGGCGAGGTCCGCTTCGAGCAGGTGGGATTCCACTACGGCAAGGGCTCAGGCGTCATCGAAGGCGTGGACCTGACGGTGCGCCCTGGCGAGAAGATCGGGCTGGTCGGTCCTTCCGGCGCCGGCAAGTCGACGCTGGTCAACCTGCTGCTGCGTCTTTACGACGTCGAGCGCGGCCGCATCCTGATCGACGGCCAGGACATCGCCGCGGTCACGCAGGAAAGCCTGCGCGCACAGATCGGCATGGTCACGCAGGACACCTCGCTGCTGCACCGGTCGATCCGCGACAACCTGCGCTACGGCAAGCCCGCCAGCACCGAGGCTGAACTGGCCGAAGCCCTGCACCGCGCCCGCGCCGACGAATTCACCCCGCACCTGGTCGACGCCCACGGCAATACCGGGCTGGAGGCGCAGGTCGGCGAGCGCGGCGTGAAATTGTCAGGCGGGCAGCGCCAGCGCATTGCCATCGCGCGCGTGCTGCTCAAGAATGCGCCGATCCTGATCCTGGACGAAGCCACCTCGGCCCTGGATTCGGAAGTGGAAGCGGCGATCCAGGAGAGCCTGGAAACGCTGATGCAGGGCAAGACGGTGATCGCCATCGCGCACCGGCTGTCGACGATCGCGCGCATGGACCGGCTGGTGGTGCTGGACAACGGCCATATCGTGGAAAGCGGCACGCATGCGCAATTGCTGGCGCATGGCGGGCTGTATGCGCGGCTGTGGGCGCACCAGACCGGGGGCTTCGTCGGCGTCGACTGACCGGAAGGCGGGGCTAGACCAGCCCCAGCAGGCCGGCCGCGCCGCCAAGCGCCACCAGCACCAGCGGATGCACCCGCGTCTTCAGCATCAGCAGCACCGTGGCGGCGGTAACCAGCATCGCCGCCCAGTGCAGGTCGACGCTGCGCGCCAGCACCCAGCCCGACGCGAACATCAGGCCGATGGTCAGTGCCGCCAGAGCGCGCCGGATCAGCCCCGGCCAGCGTGCGTGCGGCGAGCGCCCGGAGAAATACTCGAAACACAAGGCGATCAGGCTCGACGGCCCGCAGATGCCGAGCATGGATGTCAGCGCCCCGGCCAGCCCCGCCACCTGCCAGCCGAACAGCGATACGAACAGGATGTTCGGCCCCGGCGCCGCCTGCGAGATCGCGTACATCGCCGAGAACTGCGCATCGGTCAGCCAGCCATTGGCCTCCACCAGATAGCGATGCATGTCGGGCAGCGTGGTGCTGGCGCCACCGATCGCCAGCAGCGACAGCACGCCGAAATGGGCCAGCAGGCTGCCCAGGATTTCGCCCGGACTCATGCCTGCGCGCCCTTGCCGGTGCACCACTCCCACACCAGCGCCAGTGGCACCAGCACGGCCATCACCGGCACCAGTGGCCAGCGCAGCAGGCCGATGGTGCCAAAGGCGACAGCGCCGATCAGCACGTTGCGCACGGTCATCGACAGGCTCTGCGCCAGCCGGAAGCCGGTGGCCAGCATCAGTCCGGCCGACACCGCCGTCATGCCGGTCAGCATGCGCCGCACCGCGGCGACGTCCTGGTAGTGCTGGTACAGCAGCATCAAACCCAGCACCACCCCCATCGGCACCATCACCAGCCCGCTGAATGCGGCCAGCGCGCCGCGCCAGCCGGCAAAGCGCAGGCCCAGCATCAGCGCCAGGTTGATCACGTTGGGTCCGGGCAGCACCTGTCCCAGGCTGAGCAGTTCGACGAAGTCGCGGTCGTCCAGCCAGCGGTTGCGGTCGACCACCGCGCGCCGCACGAAGGGCAGTACGCCGCCGAAGCCGGACAGGCCCATGCGGGCAAACTCGATGAAGAGTTTGCGCGGACCGGGCGCGGGGGCGAGATCGGAAAGCGGGGGGACGGACATGCGGGACGAAGCGAGCGCTGTTTGATTCTTGTTATTTCGGACCGGCTACATTCCCTTATGCCGGGAATTACAGGCGCAGCACCTGCCAGCGGTTTGCTCCCTCTCCCGCAAGCGGGATAGGGAGCAAACCAACAGGGAACTCAGTTGCCGGCCGGCGGCTCCACGCGCACCGGATCGATGCGCGGCTCCTTGAGCTTGGCCTCGATGGCCTTGCCCTTGCGCGCGCGCTTGCCCACGTAGGCCTGCAAGGCCACGCCTGCCAGCTTCTGCGAAGTCGGCTTGCCGCCGCGCCCAGCGCCCGAAAGCATCAGCCCCGGCGCGCCGACGCCCACTGCCTGCAGCAGCTTCTCCTTGGGCTCCAGCTCCATCAGGATCACGCCGCGCCCGCCGGCGGACAGCACCTTCACTTCATCGAGCGCCACCAGCAGCAGGCGGCCGTTGCCGGACAGGCAGGCCGCATGCGTCGCCTCGTCGCCCAGCGGCGCCGGCACCAGCGGCGTGTCGCCGTTATCGAGCGTCAGGAACGACTTGCCGCCCTTCTGCCGGCTGATCATGTCGCCCACCTTGGTCTGGAAGCCATTGCCGCCCGCGGTGGCAATCAGCATGCGCTGCTCGGCAGCGCCCGCGAAGGTATGCGCGACCTGGCTGCCGGACTGCAGCTCGATCAGCGTGGTGATGGGCACCCCATCGCCGCGCCCGCCAGGCAGGCTGGCGACCGGCACGGAATAAACCCGGCCGTTGGTGCCGAAGGCCAGCAGCACGTCGACGGTGCGGCATTCGAAGGTGCCGTAGAGCGCGTCGCCGGCCTTGAAGGTGAACTGCTGCGCATCGTGGCCATGGCCCTGGCGCGTACGCACCCAGCCCTTCTGCGACATCACCACCGTCACCGGTTCGTCGACCACGCGCACTTCGGCCGCGGCGCGGCGTTCTTCCTGGATCAGGGTGCGGCGCGGGTCCTTGTCTTCCGGGCTGTACTGCTTGGCGTCGGTCTCGATCTCCTTGATGATGCGGCGGCGCATCATGGTCTCGGACTTGAGCAGCACGTCCAGGTCGGCCTGCTCCTCGCGCAGCTCCTTCAGTTCCTTCTCGATGCGGATCGCTTCCAGGCGCGCCAGCTGGCGCAGGCGGATTTCCAGGATGTCCTCGGCCTGGCGGTCGCTCAGGCCGAAGGCCTCGATCAGGGCCGGCTTGGGCTCGTCGCTCTCGCGGATGATGCGGATCACCTCGTCGATATTGAGCAGCACCAGCATCCGGCCTTCGAGGATATGGATGCGGTCCTCGACCTTGCCCAGGCGGTGGCGCGTGCGGCGCGTGACGGTGTCGAAGCGGAACGCGATCCACTCCGACAGGATCTCGCGCAGGCCCTTCTGCCGCGGGCGCCCGTCGGTGCCGATCATGACCAGGTTGATCGGCGCGCCGGATTCCAGGCTGGTATGCGCCAGCAGCGTATGGATGAACTCCTGCTGGCCGACGTTCTTGCTCTTGGGCTCGAACACCAGCCGCACCGGCGCATCCTTGCCGGATTCATCGCGCACCGCATCCAGCACTGCCAGTACGGTGGCCTTGAGCTGCTGCTGGTCCTGCGTCAGCGCCTTCTTGCCGGTCTTGATCTTGGGGTTGGTGATTTCCTCGATCTCTTCCAGCACCTTCTGCGCCGAGGTGCTCGGTGGCAGCTCGGTCACCACCAGCTGCCACTGGCCGCGCGCCATCTCCTCGATGGTCCAGCGCGCGCGCACCTTCAGGCTGCCGCGGCCGCCCTCGTAGATCTGGGCGATATCGGACGCCGGCGAGATGATCTGGCCGCCGCCCGGATAGTCCGGGCCCGGCATCAGCGCCAGCAGCTCGGCCAGCGTGATATTGGGATTGCGGATCATCGCCACGGTGGCCGCGGCGACTTCGCGCAGGTTGTGCGGCGGGACCTCGGTCGCCATGCCCACCGCGATGCCCGAGGCGCCGTTGAGCAGGACGAACGGCAGCCGCGCCGGCAGCAGCCTGGGCTCCTGCATCGAGCCGTCGTAGTTGGGCGCGAAATCGACCGTGCCTTCGTCGATCTCATCGAGCAGCAGCCGCGAGATCGGCGTCAGGCGCGCTTCGGTGTAGCGCATCGCCGCCGCGCCGTCGCCATCGCGCGAGCCGAAGTTGCCCTGGCCGTCGATCAGCGGGTAGCGCAGCGAGAAGTCCTGCGCCAGGCGCACCAGCGCGTCATAGGCGGACTGGTCGCCATGCGGGTGGAACTTGCCCAGCACATCGCCGACCACGCGCGCGGACTTGACCGGCTTGGCGTCGGCGCGCAGGCCCATCTCATGCATCGAGAACAGGATGCGCCGCTGCACCGGCTTCTGGCCGTCGGCCACCTCGGGCAGCGCGCGGCCCTTGACCACGCTGACGGCGTAGTCAAGGTAGGCGCGCTCGGCGTAGCGCGCCAGCGTCAGCGAATCGGCCGGCTCTTCAGGTTGAAACGTGATGTCTTGTTGTTCCATGGGTAGGCAAGAATTCGGCGCGCCACGTTGAACTGCCGGCGCGCCGGGTTGCTTGTTGTTCGGGTATGCCGGTCAGGGCATGGGGCGACGCCCGCCGATGACCATCTTCACGCGCGGGCCGTCCGCGCTGGCGCTGGCGCGCTTGAGCACCGCGCCCTGCTGCGGCTGGTACAGCCGGTAAAACTGCAGCACGGTGCTGACATACTGCCGGGTCTCCGGGTAAGGCGGAATGCGGTTGTTGTAACGCTGCACCGCGCCCTCGCCGGCGTTATAGGCAGCCAGCACCAGCTCCAGGTTGTTCGGGAACAGCTGCATCAGCCAGCTCAGGTAGCGCACGCCCGCGGTGATATTGGTGCGTGGATCGGCCAGCTTCTGCTCGACGGTGCGGCGCGCATCGGCGCTCACGCCGAAGCGCGCGCCGGTGTCGGGGATCACCTGCATCAGGCCGATCGCGCCCTTGGGCGACACCGCGCCCGGGTTGAAACCCGACTCCACCGCCATCACCGCCTTGACCAGCGCCGGGTCGACGTCCTGCTTGCCGGCGATCTGGTGGATCAGCGGCTCGACGGTCTTGATATTGGGATGGTTGACGACGTAGCGGTACAGCTTGTGCTGCTCCAGGTCGATGTCCGCGCCAGCGGCCGCCTGCGACTGCCGCGCCGCCAGGCGCCCGGTATCCAGCTTGCCACCGTCCTTCATGAACAGCTTGTAGCGCGCATCGAGCTTCTGGTCGGCAAAGTGCGCCACGCCGTCGTCATCGATAAAGCCCCACAGCTCGGCATGCGCCGCCGGCACGAAGGCGAGCCCGGCCAGCGCCACGACGGCTGCCGCCGCCTTGCGCCATGGTTTGCCGGGAGTTCTCTTCGTCATCGTGCGTTCCGGATTGCTGTCAGTTGGCGACCATCGGGAATGACGGCCAGGGAGACTGGGGATTATCTACCCAATCCCCGGCCGACGCTTACCGTCCAGGTGCCGCTCACTTCCCTCAGATATCGGCCTCGACCTCGTTGCCCTTCTCTTCCAGCCAGCTGCGGCGTTGCGCGGCCTCGCCCTTGCCCATCAGCATATTCATCATCTCGACGGTCTGCGGCAGGTCGAATTCGCCCAGCGACACGGGCAGCAAGCGCCGCGTGTCGGGGTTCATGGTGGTTTCCCAGAGCTGCTCGGCGCTCATTTCGCCCAGGCCCTTGAAGCGGGAAATCTGCCACGAGTTCTCCTTGACGCCATCCTTGAGCAGCTTGTCCTGGATCGCCAGCAGCTCGCCTTCGTCCAGCGCGTACAGCTTCTGCGCCGGCTTCTTGCCGCGCGCGGGCGCGTCGACGCGGAACAGCGGCGGACGCGCCACACAGACGTTGCCGGTATCGATCAGCTTGGGGAAGTGCCGGAAGAACAACGTCAGCAGCAGCACCTGGATATGCGCGCCGTCCACGTCCGCGTCGGACAGGATGCAGATCTTGCCGTAGCGCAGGTTGGACAGGTCGGGCTCGTCGTTGGCGCCGTGCGGGTCCACGCCGATCGCCACCGCGATGTCGTGCACTTCGTTGTTGGCAAAGAGGCGGTCGCGCTCGGTCTCCCAGGTGTTGAGCACCTTGCCGCGCAGCGGCAGGATGGCCTGGAATTCCTTGTCGCGGCCCATCTTGGCCGAGCCGCCGGCGGAGTCGCCCTCGACCAGGAACAGTTCGTTGCGGGTCACGTCGGTGGACTCGCAGTCGGTCAGCTTGCCGGGCAGCACGGCCACGCCGGAGCCCTTTTTCTTCTCGACCTTCTGCGCCGCGCGCGTGCGCGCCTGGGCCTGGCGGATCACCAGCTCGGCCAGCTTCTTGCCGTACTCGACATGGTGGTTCAGCCACAGCTCCAGCGCCGGGCGGCTGAAAGTGGACACCAGCCGCACCGCGTCGCGGCTGTTCAGGCGTTCCTTGATCTGGCCCTGGAACTGCGGGTCCAGCACCTTGGCCGAGAGCACGAACGAGGCGCGCGCAAACACGTCTTCGCTCATCAGCTTGACGCCCTTGGGCTGCAGCGCATGCATCTCGATAAAGCTCTTGACCGCCTGGAACAGCCCTTCGCGCAGGCCGGATTCATGCGTGCCACCGGCCGGCGTCGGGATCAGGTTGACGTAGGACTCGCGCACCGGCGCGCCGTCTTCGGTCCATGCCACCACCCAGGAGGCGCCCTCGCCGTCGGCAAAGCCTTCTTCGCCGGGATTGGCGTCGGGGTCGGCGAAATGCTCGCCCTCGAACATCGGGATCACCAGCTCGCGATCTGGCCCCTGAGCGCTGCCCTGCGCCAGCGCCTCGACCAGGTAGCCCTTCAGGCCCTGGTCGTACTGCCAGGTCTGGCGCTCGCCGGTCTTCTCGGTCACCAGCGTGACCTTGACGCCCGGCAGCAGCACCGCCTTGCTGCGCAGCAGGCGTTGCAGCTCGGCCAGCGGGATCGCGGCCGAGTCGAAATACTTGGCATCCGGCCACACCTGCACGCGGGTGCCGCTTTTCTTCTCGCCACGCTCGATCTTGCGCGAGGCCAGCGGCACGGTCACGTCGCCGCCGGAGAAGGTCAGCGTCGAGCACATGCTGTCGCGCCACACGGTCACGTCCATCTGCGTCGACAAGGCATTGGTCACCGACACGCCCACGCCGTGCAGGCCGCCCGAGAAGGCATAGGCACCACCCTTGCCCTTGTCGAACTTGCCGCCGGCGTGCAGCCGGGTGAAGACGATCTCGACCACCGGCACGCCTTCTTCCGGGTGGATGCCCACCGGGATGCCGCGGCCGTCATCCTCCACGCTGAGGCTGCCGTCGCGATGCAGGGTCACCAGGATCTCGGAGCCGTGGCCGCCGAGGGCCTCGTCCGAGGCGTTGTCGATCACCTCCTGCACGATATGCAGGGGGTTGTCGGTCCGGGTGTACATGCCGGGACGCTGCTTGACCGGCTCCAGGCCCTTCAGGACCCGGATGGAAGATTCGCTGTACTGACTGGTTTTGCTCGCCATGGAGTCGCTACGAAAGTGATGGTCCCGGCTGCCACGAGGCGCACAACTGTGCACGCGCCGGGGCACCGGGCACTGCATTGTAATGGAAGCGGGCGACGGCAATCCCGCCAAAAAGACGCTCACCCTGCCAGCCCGCGCCGGCGCTGCTTTGCCGGGCCGCCGCCACTTTTTGCCAGGGCGCCCCAACCCGGCCGGCCTCGCGGGCAGCGCAGTACGCGTTTTCCCGAGCCGGAGTAAACTCGCCACCACCCGGCCCCGGCAAGCCTGATTGCCATCCCGGCACGGACAATAACAAGCACACAATCCCTGTCGGCGCCGCCCTACCCGGCGGGACTGCCGCACACCGAGCCAAGACATGCAGAACCGACAACTCTCCCTGACCACCGTCCTCGTGTGCGGTGGGCTGCTGGTCACGCTTTCGATGGGCATCCGGCACGGCTTCGGCCTGTTCAACCTGCCGATCACGCAGGCCCACGGCTGGAACCGCGAGACCTTCGCCTTTGCCCTGGCGCTGCAGAACCTGATGTGGGGCGCCAGCCAGCCCTTTGCCGGGGCGCTGGCCGACAAGTTCGGCGCGCTGCGCATCATGCTGGTCGGTGTGGCGCTGTACGTGGCCGGGCTGGTGGTGATGGCACTGGCCACCAGCGGCACCGCCTTTGCCACCGGTGCCGGCGTGATGATCGGCATCGCCCAGTCCGGCACCACCTACAGCATCGTCTACGGCGTGATCGGCCGCGTGGCCAGCCCCGAGAAGCGGGTCTGGGCCATGGGCATCGCCGCCGCCGCCGGCTCGTTCGGCCAGTTCCTGATGATTCCGGTGGAACAGAGCCTGATCTCCGGCCTGGGCTGGCAGAACGCGCTGTACGTGATGGCGCTGATGGCCTGCGTGATGCTGCCGCTGGCGCTGACGCTGCGCGAGCCGCGCGAAGCGGCCCACACCGGCGGCCACCACCAGACCATCGGCCAGGCCGTGCACGAAGCCTTCGGCAACCGCAACTTCCAGCTGCTGACGCTGGGCTACTTCGTGTGCGGCTTCCAGGTGGTGTTTATCGGCGTGCACCTGGCACCGTACCTGAAGGACCAGGGCCTGACCGACCCGAAAGTCGCCGTCGTGGCGCTGGCGCTGATCGGGCTGTTCAATGTGTTCGGCACCTATACCGCCGGCGCGCTGGGCCAGCGCCTGCCCAAGCGCTACCTGCTGTCCGCCATCTACGTGACGCGCTCGGTGGTGATCGCCGGCTACCTGCTGCTGCCGCTGACGGTGGCCAGCACCTGGGTGTTCGCCGCGCTGATGGGCTTCCTGTGGCTGTCCACGGTGCCGCTGACCAACGGCATCATCGCCCAGGTGTTCGGCGTGAAATACCTGTCGATGCTGTCGGGCGTGGTGTTCTTCTCGCACCAGATCGGCAGCTTCCTGGGGGCCTGGCTGGGCGGCTACCTCTATGATCGCACCGGCGGCTACAACACGGTGTGGCTGATCTCGATCGCGCTGGGCGTGGTGGCCGCGCTGGTGAACCTGCCGATCCGCGAGCAGGCGCTGGTGCGCGCGCAGCCGGCGGCGGCATGATGACAGCGGCCCGCGTCCGCGTGGCGAAGGCAGCCGGGCTGGCGGTGCTGGCCGGGCTGCTGGCGCTGGGGTTCGTGGGCTACCTGCGGCCGGGTTTTATGGTCGATCTGACCAATATGGTATTGGCGTGGTGCGGGTGACGCAGCCAGGCGCTCACACGCCCTCGCCCTTTGACTTCGCTTCCAGCACTTCCCAGCGCTCCAGCGCTTCCAGCAGTTCCATCTCGATCTCGTCGTGCCGGGTGCCCAGCTGCACGGCCTTGGGCGCATCGCTGACATAGAGCGAACCGTCTTCCAGCTGCGCCGAGATCGCCTTCTGCTCCGTTTCCAGCGCGGCAATGCGCTCCGGCAGGCCGTCCAGCTCGCGCTGCTCCTTGTACGACAGCTTGACGGTCCGGTTGGCGCCGCGCGCCTCGCGCGAGTCCTTGCCCTTTACCGGCTCCGCCGCCTTCTGCTCCGGCTTGCGCGCGACCTGCAGCGCGGCGCTGCGGGCCGACTGCTCGACCCAGTCTGAGTACCCGCCTACCGACTCGCGCCACACGCCGTCGCCCTCGGCGGCCAGGGTCGAGGTCACCACGTTGTCCAGGAAGGCGCGGTCGTGCGAGACCAGGAACACGGTGCCGCTGTAGTCCTGCAGCAGTTCTTCCAGCAGTTCCAGCGTGTCAATATCAAGATCGTTGGTGGGCTCGTCCAGCACCAGCACATTGGCCGGGCGCGCAAACAGGCGCGCCAGCAGCAGCCGGTTGCGCTCGCCGCCAGACAGCGACTTGACCGGCGAGCGCGCGCGTTCCGGCGCGAACAGGAAGTCGCCCAGGTAGCTCATCACATGCTTGCGTTGGCCGTTGACCTCGACCCAGTCGCTGCCCGGGCTGATGGTGTCGGCCAGCGAGCGCTCCAGGTCCAGCGCGGTGCGCATCTGGTCGAAGTACGCCACCTGCAGGTTGCTGCCATTGCGCACGGTGCCGCTGTCCGGCGCCAGTTCGCCCAGGATCAGCCGCAGCAGCGTGGTCTTGCCGGCGCCGTTGGGGCCGATCAGGCCGACCTTGTCGCCGCGCATGATGGTGGCGGTGAAGTCGCGCACCACCACCTTGTCGCCATAGGCCTTGCTGACGCCGGTCAGCTCCGACACGATCTTGCCGGAGCGGTCGGCCTGCGACACTTCCAGCTTGACGTTGCCTTGTACCTCGCGCCGCGCGGCGCGCTCATTGCGCATCGCCACCAGCCGCTGGATGCGCGACACGCTGCGCGTGCGGCGCGCCTCCACCCCCTTGCGGATCCACACTTCCTCCTGCGCCAGCAGCTTGTCGAACTTGGCCTGCTCGACCTGCTCGGCCGCCAGCATCTCTTCCTTGCGCGCCTGGTAGGCGGCGAAGTTGCCGGGGAAGGACACCAGCCGGCCACGGTCCAGTTCGATGATGCGGGTCGCGACGCGGTCCAGGAAGGCGCGGTCGTGGGTGATCAGCAGCACGCTGCCGCGGAAGCCCAGCAGCAGGTCTTCCAGCCAGCGGATCGCTTCCACATCGAGGTGGTTGGTGGGCTCGTCCAGCAGCAGGATGTCGGGCTCGGCCACCAGCGCCTGCGCTAGCGCCACGCGTTTCTGCAGGCCGCCGGACAGTGCCTCGACGCGCGTGTGCGAATCCAGCCCAAGCCGTGCCAGCGTGGTTTCGACGCGGGTGCGCAGCTGCCAGGCGCCGGCGGCGTCCAGCTCGGACTGCAGCCGGTGCAATTCGGCCAGCGCGGCTTCGTCGTCATGGTTCTCGGCCACGCGGTCGGCGGCGGCCTCGTAGCGCACCAGCAGGTCGTGCGCATCGCCCATGCCCTGGGAGACGGCATCGAACACGGTGATGCCCGCCTCGAACTGCGGCTCCTGCGGCACGTAGGCGCTGGTCACGCCGCTCTGGCGCGCGATCAGCCCATCGTCCGGCGCCGACAGCCCCGCCACGATCTTCAGCAGCGAGGACTTGCCCGAGCCGTTGCGCCCGATCAAACCCACGCGCTCGCCGGCCTCCAGCGAAAAATCGGTGTGATCGAGCAGGGCCACGTGCCCGAAGGCAAGCTGGGCGTCGGTAATGGAAAACAGGGCCATGGGAGAAAGACAAGACGACGAGAGAAAGGAGGGACGGCCTGGCAGCAAGGGCTGGCGTGGCACGGCAGCCCGCATTGTAGACGACCGGGGCCGGGCCAAGGCTGGCCCCAAAAAAGAAGGGCCCGCGCACTGCGGGCCCAAGAGTCTCTCCTCGGTGCCCTGCTCGCAAGGCACGAAGCCAGCATAACAACGCCCCCGTGCCCGCTCCAGTCGGAAAAGTCCGTAAGGGAAAGCCCCGTCAACCGCGATTTCGGGATGCCGCCGCGGCAAATAGGTACGGCCAAGGCACTCATGCGAAGATGTCGGCCGTGCCAATGGCCTGCCGCCGTCCCTTCCGATGACCACCGCTTCACTGAAATTCTCCGACCTGTCCGTGTCCGCGCTCGTCGCCGGGCTGGTCGCCACGCTTACCGGCTATACCAGTTCGCTGGTGCTGATGATCCAGGCCGGCCAGGCCGCCCACCTGACCGATGCCCAGATCTCGTCCTGGATCTGGGCGCTGTCGATGGGCATGGGGATCACCACCATCGGCCTGTCGCTGGCGCTGCGCGTGCCGATCGTGGTGGCCTGGTCCACTCCCGGCGCCGCGCTGCTGATCGCCAGCCTGCCCGGCGTGCCCTACGCGGAAGCCATCGGCGCCTTCCTGCTGGCCGGGCTGATGATGGCCGCGGCCGGCATGACCGGCTGGTTCGACAAGCTGATGCGCGCCCTGCCCGCCAGCATCGCCTCAGCCCTGCTGGCCGGCATCCTGTTCCGCATCAGCGTGGATGTGTTCGTGCAGGCGCAGCACCAGACCGTGCTGCTGCTGGCGATGTTCGCCGCCTACCTGCTCGGGCGGCGGCTGTGGCCGGCCTATGCGGTGCCAGGGGTGCTGCTGACCGGGGCGGTGATCGCCGGCGTGCTCGGCCAGCTAGATTTCTCGGGCGTGCGGCTCGCGTTGGCGGTGCCGGTATGGACCACGCCGGCGTTCTCGTTGTCGGCCTTGGTCAGCATGGCGGTTCCGCTGTTTATCGTGGCGCTGGCCTCGCAGAACATCCCCGGGCTGGCCGTGCTGCAAGCCGACGGCTACCACGTGCCGGCCTCGCGCCTGATCTCGATCACCGGCCTGACCTCGGCCGTGCTGGCGCCGTTCGGCTCGCACGGCGTCAACCTGGCGGCGATCACCGCCGCCATCTGCACCGGCCCGCAGGCCGACCCCGACCGCAACCGCCGCTATACCGCGGCCGTGGTCTGCGGCGTTGGCTACCTGGTCGCGGGCACGCTGGCCGCCAGCATCGCGGCGCTGTTTGCGGCCTTTCCACAAGCGCTGGTGGTGGGCGTGACCGCGTTCGCGCTGATGGGCTCGATCGCCAACGGCCTGACCGTGGCCATGCAAATCCCGGCCGAGCGCGAAGCCGCGCTGCTGACCTTCATGATCACGGCGTCCGGCATGACCCTGGCGGGTGTTGGCTCTGCGTTCTGGGGCGTGGTGGGCGGCATGCTGGCGTTCCACGTGCTGCGCCAGCGCTCCGCCTGAGCATCGCCCTTCAGGCGCTAGAGCATCAGGAAAGCCACGTCTGCGTAGCCGATATCGTCGGGCGGCACGCCCCTGCGGCGCTGGAACAAGACATGCTGCAGCACGCGGTCGCGATGGGCCGCGAAGGTTTCCGGATCCAGGTTCAAAGCCACGCGCGCGTAGTGCTCGGCCATCAGCTTGTAGACGCGATGGCGCACCTGCAACATCTCGCCCGCCGCCTGGAGCCGGCTCATTTCCCCCATATGGTCGTCGTCCAGCTGACGCATGCTGACCACCACCCGGGCATGCATGCCCCGGTAGCGATCGACCTCCGCATGGGCCTTGCGCAACTCCTCGCGCAGCGACCGCACTTCCTGCAACAGCTTCAGGTTGTGCTGCACGCCGCGTTGGATGCGCGAGGCCTCTTCCAGCGCGTAGTCCGCCGCGGCGATGGTGTCCTGCCACGGATTCGCGTCCGGCGCGGGCTCTCCGTCCCCGGGCTGCGAAGACGTCCAGGCGGCCATGCCGTCGATGCCATTGTGATGCATACCGCTCCCCTTACCCCTTGCCCGCCGCCGGCATCGTGAAATTCGTGCCGGCTTGGTCGGGCTAACTACCGCGACTGCTTTATAGGACTTTCTTGTGCCGCGGGCCGGCCATGCGCCCGCTTGTTTTTGCCTTTATAGCCACATTCAATCCCCCATCGCCGCTTTGCACAACCACCGCAAGGGAGGGACGCGGCTTTGGCGCAACATGCGGGGACGCTAAGATGCCGGCTTCGGCCCATTTCGGCCCACCCACTTGTGCGCTCCCATGAACGGATACCTGCTCCTCGCCCTTGCCATCGTCGCCGAAGTCATCGCCACCAGCAGCCTGAAGGCGTCACAGGGCTTTACGCGGCTGGTCCCCAGCGTGCTGGTCGTGACCGGCTATGTGGCGGCGTTCTACTTGCTGATGCTGGTGATGCGGACAGTGCCGGTGGGGATTGCCTATGCGATCTGGAGCGGGGCCGGCATCGTGCTGGTGTCGCTGATCGCGGTGGTGCTGTACCGGCAGGTGCCGGATCTGGCGGCTTGTGCTGGGATTGGTCTGATTATTGCCGGCGTCGCCGTCATTCAGCTGTTTTCGAAGACGAGCGCGCATTGATCGTGGGTATGCTCGGCAGTGGATGACACCCACCCACTCTTGCCGCAGTCCCATTTTGGGACTAGCATTGCCCACATGCGAATCATAGCGAAGAGGTCTTTGCTGCAATTCAGCGAGTTTCACCCCGAGGCCAGGCAACCGTTGCTTGCCTGGCATGAAGAAGCCCGCTGCGCGGCCTGGACCGCGCCTAGGGACATCAAGGCGCGCTACGCCAGTGCCAGCTTCGTTGGCAACAACCGCGTGGTCTTCAATCTCGGCGGGAACAAGTACCGGCTTATCGTCGCTGTCGCATACCGGTTGGGCGTCGTCTACGTGAAGTTCATCGGCACCCATCTCGACTATGACCGCATTGACGCCGCCACCGTGGAAACGGAGTGATCACCATGGATATCCGCCCCCTGCACACCGAAGCCGACTACCAGGAAGCGCTGGCCGCGGTCTCCGCCCTCATCGACACAGACCCTGCGCCCGACACGCCTGAGGGCGACAAGCTGGAAATCCTCTCCATGCTGGTGGAACGGTATGAAGCCGGGCACTTTCCGATGGATCTGCCAGATCCAATCGCCGCGATCCGCTTTCGCATGGAACAAGCCGGCCTCACGCCACGCGACATGCAACCGTACCTGGGTAACCTCAACCGCGTATATGAAGTGCTCAATGGCAAGCGCGCCCTGAGTCTGGCCATGATCCGGCGGCTGCACCGTGACCTGAAGATTCCTGCCAACGTCCTGATCGCCGAGCGCAGTGCGGCGTGAGCACTGGCGCAGCGGCTGGTGCGCGTGCTAGCCAAAGCGCGCATCGATCTGCGTCCTGGCCCAGTCCGAGGCATGCTGCCATGCCTCGCCTTCGCTGAAGAACTGGCCCGGAACATGATGGTGATCGAAGACTTTGAGTGGCGCTCCATCTGCCGCTTTCGCGCAGATGGTCACCTCACCTTGCCAGGGCCCGCCAACGCCAAGGGACGTTGCCGATGCTTCATACCAGTGGCCGCGGTAATACGTGAACCCTTGGAGATCCATGTCTTTCTCCACTAGTCTAGTGAGAGTTCAGGAAGGGTCAGTCGTTGGCGTCGCCTGAAGTGGCCTGGTCAATCTCCCGTTTCGCGGACGCATAGGCGTTATCGATCGCCACCGACTCCGAAGGAGCAAGCGCCCCGGTGTTGTGCCGGTGTCCGTGACCGCGGATGCCATATGACCAGTCCCACTGGCCGCTCGCGTCCTTTTTGGCCTGGATTGAAATCTCTCGGCCTTTGTATTTCAGTTCCATGGCGAGCTCTCCGGAGATTGGAGGATTGATGGGCAACGGAATGTTGTCCCGGCAGATCAGTCGCCCCGCCGCTTGTCCTCATGCCGCGTCAGGCATTTTTGCAGGAAGCGGAACAGGTTGGTGCCGCAATGCACATGGACCCGCGGCAGGCCGAAAGGGTTGTCATCGGCACGCGCCAGCCCGCGCTGCGTCAGCGTGGCGTTGTCGTAGCCGGCCTCGCGCACCATTTCCCGGTGCACCGCCTGCTGTTCGCCATAAGGGTAGCAAAACGCCGTGACCGGCATCGCCACCAAGTCCTCCAGCGCTGCCTTGGAGGTTTCAATCTGCCGGCGGGCTTCCGCCGGCGGCAATGCCGGCAGGTGCACGTGGTCGACCGTATGGGCGCCAACCTCCTGGCCGAGGCGGGCCCATTCCCGCACCTCTTCGGCGTTCATCAGCGGAGCAGGCGGCACGCCTTGGCTGGCGTCCCAGACATTGCTGCCGTCGATCTGGCCGGACACAAAGTAATTGGTGGCACTAAAGCCGAACTCCGCCAGGACGGGCAGCGCATGCCGGTGGACATTGCGGAAGCCGTCGTCAAACGTGATCCCGAACACTTTGCCGGTAGACTCGCCCCGAACATAGGGCATGAGTTCGCGCATCGACAGGCCGCGATAGCCCAGCCGGCGCATCCAGGCGATCTGCTGGCGGAACTGCGCGGGACTGACGGTCAGGCCACGAAACGGCGCGCCGTGGGGCGGCACGATATCAATCTGGTGATAGGTCAGGATCGGGATCGACATGACGGGCGAAGCGCGCGTTTACTGGCTGGGGCTCTGGGTCAGCGCGGCTGGCAGGGGTTGAGACCGCGCTCCCGGCTCGAGAACCGCGTGGTACACGGCGAGTGTGCCGGCGACGAAGGTATCCATGCCAAAGTACGCCCGACTCTTTGAAAGGGCAGCCTCGCCCATTTCGGCCAGCCGCTCGGGCGCCGACAGGATTTGCTCCAGCCGCGCCCGTAGTGCCGCGATGTTGGCGCATGGCACCACCCAGCCGTCCTGCCCGTCGGTCACGTTCTCGGGCAGGCCGCCGGCATCGGAAACCAGTGCCGGCAGGCCCATCGCCATGGCTTCGCGGCAGGCAAACGACAACGTCTCGCTCCGCGACAGCACAAAGGCGGTGTGCCCTGCCGCCAGGGTGGGGCGAACATCATCCAGCAAGCCAGTAAAAACGACCTGATCGCCGAGTCCCAGCGCCGCGACCTTCCCGGTCATGCATGGCAAGGGCGCTTCGCCAGCCAGGATCACGCGCACACCGCTACGCAAGTGGGCGGGCAATTGTGCAACGGCTTCCAGCAGGTCCGTCCAGCCCTTCTCGTAGCGGGTACCCGCGGTACTGACGAAGACCGTGCATGCCGAGCCGGCACCGAAGTATCGCGCGCGCAGCGCATCGGCCTCCGCCGGCGCCGGCGGTGCAAAATGACCCATGTCGATGCCATGGGACACGGTGGTCACCGGCACACGGCTGTACGGGGAGGTACGCAGCTTCCGGGCGACATAGTCGCTGACCGCAATCACATGGTGGGTACCAAGCCACGCGCGCAGCCAGTTGCCGACACTGTTGCTGCGGTGATCATTGTGCTTTGTATAGACGACGCGCGGCCGGCGCAAGGCAACAAGGCGCACGAGCATGACCAGCTTGTGGTCGGCAGAACCGTTGACATGGATGATATCGAAGCGCCCAAGGGTGATGAGCCGCCAGAGCGCCCACAACTCGCGCAGCCAGCGCAGGCCTCGTGGCGCGTAGTCGACCGCCGCCACCTCGACGCCTGCGCGGCCGCTGGCGAGCCGGAACAGACGGCTGGTCCGCGGCGCCGCCACCGTCACTTCATGCGACGGCGCCAAACCTGCCAGCAGGTTGATGACATACGTATCGTGCCCCCCACCGTTTCCACGGTGGAAGTTCGTGAACAGCACTCGCAATTCTTTCTCCACCGCCGGCATTCCTTTGTTGCCAGACTAGCACGCAATCATTACAGCAAATTACAGAACCACCCATGAGGGTTCGCCCGAAGCCCCCGGCGGGCGGGCCCGCTTTGGCTCACATTTTCCGCCTTCTTCTGCAAAAATTCGCTAAAACAGCGGCAGGTTAGCCATCACATTGCTTTGGGATCGGCAGCTGCCATCATCGCACAGCTATCGATCGTGCCACTGTCGTAAGATTCCGTAACGTGTTGAGAATGCTTCTCGTTGACAGCGTCTGTCAAGGCAGCGGGCGGCAGATACCGGCCGCGAAGGGGAGCGCTATCAGCTTGCGCTTCGCGCAGGTCGGCCCCAGATCTTGTACGGCGGTATGTCGCGGGAAAAAACGGAACCGCCTGGCAAAGATCGGGAGCTTGGGCTGCCGTGTTCGAGGGGTTTGGGGGAAAGCCCTGGCTGTGGTCCCGCCGACAGGAATCGAACCTGTATCTAGCGCTTAGGAGGCGCTCGTTCTATCCATTGAACTACGGCGAGGGACAGGACTGTCAGGATCGGGAGCCGCGAGCGCGGTGATCCTGGAGACGGCCCGGAGTATATCAAAATCCGCACCCGCCTGGCTCGCCGGCGGGGGTGGACCCGTCCCGGCGGCCTCGCCCGGCAAGGCGGCCGGACGATGGCAGGCGCGTCGGCCGGCCGGCATGGCGCATGGCGCGGCGCCCCGGCCGGTGGCGGCCGCGGGCGCAACTGGCGGCGGCAGTGGCGCAACTGCGGTGGCAGGCTTGTCCGCGCAGGTTGCAACGCAGTTCCCAGTCGATCAGTCCGGACATGGCAGTCTCCTTGATTCGGTGATGGCCGCGCGCTTCAGGCGAGGCTCAGGCCCAGGTTCAGGCCGCCCAGTTGGGCTTGCAGCAGCGCGCCCAGCAGCAGCCAGCCGATATGCAGCGCGGCGCGCGGGCGGCGCATGCATGTTTCCACTTGCTCGCTGCGGCTTTCGCCGGACAGGCACCAGGAGCAGAAATGCTCACAGTTGTTGGTCAGCAAGTGGTAGGCGTTTTCGCCCACGCGGGAACGGGCGCGTTCGACGGCCTGGCGGCCGGCGAAGCGGGCGCAGGGTTCCGGCCTGACGGCGATGCCGAAACCGGCGGCGAACGATTCGAGGGTAGTTTCTTCAACCGGCGCGGCTTGCAGGGAGCGGGCGAAGCCGGCGTAGTGGATGACGCGGCCGGCGCCGGCATAGATCCCATGATGGGCGTAGCCGTGGCGTTCGGTGACCAGGTGGGCGCCGAGCGGCAGCGGGTCGGCGAAACGATCGTCGCCGCCGGTAGCGCGTTCTTGTTGTTCCTGGATGTTCATGGCTGGCCTCGGTCTGTCTGGTTGCTGCAGGCAATGCTGCTTCATGCCAGACCAACTGCATCAACCATGCCAAAACCAGGAAGCCACGGCAGGGCAACGGTTTGGCGGGAATCCGAGGGTTTTGGAGGGGATGGACTGTCGGATGACAGCCAACTGCATGGCGGCCGATCTGTTGGCTGGCAGCCACCATTCGCCGCGCGCGGCGAGGCCTGCCGCACCCATGCTGTGGCACGCGCCTTGCTCAATACCGGTACCGCCATGGCCGGTGTGCGCGGCGCCGGCGGGCAGCCGCTCGGGACAGTGATCAACTTTTACGAGATCAACTACAGCTTCTATGCTGATCAGATGAACAAGCAGTTCCAGAACATCGATATCCGCAACTACGCGCCAAACGCGCATATCAATGTCCAGGGCGACCAGGGCGCGAGGAACGACGGCCGGCTGATCTGATGCTGATCTGAAGGCCAGCGCCCCGCCGTGGCAGCGTCCCGGCTAGTCCGGGGCTTCACGCGGACCGGAGACAAGATTGGGTTTCGACTCGCACTTCCAGTGGACCTCGGCCGCATGCACGGACGTCGGGCGCGTGCGCGAACGCAACGAGGACGCTTGCCTGGATCTGCCCAGCCAGGGCCTGTGGGCGGTGGCCGACGGCATGGGCGGCCATGCCGTGGGGGACTTCGCCAGCCAGGCAGTGGTCCAGGCGCTGGCCACGTTGCCGCCGCACCCCCGGCTGGAAGACCGGGTCGACGCCACGCGCGCGGCGCTGCAGGGCGTGAACCTGGCTCTGGTCGATGAAGCGGCGCGCTTGGGCGTGCGCTGCATCGGCAGCACGGTGGTGGTGCTGCTGGCGGGCGATCGCCGATGCGCCTGCGTGTGGGCCGGCGACAGCCGCCTGTACCGGCTGCGTGGCGGCCAGTTCGCCCGCCTCACGCGCGACCATAACCAGGTCGAGCGCCTGCTGGCGCGCGGGCTGATCACCCCGGAAGAAGCGCGCCACCATCCCGCGCAGAACACCATCACACGCGCCGTCGGCGCGGCCCCGACGCTGGCGCCGGAGCAGCTGCTGACCGAGGTGGCCGATAGCGACATCTACCTGCTGTGCAGCGATGGCCTGAGCAACGAGGTCGACGATGACGACATCGCGGCGGTGCTGGCACAGCAGGATGTTGCGCAGGCCGCGCCGACGCTGGTGCAGATGGCGCTTGATGCCGGCGGCCGCGACAACGTGTCGGTGGTGGTGCTGCGTGCGGCGGACCCCTACGGCTCAGACAAGACGCTGGTCAATCCCGAGCTGGACGCCTGAAGGCACGACCGCCGGCAGCCTCGGCCCCCTGCGCCTTGCTACCCCTTGCCGCCTTCGGCCTGCCGGCTGGCGCGGAAGTCCTTCGAGTGGATGCCGTGCTTCTTCAGCAGCATCTGCAAGTGCGAGCGGTTCATGTCGAAGCGCCGCGCCAGTTCGGCGACGGTGCCGCCGACTTCCTGCAAGCCCCGCTCGAGGAAGGCCCGCTCGGCCTCGTCGCTGGCGGCGCGCTTGGCCTCGCTCAGCGACGTCGCCATGGTGATGTCCGCGGCTGCCGTGCCCGCGCCGACCACCGCCAGCGCGGCGGGTCTCGGCCTGATATCCTGCGGCAGATGGGCCAGGTCGGCGGTATCGCCGGCCAGGCAGCTCAGCCGGTACAGCAGGTTGCGCAGCTCGCGGATATTGCCCGGGTAGTCGTAGTGCAGCAGGAAGTCGCGCAGCCGCGGCGTCAGCTTGAGCGGGCGCCGCTTGAGCATGCCGGCGGCCTCGTCACTGAAGTACGACACCAGCAGCGGGATCTCGTCGCGCCGCTCGCGCAGCGGCGGCAGGCTGACGTGGATCACGCTCAGGCGGTAGAACAGGTCCTCGCGGAAGGTGCCAGCCTGGCTCATGCGGCGCAGGTCCTTGTTGGTCGCCGCGACGATGCGCGTATCGACCGAGATCGCCTCGTCCGAGCCCACGCGCTGGATTTCATGCGCTTCCAGCACGCGCAGCAGCTTGACCTGCCCGGTCAGCGGCAGTTCGCCGATCTCGTCCAGGAAGATGGTGCCGGTATGCGCGCTCTCGAACTTGCCGCGGCGGTCGTTGCTGGCGCCGGTGAAAGCGCCCTTCTTGTGGCCGAACAGCTCGGATTCGAGCAGGCTGTCGGGGATGGCGCCGCAATTGACCGAGATAAACGGCTTGTCGGTGCGTGAGCCGTTGGCATGGATCACCTTGGCCATCAGCTCCTTGCCGGTGCCGCTCTCGCCATCGATCAGCACCGGCAGGTCGGTCGGCGCCGCCTTCTCGGCGATCTCCAGCGCCTCCAGCAACTTGGGGTTGTCGCCGAAGGTGCCTTCGAAAATAAAGCTGCGCTCCATCAATGCCTGACGGCGCTCGCGCGGCATGCGCTCGACTTCTTCCTGCGGCGGGGCGGCCTCGGCCGACGCCGCCTGCACGAAGCGCTCCTTGTGCGACAGCCCCATCACCTCGTCGCGCAGCGTGGTGGCCTGCTTGAGCAGCTTCTCGATCTCCGGCCGGTCAAGCCGCGACGACCAGCGCAGTGTCGAGCGCAGGATCTCGATCTTCTCGATCAGGCCGGCGAACGACACCGGCGAGGTGGCCGAGGCGGGGGTGGCACCCTGGTTGTATAGCTTCATGCTGCGCTCAGTTGCTTCTGCACCAGTTGGAAATACATGCCCTTGCGCTCGATCAGCTCCTCATGCCGGCCCTGCTCGACGATGGCGCCCTCATACAGCACCAGGATCTTGTCGGCCTGCATGATGGTGCTGAGGCGGTGCGCGATGATGACCGCGGTGCGCCCGCGCAGGATCTCCTGCATATTGGCCAGGATGTTGCTCTCTGACTGCGTGTCGAGCGCCGAGGTGGCCTCGTCGAACACCAGCAGACGCGGGTCGTGGTACAGCGCGCGGGCAATGCACAGGCGCTGGATCTGCCCGCCGGAAAGCCCGATGCCGCGCTCGCCCACCACCTGCTCGTAGCCCAGCGGCAGCTTGCTGATAAAGGCATGGGCGTCGGCCATGCGCGCCACCTCCTCGATGCGGCGCCGGTCGGGGCTGTCGTCGCCGCAGGCGATGTTCTCGGCGATGGTGCCCGAGAACAGCAGGTTGGACTGCATCACGTAGCCCACCTGCGCGCGGTAGAAGGCCGCGTCGATCACGTTCAGGTCGTAGCCGTCCACCGACATCGAGCCCTCGGTGGGCTTGTAGAAGCCCACCAGCAACTTGGCCAGCGTGGTCTTGCCGGAGCCGCTGCGCCCGACGATGGCCACCATCTCGCCCGGCCGGATGGCAAAGCTGATGTTCTCCAGCACGTAGGGCGTGTCTTCGCCGCCGTAGCGGAAGTACAGGTCCTTCATCACGATCTCGCCCTGCAGGTCGGGCAGCATCACGCGCGACAGTACGTCCTGCGGCTTCTGCTCGGGCTCCAGGTCGAGCACGTCGCCCAGGCGCTCCATCGCCACGGCGGCATCGTTGAGCTGGCCCCATAACGCCACCAGCCCCATCAGCGGCGCCAGCACGCTGCCCATGAAGGCGTTGAAGGCAATCAGCTGGCCGATGGTGAGCTCACGCTCCAGCACCAGCGTCGCGCCCACCCACAGCACCGCGATGGTGGTGGCGGCGTTGAGCAGCTGGCTCACCAGCCCCACCAGGATATGGAAGGCCTGTGCCCGGTATTGGGCGTCCAGCGCCTTGGCGTACTTGCGCTCCCAGCGCAGCCGCACCGGGCGCTCGATGCCCATGCCCTTGACGGTCTCGGCGCCGCCCAGCGTCTCCATCAGGTAGGCCTTGGCATCGGTCGACGCCGAAAAAACCTCGCGCGCATAGGTCTTGACCTTCGGCGTCACCACCACCGTCAGCGCCGCGATCGGAATCACGAAGGCGATCAGCAGCAGCGTGAGCTTGACGTTGTAGAGGAACATGATGGTGAAGTAGATAAACACCATGAGCATGTTCAGCGCCGTGGTCACCGTCGATTCGGTCAGGAAGGCGCGGATAGTCTGGTTCTCCTGGAAGCGCGCGAAGATGTCGCCGGTCTTGCGCTTGGCAAAAAACGACAGCGGCAGCGCCAGCGTGTGCTTGAAGAAGTGCGACATCATGGCGAAGTCCATGTTGCGCACCATGAAGTTGGCGAGATACGCGCGAATGGTCGCCATCAGCTGCGAGAACACGCTGGAGATGATCAGCCCCACGATCAGCAGGTGCAGCAGCCCAACGTTCTGGTGCACCACCACGCCGTCCAGGATGTTCTGGATGATCAGCGGCGGCACTACCCCGAGCATCTGGATCACGAACGTGGCCAGGAACAGGTGCGCCAGGATCTTCCGGTACGGTGCCAGGTAGCCGATAAAGCGCAGCCACGGCGAGCGCGACACCGACAGTTGCGTCATGCTCTCGCCCGGCCTGAACAGCAGGCAGGTGCCGCTCCAGCCGCGCTCGAACTCCTCGGCGCTCATCTTGCGGAAGCCGATGGCCGGGTCGGCCACCCACACCCAGCGCGACGAGATCCCGTACACCACCACGTAGTGGTAACCCTCCCAGTGCACGATAAAGGGCAGCTCGAAGCCCATCAGCGAATCCCGCGTGCACTGCACCCCGCGCGTGGTGAAGCCGAGCGATTCGCCGGCGCGTGCCAGGCTGTCCAGCGTGGCGCCCTGGGTGGTCACGTTGGCCAGCTCGCGCAGCTTGCCCAGCGTCATCGGGATGCCGTAGTGCCGGCAGATCATCGCGAGGCAGGCGGCGCCGCAATCCATCTCCTCGGCCTGCTCCACCAGCGCGAAGCGGCGGATCAGCTTTTCGCCCAACTCCGGTTTGGAATGCAGGTCGAGCAGCACCGGGCGCTTGCGCCGTTCGGCCAGCTTCTTCTGCCGATGCAGCTCGCGGTCCAGCACGCGGATGCGCTCTTCCAGCACCTCGCGCAGGCGCGGGTTCCGCTCCAGGATCAGCTGCACCGTCTTCTCGGGAATCACCAGCAGGCGCACGTCGGTCTCGGCGATGGCCGAGGCCAGCTGCTCCTGCCGCATCACGCAGGCGCGCTCGCCGAAGATATCGCCCTGTCCCAGCGTGGCCAGCGGGAACTCGCTGCCCTCCTCGCTACGCACGATGCGCACCGTGCCCTGGCGCACCACATAGAGGCGGCGGTCCTCGCGCCCGTCCTGCTTCAGGATCTCCTTGCCAGCCGCCACGCGCTTGACGCCGACGCTGCGCACGGCGTCTTCCAGCTCCTGCTTGTCGAGCTTGCCGCGCAGGTCGAAGAGCCGCGCGACAAAGCCGCCGGCCGAACTGATCGCGACATAGCTGGTGATAAACGCAAGCGCGGCCGGGTTGCCCGCCACCACGGGCTCGCCCACGCTGCGCGGGATCATCAGCAGCTCGGTCTTGCCCGAGGCGCGCACTGACGACTCATGCCGGTAGTCGCGCAGCAGCGCAATATCGGCAAAGACCTCGCCGGCCTTGCGCACGCCCATGCTGATTTCCTTGCCGTGCTCCTCGTTGAACACGCGCACCGAGCCGGACTTGACGACAAACAAGCCCGGCGCCGCTTCGCCGGCATTGCAGACGGTGTCGCCAAAACCGAAGGTCAGCACCTGCGCGGCTTCCGCCAGGCGTGCCAGCTCCTGCGGCGTCAGCACTGACAGGATCTCGACAGAGGCGAGAAAGGCGGCCAGCGCCGATCCTGCCTCCGGCTGGTCCGGGGCAGCCGCGGCGGCGCGATCACCGGCCTGGCCGGACTCGCTAGCGGGCTTCGATGACATGTTCCTGCGCCCTGGCCATCAGCCAGTCTTCGCGCAGCAGGCGGCGCACTTCCACCGCCACCTCGCTGTCCAGCGTGGCCGGGTGCTTGCTGCGCACCAGGAAGACCTCGAAGAAGGAACGGTCCGCCGCCGGGAACGGCCCCAGCAGGTCGCCCGGCTCGGCGTTGAAGACCTTGGCCTCGATATCGGTCTTGAGCGAGCCGCGCAGCACCTTGCCGATCTCGCCACCGCGCTCGCGCGTGTCGGCAATGGAATGCTCGCGCGCCATCTCGGCGAAGGCCTCCGGATCATCCTGCAGGTACGAGATCAGCTCCTTGGCCTTGCCCTCGCTGTCGACCACGATATGGCTGACCTCGATGCTGTCGAAGCGCGGCGAGTTGAGCGCAAAGTACGCCTGCACCGCGGCCTCGCTGCAGACCTGCTCCATCATCCGCTCCTGGTAGAGGCTGTCGGTGACAAAGGCCTCGAACTCATCCAGGCTGATGTTCAGCGCATCCAGGTAGTGGTTCATGTCGGCAGCGCGATGCAGGCCCTGCACGCGGCGGAACTGGTCCGCGCGTTCCTGGATCTCCTCGGGCGTGACCACCATGCCTTGCCGCTTCGCCGCGTGCACCGTCAGTTTGTCGCGCACGATCTGCTCGATCAGCCCTTCGAACTGCCCGGTCAGCTTGAGCAGCCGCACGAACTCCTCGACGCCGAGCACCTCGTCGTCGATACGCACAATGCCAGTCATTTTCTCGGCTCCTTTGGCGGCCCCGCGCGCTTGCGCGCCAGGCTGCTGTACTTGTGTTTCCCCCGACTGCCCCGGCAACGCTAGCCGGCCACCTCTCGGAAGGGGTCCAGTCCCAGGTCGATCAGGCGGCGTTCGCGCACCACGATCTCCGCAGTCGCGGTCATGCCGTAACGCAATGGATACTTGTTGTCGGCCACGGCGTAGTAGTCGCGTGCCAGGCGCACGCGGCCCTCGTAGACCGGCTGCTTGTCGGGCCCGCCCGGCTTGGTGGCTGGCGAGATGAATTCCAGCGTGCCCTCGATGATCCCGTAGCGCTGGTACGGGAAGGCACTGAACTTGAGCTTGACCGGCAGGCCCTCGCGCAGGAAAGCACGGTCGCGCTCGGCGATGACGATCTTCACCACCGGGCGCGCATCCTTGGGGGCAATGCCGCCCAGCGGCGTGTTGGCCTGTACCTTGTCGCCGCGCTGGGTGGAAGTGACATCGGTGATCACGCCCGACACCGGCGCCAGGATCAGCAGGAAGTTGTCCTTGTCGATATTCTCGAAACGGATGCGCGCTGCCGCGTCCGCCACCAGGCGGGCGGTCTGCACCTGCAGGCGCAGCTTGTCCTCGGTGTTGGCGATCTCACGCAGCGCCGCGTCGTACTGCACGCGCAGCCCGGCCAGGTCCTGGCCGCTGCTTTCGAGCTGGGAACTGGCCTGGGTAAGCTCGCGGCCCAGGCGTGCGTCCAGCTCTGCCAGCCGCGACTGCGCCACGCGCAGGTTGTTCTCGGCGTCCTGCGCCGCGGCGCGCTTGGCATCCACCTGCGACTGCGAAACGCCACCGCCACCCGGCAACGCCAGCAGGCGCGCGTAGCGGTCCTGCTCCTGGCGCGCGAACTCACGCGCGCGCCGGGCGTTCTCGAGGTTGCTGCGCGCTTCCTGCAACTGCGCGCGCTGCTGTTCGGCAAGCCGCGTGGTGCCTTCGGCGATCCGGGTCTCGTGCTGGCGCGTGGCCACGTCGATCTGCTGCTTGAGCGCCGCCGCGCGGCGTTCCATCAGCGCCTTTTTGTCGGGAAACTGCTTCCATTCGCGCTCTGAGTCTTCCAGCTTGAGCTGCGCTTCCAGCGCATTGGCCGCGGCCTCGATCGCGCCGCGCGCATTCAGGCGCGCCAGCACGTCGTCCTTGGACACGGGTTGCCCTTCGGCCACGTAGAGGTCGGCCAGCTCGCCGTCCACCGGGGCATAGAAGCGGCGCACCTCGGATTCCGGCGCCAGCGTTCCCTGCGCCGTGACAATGACATCGGCATGCCCGACGAAGGACCACACCAGCCCGCACAGCACCAGCGCAAAGGTCGTGACGATGGTCAGCAGTCCCAGGCGCGACGGCTCGGCACTCAACAGGCCAATGCCCTCGGCGCTGTGGTCTTCCAGCGCCTCGGAGAGTGGCTTGAGGCCGCCCTGGCGGGCATCGTCCTTCATGGCTGCCCCGCTTGTTGTGGCGCCGCGGCGGCCGCGGCTGGTTCCGGCGCCTTGCCGGTGTCTTCACCGCCGATCAGTTCCAGCTTGGTCTTGAGCACCGCGGGATCGAGCACGGTGCGCAGCTCGCGCAGCGCGTGCCGCTGCTGGTCGGCCTCGGCGCGGATCTCTTCCTCGATCTTGGCGAGCTGCGCCAGGTCGGCGCTTTCCCCCGCGCGCAGTTGCGTGAAGATACGCATGCCCTGGCGCGCGTCTGTCTGCGCCTGCGACAGCAACCGGGCCTGCGCGCGGAATTTGGGCGAGATGCCGGCCTCGAGCCGCTGCTCGCTGCCGATCACGCCATTGCTGCGGTATTGCTTCCATGCGGCGACGGCGCTGCCCATCAGCTCCCGCGCGCGCCGCAGGGCGCTGTCGCGCACGCCGTTGACGTCGGCCTCCACCGCCTTGGCGAAATGGCCGTCTTCGTCGGCATCGAGCATGGCGTAGAAGCCCAGCAGCCGGTCCTCATAGTCCTTGCTGCCGCGCGCGGATTGCAACTCGGCGTACTGCGCCGCCACCTTCTGCTTGTGCGACAGGTCGCGCGCGAGGTCGTCGGCCCAGGGGCCGCCGCTGATCTGCTTGATCCCCGCGAGCGCCGCGGCGCTGTCGCCCTGCTGCCACGCCCTGGCCGCGCTGGCATACTGGCGCACCATCTCCGGCGGCGGCAGGCGCGCGGCCAGGTGGTCAAACTGCGCCTGGAACGGCGGCGTGGCGAAGCGGCTGTCGGCCAGCCGCGCCACCAGCGGCCCGGGCCGGCGCGCGCGCAGTGCCTGCATCAGCGCGGTGTAGCGGTCCAGGTCTGACTGCACCCGGTCCAGCCCGGCCAGGCGCGGATACTTCTCGCGGTACTCGGCGATGACCGGCTGCAACGCCTCCGGGCGGTCGCGGCCGAGTTCGGCAGCGATGGTGGCGTTCAGCCGGTCGATCGCCGCCAGGTAGACCGAGGCATCGTTCTGCAGGCGGCGCACATCACTGAGCGCATCGGCATAGAGATCGCGGAACGCCGGCACATCGGCCGCGATGCGCCCGAGTGCGCGCTGGTGCGCGGTAGTATCCTGGTTCCAGTACGCCAGCAGTTGCCGGATCGGGGCCTCGTCGGTGTAGAGGCGGATCGGCGCATCGGCGCCGCGCTGCGCGGTGAAGCGTTCGAGCCGGCCGATCCAGTCGAGCTCGGCCACCAGCGGCCGCGCATCGGCGTTGTGCGCACTGGGCTTGCGCATCCGGGCCAGCGCGGCATCGGCGCCGCTGACATCACCGGCTTTCAGCCTGGCTGCAAAATCGGGTACGTAAGCGCGCATCAGTGCCTCGGCGCCGAGGGCCTGCACCTGGGCATCGTCGGGATGACGCGCCAGGTAGTCGTCGGCGGCCTGCGCCGCGCGCGCGTGATCGCCGGCGGCAAACAAGGCCTGCACTTCGCGCTCCGCCGCACCGCGCCAGTACACGGCCGCGCCCGCCACTATTGCGAGCAACAGCAACGCGCCGCCCCATCGCCCCGCGCGCCGCGTGCGTGCGGGATCGTCCAGGCCGAACAGCCTGGCGCCTTCCGCCAGCAGCAGCGCGGCACGTCCGCGCTTGCGGCGTGCCTGCGCGCCGTCGTGCGCCGCCGTGGCCGCCGCGGCCTGTGCCTCGGCCTCGGCGTTGACCTCGTCGTCCTGCTGCGCGGCGTAGTCGACGCAGAAGATGTCGAGGAAGGAATCGGCCGCACCGACAAAGGTGGTGCGGTCATCCTCGTCGCGTGCGGCCGGCGCCGGGGACGCGGCCGGCGTGTCCGGTGCCGCGGCGACGGGCTGCAGCATCGAGCGCGTCGCGGTGGCATCGCCATCGCCCGTGCGCTGGACCTGCGCCTGGTAGACAAAGTGGTTGCCGCCGAAGGCGATCAGGTCGCCGTCGTCCAGCGGCACGCCGTGGTCTGCCAGGCGCTTGCCGTTGACGAAGGTGCCGTTGGTGCTGCCCAGGTCTTCCACGAACGGCACGCCACCCTTGAGGTACACGTGCGCGTGGCGCCGCGACAGGTAGTTGACCTGCTGCGGATAACTGTCGCGGTAGCGCGCGAAGGCATCGTCGGCCTTGCTGATCAGGTACGGGAAGCCGTCCACGTGCAGCGGCTGCAGTCCGACATCGCCGCGTTCGGGCACCAGCGTCACCGCCACCCGCGGCGGCTCGGGCTGCGGCGCGCGCGGCGACAGCCGGACCCGGAACGACAGCGCAGGCCCGAAGGCCACCTCATCGCCATCGCTGAGCTGCGCCGGCTGGCGCGCCACCGCCGCGCCGTTCACGCGCGTGCCGTTCTTGCTGCCGAGATCCGCCACATAGACCGCGCCATGCTCGGCAAAGATGCGCGCATGCCGGCGCGACAGCGGCGCGGCCAGGTCTTCCGGGTAGGCGGCGAACGGCAGTTCGCTGCGGCCGACGGCGAACAGGTCTTCGTCGATGCGGATCTCGCCCAGCTCGGGGCGCGCGACGGGCGTCAGGAATACATCGAATTCCTGTGCCAGATCCTGAGAGAACTCCCGAGCGAATCCCTGGGCCATTTTCACCGGCATTTCCATGATCAGTGCTTCGTCAGGAGCCATGTTTCCAGCGAGCCAACAGCGCGGCTGCCGCGGCGGCAGGCCAGGGGGGTGAAGCGACTAAGAACATAGTAGGCGACGGCTAAGGCTAGTCAATCGGGCGCGGAACGCGCGGTTGGCACGGGAGCGGCACATGCAGCGGGGCAAGCGGCCAGGGCTACGGACGCGTTGCGCAACGCGTTGCTTACGCCGGCGTCACATGAACACCGCCACGGAACCTCTGGCAGCACTTATTGCACTGGATTCGAGGCCGCGTTGCGCACATCGGTATCGGGCCAGCCGCCGCCAAGCGCCTTGTACAGGGTGACGGTGTCGGCCAGGATCTGTTGGTGGACCGCCAACAACTGCAGTTGCGCGGCCAGCAGCGAGCGCTCGGTCTCAAACACTTCCAGCTGCGAGACCACGCCCTCTTTCAGTTGCGCCTCGATCTGCGCGGACACGACGCGCAGTTGCTCAACCTGCTGCTGCAACTCGATGCGCTGCTTCTTGTGCGCGTCGACGTTGACCAGTGCGCTCTCCACCTCTTCGAACGCGGTCATCACGGTGCGGCCATATTCGTTTTCCACCACACCCACCTGCGCCTCGGTGGTCTTCACGCGCGCCCGCACGTTGGGATCGAGCATCGGCAGGTTGATGCTGGGCATCAGACCAAAGGTGAAGGACTTGAGCAGGGAGTTCAGCGCAATGCTGGCGGCGCCGCCGCTCGCGGTCAGGCTGATGGTGGGCAACTGCGCCAGGCGTGCCTGGCCGACGATGTTGTAGGCCGCCAGCACGCGGTATTCAGCGGCCACCACATCCGGACGGCGCGCCAGCAGCTGCGACGGCAGCCCGGCCGGCACCGCGGGCGGCTGCACGCGGTCCTGCAGGCGCCCAGGCGGAACCTTGAGATTGCCCGCAGGCACGCCGACCAGCGTCGCCAGCGCGTTTTCGGCCACATCGCGCGAGCGGCGCAGTTCGAGCAGGTCCTTGTTGAGACGGTTGATTTCCGCCTGTTGCTGCATCACGCGGATCTTGGGCACCAGGCCGTTCTGGTACATCGCCTGGAAGGTGGACAGGATCTGTCCGTTCTTGGCGACGGTGCGCGCTTGCTGTTCGATCTGCTCGTCGAACTGCATGATCTGGAAGTAAGTGGTCGATACATTGGACACCAGCGTCAGGTAGCCGGCACGCCAGTCGGCCTCGGTCGCGTTGAACTCGGCGGTCTGCGCCTGCACGCCCTTCTCGACCTTGCCCCAGATATCGATGTCCCAGTTCAGCTGTGCGGCGGCGTTATAGGTCGTGATGGACTTCTGCCCCGAGGTCTTCTGGAAATTCGCGCTGGCGCCGATACCAATCACGGGCAGCGCTCCCGCGCGGGCCTCGCCGATCTGCGCGTTGGCCACGCGGATGCGCGCCGCCAGCACCTTGATGTCGTAGTTGCCGCCCAGTGCCTGTTCGATCAGCTTGTTCAGGTAGGGATCCTTGAAGCCGTGCCACCAGTTGGGCTGCACCGCTTCGGCCGGCGACACCGTGATCGAACCCTGGCGCGTCCATTCGGCCTTGGCCGGGGTTTCCGGGCGCTGGTACACCGGCGGCCGGAAGTCGGCGCAGCCTGCCAGCAGCGCCGTGCAGGCAGCCAGCGCGGTCAGCCAGGCAGTACGGTGCGGCGCGGCGGTTGACGTAACCCCGGGCGAGGCAATGATGGATTCGGGCACGATGGGTTCCTGCGTGCGACGACGGCCGGCGGCATGCACTTGAGTTATCCATGGCATGCCGGGGGCCGCGAAGTCTGTTTGTATTGTGGTGCGCGCGGACGCGCGCACCAACCCCGATATGCATGGGGTCAGCGGAAGGTGTTGTCTAGGGGGTTGGTCTCGAGCATCGGGTTGGAAGAGACAACCGCAGGGAGCGTGCCAGCTCCAGCGCCATGCCCGCACGGATCACGGAAGTGCCTGTAAACACGGGGGTTTTTCATTGCCGCCGGCGCCGGCCACGGATGCGCGGAGTCACGGCGTACTGGCGGGGCGCAGCCAACAGATTGCGCGTCGGTGTTGGATGGCGCGCGACACTTGGAGAGCCGACGCAAAAAAACGGCGGCGCACGCGCGCCGCCGTCACCGCAAGGTCCGGTCACTTCACGTAGATCGTGATCTTCTTCGAATAGACCGGCGGGTTGGTGGGAATGTGCTTGTCATCGCCCATCAAAAGCTGCAGCGTATGCTTGCCGGGTGGCAGCTCGATCATGGTCTCGGTCTCCCCCGCCCCGAAATGCAGGTGATTGCGGTCATTGGGGATTTCCTTGTCCATCGGCGGCAGATCCGCATCGACAAGCAGGTGATGGTGCCCGGTATTGGGATACTTCACGTCCTTCGGCGCCACCCCCATATTGCGCAGCCCGAACCACACCTTGAATGGCTTGCCCGCGGGCATGGTCTGCCCGTCGTTGGGCCAGCCGATATACAGGTAGGCGTTGGGCGGCGCCGGCGTCGAGCCACCCTGCACCACCGCGGACAGCAGCAGGCTGGCGGCGAAGACAGCCGCGGCAAGTAGTCTGGACATGGTGCTCTCCCCTGTTTGCTGATCGGCCTGGTTCGGCATCCGCGGCGCGCGTGGCACCGCTATTTCACCGTGACCGTGATCTTCTTCGAATAGATCGGCGGCTCGAACGGCACGTGCTTGGCATCGCCCATCAGCAACTGCAGCGTGTGCTTGCCGGGCGGCAACTCAATGCGCGCGTCGGTCTCGCCCGCGCCGAAGTGCAAGTGGTTCTTGTCCGAAGGGATTTCCTTGTCCAACGGCGGCAGCTCGGTGTCGACCAGCAGGTGGTGGTGCCCGCAGCGCGGCGACTCGACGCCCTTGGGGCAGACGCCCATATTGCGCAGGCCCATGCGCACCCAGAACTTGCCGCCGCTGATGACTGTGCCATCGTGCGGCCAGATGATGTAGGCCTCGGCATTGGGCGGGGCTGCCGTCGACAGCGAAAGCGACGGCGCAGCGGCCAGGGTGGCAGCCGCCAGCAGGCGGAACAGGAATCGTCTGGACATACGCGGCGCCTCCCGGAAACAGTCCGAAACCCGATCACGTTGTCCCGAAAGCCCATTCTTGTTGCTTGTTGGTCAGCGCTCGGCGATTCGTCATTCAGGTTAGGTCGCAAGCCCGGAAAAAGCGAACCCGGCGCGCCGCGGCGGCATGGCAATGCCTCGCCGGAGACACAAGCGCTGTGCTATCTTGAAGCAAGCCGGTCGACGTCTCGGCAACACCACAATGCGCCCCCGACGCAGGTGCCGGCAGCCACCGGCATGCAGCGGGATCGCCGCGGCTCCAGCGAGGTGTGAAGATGTGGCGCAATCTACCAGTCGTATGCGCGGCCATGGCCGCGATGCTCGCCGCCGCGCCGCTGCCTGCGCAGCCGGCCACCGCTGCCGCTGGCCCCGCGGCCACGGAACCGCTGCTGCTCGCCGGCATCATGCCCAAGAACACCGACGAGCAGTACGAGCTGAGCTTCTGGGAATCGATCAAGAACAGTAATTACGCCGGCGACTACGAAGCCTACCTGAAGCAGTACCCCAACGGACGCTTCGCGGTGCTGGCCAGGGCGCGCCTGGAGCGGCTGGCGGCGTCCGCCTCCGCACCCAAGGCCCAGGCGCCCGCGCCCGCCCCGCCGCCCCGCTCCGGCGCCACTGCCGGGGGCCAGGTCACGCGACCCCCGCCCGCCCCGGCACCCGCCGCGGCAGCGCGTCCGGCATCGCCGCCTGCCGCGCCACCGGCTGCACCACCGGCTGCACCACCGGCAACGGCATCGCCGCGCGCGGGCATGGCGGCGGGCGGCGCGGTCAGCACCACACTGCGCACCGGCGAGATCCGCGATTGCCCGACCTGCCCGGTGCTGGTCTCCTTGCCGGCGGGCAGCTTCACCATGGGCAGCAGTGCCAGCGATCCCGCCGAGAAGCCCCCGCATCATGTCACCATCGGCCAGCCGTTTGCCATCGGCCGCTATGAGGTCACGGTCGAGCAATGGAATGCCTGCGCCGACGCCGGCGGCTGCCAGCGCGTCCCCACCATCGCCGACAGCCCGAAGACCGCGCCGGCGCGTGATGTCAGCTGGGACGACGCGCAGCAGTACGTGGCCTGGCTCAGCAAGACCACCGGCAAGACCTACCGGCTGCCCACCGAGGCGGAATGGGAATACGCAGCGCGCGGCGGCACCGCCAGTGCCTACTGGTGGGGCGACCAGATGCGCAAGGGCAATGCCAACTGCAAGGACTGCGGCGACCCGTGGAGCCAGGATGCACCGGCCGCGGTCGGGACGTTCGCGGCCAACCCGTACGGCCTGCACGACGTCAACGGCAGCGTGTGGGAATGGGTGGCCGATTGCTGGCACAGCACCTACAAGGGCGCGCCCGCCGACGGGCGCGTGTGGAACGAGAACGCCTGCGGCGCACGCGTGATCCGCGGTGGCTCCTGGCGCGAAGGGGCGAGCTACATGGTGTCGTCCACGCGCTTCAAGTACAGCCCCAGCGTGCGGCAGTCGCAGAACGGCTTTCGCGTGGCGCGCGACCTGAAGTAGCGGCTGGCGGAATTGGCAAGCCGGCCAGGTGGCGGCAATCAGCGCGCGCGCGTGTTGATCTGCACCAGGTCCGCGCTGATGCGGTCCCGCCCATAGGTGCGTGCCATCTGCGCCAGCGGTTTCTCCAGTGCCTTCAGGTAGTCCTTGTGCGACTCGACCTCGGCGCGCCGGCCCTCGAACAGCGGCACGGGCGTGGTCAGCAACACCACCAGCTCGGTGCCGAAGGGCCTGGAGATGATCCAGTCGCCACCGTCGCCAACCGTGGCGCTGTGGCTGGGCGGCGCCTGGTGGGCGGGCACACGCGCGCTCGGCACCATGTGCGCCACCTTGCCGTCGGCTGCGAAGTAATCGACATAGACATAAGAGTCGCGCGCCGGCGTGCGCAGATCCAGCACCAGCGGTGACCCCTCGGTCAGCTGGGTGCCCTGGCCGCGCAGCCGCAGCGACGAAGCCGTGCCCCCTTCGCGGTAGCCCGACCAGTACGGCGCGATCAGGGTGGCCACGTCGCATTTGTCGGTGGCCAGCGGCTGGGTGTCGATCGACACGCTCTTGAGCTCCTTGACGCCCGGCAACGCGCTGAGCTGCTCGCGCAGCCGCGCGGCGCCCACGCTATCGGCCAGGAAGCCGCGCACGCGCAAGGTCTGCGCCTGCTGGGTGGCGGCGAGCAGCGAGCACGGCACGCCGGCCAGCATCTTCGTGACGTCGGCCATCGACAGTACTGCCGGACGGGCAGCCGGTGCGGGCGGGGTAACCGGCGCCGCGGGCACAGGTGTGGCCGGGGCCTCGACGCGCGTGTCGCCGGCCGGCGCTTCTGCCTGGCGCTGCGAATGCCACGCGTAGTAGCCGATCGCCGACACGCCCGCCAGCACGGCCAGCACGCCGCCAGCCATCAGCGGCAAGGGGCGCCGCGTGGACACCACCGGCACCGCGCTCATGCCATGCAGGAAGCGCGCGACGGTGGGTGTGCGCGTTTCGCGGTTGAGCGACAGGGCCTCGCGCAGGGTCTTCCATTGCGTGCGGCTCAACTGCGGCGGCTGCGCCGGCTTGAGCCCGGCGTCGCGCGCCTGGTTAGCCGAGAGCCGCTGGTAGGGATGCTTGCCGGTCAGCAATTCATAGGTCACGCAGGCCAGCGCAAAGATGTCGTCGCGCGGGTCGGGCTCGCAATGGTCGAACATCTCCGGGCTGGCGTAGGCCGGCGTCATGCCGCCCAGCGAGCCGGCATCGAACACCGTCCGGTCGGATTCGTCGGCCGGCGGCAGGAAGCCGCGCGCGATGCCGAAGTCGATCACCTTGACCTCGCCGTTGGCGGTCAGGAAGACGTTGGCGGGCTTGAAGTCGCAGTGCACGAAGCCGCGCTCGTGTGCATACGCCAGCGCATTGCCCATGCCGTTGACGATCGACATGGCGCGCGCCATCGGCATGCCGGTGAAGCCCGGGGCCTTGAGCACATGGTTGAGCGACGAGCCGGACAGGTATTCCATGGTCAGGAAGACCACCGGCCCGTCGCGGTCGAAGTCATAGACTGTGACGATGTTCCGGTGCGCCAGCGTCTGCGCCTTGCGCGCCTCGCGCTGCAGTGCCATCAGCGACTTGGGGTGCCCGCTGAACTGCAGGTTCAGCACCTTGATGGCGATATAGGGCTTGCGGTCCGAGGCTTCCAGCTTGCGCAGGTCGAGCGCCTTGTAGACCGTGCCCATGCCGCCTACGCCCAGGCATTCTTCCAGCACGAAGCGGCCGTTCAGCGTATCGCCCACGCCCTTGGTATGCGCCGCCTGCGGCAGCGTGCCCGGCTCGGGCGAGGTCGCATACAGCGAGCCCGTTTGCGTCGCGCCGGCCAGGCGCGTGGCTTCGGTGGCGCCGTCGTACTGCGTGGCGCCACGGCGCTCGATGCGCCGCATGACTTCGGCATAGACCGCGGGCGGGAACGGGAAGCGAGTGTTCTCTTCGATGACCACGCGCGCGGCCTGGCTGGGCGTGGTGGGGTCCTGCGCCAGCGCCGTTTCGAACGACGCAACAAACTCGTCGTCGGAGAGACCGCCGTTCTGGAACTTGCGGATCAGTTCTTTGAGACTGGCCACGGGATGCCCCGACATGGTTGCTGGCACGGCGCATCCCGCGATGCGGATATGCCCTGCCTTCGAGATGGATACTAGTGCGCACCCATGGCATGCGCAAACCATGCGAGGCCGGCGTGCATCGGCGCGCGCGGGCGCCCTCTGCCAATCGCATCGCCTGCAGCGCGCCACTGTCGCCGCCGCGCCAACACCAGCACGCCGCCTGTTGGCCGCTGCCCGTCACCCGCGGCAGGCGGCAGGCCCCGCAGCCGGTGCGCGCGAGCCGGCATCGAAAATAAATGCCCCGTGTTTTCAGGCAGTTGCACGTGCCCGGACGCGGTCGGCAACGACATTGGCACACTCCCTGCGTTAGTCCCTCCCGATGGCCGGCAATTTCGCCGCCGTCTGAGCGCACCGCGCGGCGGCCCCGCGGGCAAGAACGCGGACCGCCTCGCCTATACTGAAGCGTCCCGCGGCCGCATGGCCGTGGCGCCGCTTGACCGGAGACAGCCATGGCAGTGATCGTCATCAAGGATTTGCCCGACAGCATGGATCTCGACCGGCAGGCCATGACCGCCATCCTGGGCGGCGGGCGCACCGCCGGCGGCCAGACATGGCATGGCTTGCGGCGCCAGGGCGCCGCGCGCATCGTCGACTACCCGGGCGGATTGCCGGGCAACCGCTACGTGATGCCGCGGGAACAGCCACTCGGCCGGCTGCCGCGCAAGGCCGCTGGCAAGGATGCAGACGACTGAGCGGCAACCACAACCGCCCAAATGAAAAGCCCGCCATCGCTGGCGGGCTTTGGATGCGGACGGGCCCGGACCACCTGGGTCACGCGGTCAGCAGTTCGGTCATTCTGTTCCAGGCAGGCTTCCCATGATTCCGCCCATGAAGCATGACGCGGACGCCCATCCGGACCACCCGGATAGTCGCAGGAAGACTGGCGCGTGGAGTCAATGACCGCAGTGCTCGCCGCGAACAGCGGCGCAATGCCGCTGTAGGAGGTCAAGCGGGAGCGTTTTTCGTCCGCCCCGTGCGGGCATCCTGTGAGCTCGCGCCTCCAGTATAGGCGGGGGTTTCAGCCTTGCAACCCGGCCGGGGCCGGGGCGGCGCGGGCCTGCCGGGAAGGTGACTGGCGCCTGACATATCCGGTTACGTTTTCGCAGTGCAACAAAAATTCCGTACTCTGCTATAATCCGCGCCGTGAGTTTCGCAACTGTGAGATCCGCCAAACGCCCGGCTTCCTGCCGCGGCGAATCCGCTGCCCTCCCAAGCTCTGTTTCCTCGCTGCCGGACGCCTAGTCATCACTTCATGGCCCCAGCCGCCCAGCAGAACGCACCGCTCACCTGACGTCGCCTCGTCTCCGATCCTGTTGAACAGCCTGAAACCTGAGCTGTTTGCCTGCCAGGGATACGGCCGGACCGCCTAGCGGGACCAGCCACCACCCTGCCTGCCGCCGTACTGCCAGCTGTGTCTGTCGTAACGGCCTCACCGATTGGCGCCGAAGCCTTTTTAAGACTTTGCACTGCGCCCACCCCATTTTGCTTTGCCGGGGTGCCATGCATTTATTTGACCATTCCGACATGACCCAGCACGACATTCGTGCGGAGCAAGCTATTGCCTCCGCGACCGACGCTTCGATCACTTTCGACGCTGCCCAGAGCCCGCTCGACAAGCTCGACGCCCTGCTCAACCCCAGCCCGGCAGTTGAAGAAGCCCCGGCCGTGGAAAGCGGTTTCGCCACGCTTGGCCTCGATGCGGCCATCCTGCGCGCCCTCTCCGAACTGAACTACAACACGCCCACGCCGGTGCAGGCCCAGGCTATCCCGGCCTTCCTGGCCGGCCGCGACCTGCTGGTCTCGAGCCAGACCGGCTCGGGCAAGACCGCCGCGTTCATGCTGCCCGCGATCCAGCGCATCAGCGAAATGCCGGCACCGCAGCGCGCGACCGAGCCCGCCAAGCGCATGAAGGGCAAGCGCCCGCGCCCGTCGCCGGCCCAGCCCGCACTGCTGGTGCTGACCCCGACGCGCGAACTGGCCCTGCAGGTGACCGAAGCCGCCGCCAAGTACGGCCGCAACCTGCGCCGCATCGTCTGCGCCAGCATCCTGGGCGGCATGCCCTACCCCAAGCAGCTGGCCGCGCTGGCCAAGATGCCTGACATCCTGGTGGCCACGCCGGGCCGCCTGCTCGACCATATCGACGCTGGCCGCATCGACCTGTCGGCCCTGCAGATGCTGGTGTTCGACGAAGCCGACCGCATGCTCGACATGGGCTTTGCCGACGACATCGACGCCATCGTCAATGCCACGCCGGCTTCGCGCCAGACGCTGATGTTCTCGGCCACGCTGGATGCGCGCATTGCCCAACTGGCCTCGCGCCAGCTGCGCGACCCGCAACGCATCGAGATCGCCGCGGCCCGCGCCGACCAGAGCCATATCGAGCAGCGCCTGCACTTCACCGACGACATGTCGCACAAGGAACGCCTGCTGGACCACCTGCTGCGCGACGCGACGCTCAAGCAAGCCATCGTCTTCACCGCGACCAAGCGCGATGCCGATTCGCTGGCCGAGCGCCTGTCCGACACCGGCTTCTCGGCCGGCGCACTGCACGGCGACATGACCCAGGGCGCGCGCAACCGCACCCTGACCGCGCTGCGCCGCGGCAACCTGCGCGTGCTGGTGGCCACCGACGTGGCCGCGCGCGGCATCGACGTGCCCGATATCACCCACGTGGTCAACTTCGACCTGCCCAAGCAGGCCGAGGACTACGTGCACCGCATCGGCCGTACCGGCCGCGCGGGCCGCTCGGGCACCGCCATCAACCTGGTGAACCACAACGACATGTTCCAGTGGAAGCGCATCGAGCGCTTCACCAACCAGCGCATCGACGCTTCGGTGATCGAAGGCCTGGAGCCGCGCCGTTCGCCCAAGCCGCGTTCCAACTTCGGCGGCAAGCCGGGTGGCGGCCGTGGTGACTTCCGCGGCAATGGCGGCGGCTACCGTGGCGGCGAACGCAGCTTCGGCGACCGCAAGTTCGGCGGCGGCGAAAGCCGCACCGGCTTCGGCGAGCGCAAGTTCAGCGGCGAAAGCCGTGGCTTCGGCAACCGCCCGGAAGGCGCACGCCCGTTCGGTGACGACAACCGCGGCGGCTTCGGCAATCGCGAAGGCGGCTACCGTGGCCAGGGCCAGGGCCAGGGCGCCGGCTACCGCGGCGCCAGCGACGGTGCGCGTGGCTTCGGCAACCGCGAAGGCGGCCGCAGCTTCGGTGACGACAACCGCGGTGGTTTCGGCAACCGCGACGGCGCCGCCCCCCGCAGCTTTGGCGACAACAACCGTGGTGGCTTCGGCGACCGCACCGGCGGCGGCTATCGTGGCAACACCGGTGCCAGCACCGGTGGCAACGGCGAAGGCCGCAGCTTCGGCAACCGCGACGGCAACCGTGACGGCAATCGCAGCTTTGGCGGCGGTTTCGGCGGCAATGGCGGCGGCAACGGCAACCGCAACAGCCGCTCGCGCTACGAGCGTTGATGCGGTGGTGCGCTAAGCGCACCTGCCAGGCAGAAGAAAGGGCACCCTCGGGTGCCCTTTTTTTGTTATCGCCTACAGCCCGCTACAGCGCGCAGGTGCGAAAGCCGATAAAGGAAAGATCATCCTCCGGCAACCGCGCCCACCTTGCCCGCACATGGCGCAGCCGCGCGGGGCTGGCGAACGACACACCGCGCACCGCCTGGTGCGTGCCGAAGCGCCCCACCACCTCGCTGTCGGACGTCGCGGCGGCAAATCCCGCGTATGGCTCGTAGGGCGTGGCAGTCCACTCGCGCAGCACCCCCCACTGCAGGCCGCGGTTCTGCGTCGCGGCGAGTTCCCATTCCGATTCCGCCGGCAGACGCCGCCCCGCCCACACGCACCACGCCTGCGCCTCGTACAGCGTGACGTGGCGCACCGCCTCGTCCGGATTGAGCGTGCGCAGCGTGCCGAAGCGCTCCACCATCCAGGCGCGCGATTCCGGATGGCGCGACCAGTAGCGCGGTGCCGAGCGTTCCTGCGTCATCAGCCACTGGCGCCCCGCTGCCGACCACCACGCCGGGTGTTCATAGCCGCCGTCCTCGACGAATTCCAGGAACTGCGCGTTGCTGACCGGTGCCATGTCCATTTCAAATGCGGGGACATAGGTGGGCTGCGGCGGCAGCTCATCCGGCCAGGCAAAACCGTCGGGATCGCTCCAGCCGAGGGTGAAGCGACCGCCCGGGAAATGCAGGGTGCCGCCATGCCCCGCAGGCTGCACCGGACCGGCGCCGATGGCCTCCGTGGGCGCCATGCCCAGCGCCTGCAACAGCGCGGCCACGCCTTCGCCCTGGGCATCCTCATGCAGCAGCGCGCGGCGGTATGGGTACAGGGTCAGGTCGTTGTCGTCGGGCAGCAGCGCAATCCGGCGCAGCACGCCGTCGAGCACGTCGGCGGCATAGCGCTTGACCACCGCGACATCTGGCAGCGCGATTTCCCAGCGCTCGTCGGGGCCGATGCGGTCCGGGTCGAACCACTCGTCGGCGCCGTCCAGCAGCGATGGTTCGGTCGCCACCGGCACCGGCACGCCGCCGCGGTCCACCTGGCGCACGCCGCGCAGGCACCACCACTCCGCATGCCAGGCCACGTGCCCGAGCGTCCACAACGGCGGATCGGCATCGTACTGATGCGGCACGTCCCACGCGCGGCGCGTCTGCCCGAACGGTGCCAGCCACGCCAGCGTGCGGTTGCGCGCATCGACCAGCGCCTGCGCCAGCCCTTCGCGCGGCAGCCGGCGCGGGTCGGACCAGGCCGCCTTGCCGCCGGTGAAGTAGAGATCGGGAAGCATGGGAAAGCCGCTCATCGGGAAAGTCCGGGCAGGGAGTGAACAGTGGACAGGCAGTGACCGAAGCAGGCAACTGCTGGCCTGGCGCTCGCACGCCAGGCCGGCTGCGGCCATTATGACACCACCTGCCATCCCTGCCGGATGGCGCCCGCGCGGGCGGATCAGCCGCGCGCGTGGAACACGGCGAACCAGCCGCTCGGGTCGGTCCAGTACACCGGGTCGTCAAACCCGGCGGCTTCCAGCAAGAGCGTGAAATCCTCCGGGCGGTATTTGTAGGAGTCCTCGGTATGGATCCGTTCGCCGGCGGCAAACTCGCGCGCGCCGCCCTGCCACTGCACGCGCACGTCGCGGCACGCCTGCAGGTGCATCTGGATGCGCGATGCCGCGCGGTCGAAGCTCGCCACATGGCGCCAGTCGTCCAGCGAGAAATCCGTGCCGACGATGCGGTTCACGTTGCGCAGCACGTTGCGGTTGAACGCGGCGGTGACGCCCAGCGCATCGTCATAGGCCGACACCAGCGTGGCTTCGTCCTTGTGCAGGTCGACCCCGATCAGCACGCCGTCGCCGCGCCCGGCCGCGCCGCGCATGCGCTGCAGCAATGCCAGGGCCTCGACCGGGGCGAAATTGCCGATGCTCGAGCCCGGATAGAAGAACAGCCGCCTGCCGCGCCTGACGTTGACGGGCAGATCGAACGGCGCGCACAGGTCGGCGCCCAGGCCCAGCATCGGAATCTCGGGATGCTGCTGCTGCAGCGACGACAGCGTCGCGCGCAGGAACTCCACCGAGATATCCAGCGCCACGTACTGCGCCGGGCGCAGGCTGCCGAAGAGCCTGGCAGCCTTTTCGCAATTGCCCGCCCCCAGGTCCACCAGCACGCAGCCGCTGCCGGCACGCGCGGCGATGGCCGGCGCCGCGCTGGCAAAGATCGCGGCCTCGGTGCGGGTCGGATAGTACTCAGGCAGGTCGGTGATGGCCTCGAACAGGCGCGAGCCCAGCACGTCGTAGAAGAACTTGGGGCTGATGGCGGCCTGCCCGGCGCGCAGTCCGGCCAGCACCTGCTCGCGCAGCGCGCCGCTGTCCTCGCGGTACTGCTGCACGAACTCCGGCTGGGGCGGCGGCCGGTGCGCGCGGCCATTGGCCAGCGCGACCAGGGCGGGCGGTGCGGCCGCATGGCCGTTGTGGTGGTTCAGGGGTGGGAGAGGTGTCTGCGGGGCTTTATTCTGGAAGGGGGTATTCGGCGGATTCGGGACAGCCGGCATGTCGTTTCCTTGTGTGGTCGCGAATGGTCACTGCTTCACTGCGTATTCCCCAAGGCCGCGCTGTGCATGTCGTGCGCGCCGGTCTCCGCAACACCTCCCTGTGCCGTCCGGGACGCGTCGGGCGAAGCCGAGCTTAAAGGATAGGCCCATCCGGGGGTTCGCGCACCGCCCGATCCTCATTTGCGCCGTATGCAACACATCAAGAACCTTGAGTCAGTATCTTTCCTGATGAGCCATATTCGCTGCAGTTCGTTTATAATGCGGCCCAACGCGACCCCAACGGGTCGTGTCCCTCAAAGGGGAGTAGCTCCGGGGCCCATGCCCTTAGCACAATCGTCATTCCGGGACCTGTGTCCCCGGTTGTGCTGACCAACGGTGCGCATACCGCGCCTATGGTCGAGCAAGACCTTTGCAACCTGGTTTTCATGGTTTGCAAAGGCGGCCCCAACCCTCCCATGCTCCAGGAATCCAGGCGAACCCAATACGCGCCCCGCGCGGATTCGTACCCTGAGGAGAGTTCATGGAGTGGTTTACCGATCTGTTCACGATGCAGTTCCTGACGGCACTGCTGTCCATCGTCGTCATTGACCTGGTGCTGGCTGGCGACAATGCCATCGTGATCGCCCTGGCGGCGCGCAACCTGCCCCCCCACCTGCAGAAGAAGGCCATCATCTGGGGTACCGTCGGTGCCGTGGTGGTGCGTTCGGCCATGACGATCGGCGTGGTCTGGCTGCTGAAGATTCCGGGGCTGATGCTGGTTGGCGGCCTGGCGCTGGTGTGGATTGCCTACAAGCTGCTGTCCGATGAAGGCGATGGCGAAGGGCACGGCTCGGGCGCCTCGACCCTGTGGGGCGCAATGAAGACCATCATCATCGCCGACGCGGTGATGGGCGTGGACAACGTGCTGGCCGTGGCCGGTGCCGCGCACGGCAGCTTCCTGCTGGTGGTGCTGGGCCTGCTGATCAGCATCCCCATCGTGGTATGGGGCTCGAGCCTGGTGCTCAAGCTGATGAGCCGCTTCCCGGTCATCATCTACCTGGGCGCGGGCGTGCTGGCGTTCACCGCGGTCAAGATGATCGTGCACGAGCCGATGATCAAGGCCTTCTTCGAAGCCAACCCGGTGGTCAACTGGGGCCTGTACGTGCTGATCGTCGGCGGCGTGCTGGGCGCAGGCTACCTGGTGCAGAAGCGCCGCGTGCAGCAACCGGCCAGCAGCCACTAAGGCGGCAAGCCGTGCCCGGCATGGCCGGGGCGCCCGCTCCTGCCATGCCGGTAAAGGGCCATCCTGAGGGATGGCCCTTTTGCATTAAAATGCCAGCTTTGCGGGACCAGCGCCCGCGTCACTTCCGATCCCGCCCCGCGCCGATGAAACAGTACCTCGACTTCATGCGCCATGTGTACGAGCATGGCACCGACAAGGCCGACCGCACCGGCACCGGCACGCGCTCGGTGTTCGGCTACCAGATGCGCTTCGACCTGCGCGAAGGCTTCCCGGTGGTGACCACCAAGAAGCTGCACCTGAAGTCCATCATCCTGGAGCTGCTGTGGTTCCTGCAGGGCTCGACCAACGTGCGCTGGCTGCAGGAGCACGGTGTCACCATCTGGGACGAGTGGGCCGACGAGAACGGCGAACTGGGCCCGGTCTACGGCTCGCAGTGGCGCTCGTGGCCGGCGCCGGACGGCCGCCATATCGACCAGATCACCGACCTGGTGGCGCAGATCCGCGCCAACCCGGATTCGCGCCGCCTGATCGTATCGGCCTGGAACGTGGCCGACATCCCGCGCATGAAGCTGCCGCCGTGCCACGCGTTCTTCCAGTTCTACGTGGCCGATGGCCGGCTGTCGTGCCAGCTCTACCAGCGCAGCGCCGATATCTTCCTGGGCGTGCCGTTCAATATTGCCAGCTATGCGCTGCTGACCCACATGATGGCGCAGCAGACCGGGCTGGAAGTGGGCGACTTCGTCTGGACCGGCGGCGACTGCCATCTGTACAACAACCATTTCGAGCAGGTGCAGACCCAGCTGGCGCGCGAGCCGCTGGCGCTTCCGCAGCTGAAGATCCTGCGCAAGCCCGACAGCATCTTCGACTACCGCTACGAAGACTTTGAACTGGTTGGCTACCAGTCGCACGCCGCCATCAAGGCACCGGTGGCCGTATGACACTGCTGACACTGGTCGTCGCCCGCGCCCGCAACAACACCATCGGCCGCGACAACACGCTGCCGTGGCGCCTGCCGGAAGACCTGGCCCACTTCAAGCGCACCACCATGGGCGCGCCCGTGATCATGGGCCGCAAGACCTGGGACTCGATCGGCCGCCCGCTGCCGGGGCGCCGCAATATCGTGGTCAGCCGCAACCCGGACCTGCGCATCGACGGCGCCGAGGTGGCGGCCTCGCTGGAAGACGCCCAGCGCCTGTGCGTGGGCGCGGAGCAGATCTTCCTGATCGGCGGCGCGCAGCTCTACGCCGAGGCCATGCCGTGCGCGGACCGGCTGGTGGTGACCGAGATCGACGCGGATGTGGAAGGCGATGCCTTCTTCCCGGCGATCGACCGCACCCAATGGATTGAAACCGCGCGCGAAACGCATCATTCGGAAGCGAATGGCTTCGACTATGCCTTCGTCACGTATGAGCGGCCGCCGTCGGACGAATCGTAAGGCGTTGCGCGGGCAATAAAAAAGCAGGCCAGCCGGCCTGCTTTTTCTTTGGGCGGCGCGCGCCGCTCAGGTGCCGGCAATCGTCATCTGCTCAAGCAGGATCGAGCCGGTTTCCTTGGTGCCGCGCACCAGCGCATCCGCGCCGATGGCGACGATCTGCTGGAACATCTCGGCCATATTGCCGGCGATGGTGATTTCCTCCACCGGGTACTGGATCACGCCGTTCTCGACCCAGTAGCCCGAGGCGCCGCGCGAATAGTCGCCGGTCACGTAGTTGACGCCCTGCCCCATCAGTTCGGTCACCAGCAGGCCGGTGCCGAGCTTGCGCAGCATCGCCGGGAAGTCGTCGCCGGGCTCGGTCAGCGAGCTGGTCAGCGTCAGGTTGTGCGAGCCGCCGGCATTGCCGGTGGTCTGCATGCCGAGCTTGCGCGCGGAATAGGTCGACAGGAAATAGCCCTGCACCACACCATCGCGCACCACGTCGCGGGCACGGGTGCGCACGCCTTCCTCGTCGAACGGGGCGCTGCCCATGGCGCCGGGGGTATGCGGCTGCTCGTGGATCTGGATATGCGGCGCAAACACGGCCTGGCCCAGCGAATCGCACAGGAACGTGGATTTACGGTACAGCGCGCCGCCCGACACCGCCTGCACGAAGGCACCCAGCAGCCCCGCGGCCAGCGGCGCCTCGAACAGCACCGGGCAGCGGCGCGTGGACAGCTGGCGCGCCTGCAGCCGCGCCAGCGCGCGCTCGGCGGCATAGCGGCCGATATCCTCGGGCGCGGCCAGCGCCAGCGGCGAGCGCTTGGACGAGTACCAGTCATCGCGCTGCATGCCGCTGCCGCTGCCGGCGATCGGAGCGCACGAGATGAAATGGCGCGAATACGGGTAGCCGCCCGAGAAGCCGCGCGTGGTCGCCAGCACGAACTGCGAATGCTGCGCCGACACGCTGGCGCCGTCGCTGTTGCGGATGCGCGGCGACACCGCGAAGGCGGCGGCCTCGGCCCGGGTGGCGATGTCGATGGCGCGCTCGGCGTCCAGCGCCCACGGGTGGAACAGTTCCAGGTCCTGTGGCGCGCGTTCCAGCAGTTCTTCCTCGGCCAGGCCGGCGCAATCGTCCTCGGCCGTGAAGCGGGCGATGTTGTAGGCGGCCTCGGCAGTGGCGCGCAGCGCGGCCGGCGAGAAGTCCGAGGTGCTGGCATTGCCGCGGCGCTTGCCGATCATGACCGTGACCCCGACCACCTTGTCGCGGTTCTGCTCGATGGTTTCCACCTGCCCCTTGCGTACCGATACCGACAGGCCGCTGCCTTCGGAGATCTCGGTGGCGGCGTCGGTCGCCCCAAGTTCGCGTGCAACGCGCAGCACATCGGCGGCCATCTCGCTGAGCTGGGCCTGGGTGTAGGTGAAGTGCGCGGTCTGTTCTGCGATCTGGTCCATGCTGGGCGGGTGTCATCAAAAGTCCAAGCGGCAATCATAGCAAGATAAAATGCCGGGCATGACGCGAAATTCCCGTAATCCGAATGGCTCGCGCTTTCCCGGAGGCTTTGCGCCCGAACCGGAAGACGACGAACCGAAAAGCAAGTCGCAGCGCAAGCGCGACATGACCGCCCTGCAGGACCTTGGCGCCGAGCTGGAAGCGCTGGCCAAGGACCGCCTGGCGCGCGTGCCCATGCCCGAAGCACTGGCCGACGCCATCCACCAGGCCCGCCGCATCAACAGCCACGAAGGCAAGCGCCGCCAGATGCAGTTCGTGGGCAAGATCATGCGCGGCCTCGAGGACGAAGAGGTCGAGGTGATCCGGCAAGCGCTGGAGGGCTTCAAGGGCACCAGCAAGGCCGAGACCGCCCGCATGCACCTGATCGAGCGCTGGCGCGAGCTGCTGCTGGCCGACGACGCGGCGCTGACGCGCTTTCTCGCCGAGCATCCCGGCATCGACGTGCAGGCGCTGCGCAACACCATCCGCAACGCGCGCAAGGAAAAGGAGCAAGGCAAGCCGCCGCGCTATTTCCGCGAGCTGTTCCAGGCGATCAAGACGGCGCTGGACGTGAAGGACGGCAAGGCCGGCGCCGCCGAGGACCAACCCCCTACCCCGGAGCCCGAGGCATGACCCAGACCACGCAGCCGGTAGTGCGCAACCATCCCGACGAACTCGTTGTCGGCTTCGTTTCGATCTCGGACCGCGCCTCGGCCGGCACCTACCAGGACGAAGGCATCCCGGCGCTGCGCGAGTGGTTCGGGCGCACGCTGACCACGCCCTGGCAGGCGGTGGAGCGGCTGATCCCGGACGAGCAGGCGCAGATCTCGCGCACCCTGATCGACCTGGTCGACGTGGCCGGCTGCGACCTGGTGCTGACCACCGGCGGCACCGGCCCGGCGCGCCGCGACGTGACGCCCGAGGCCACGCTGGCCGTGGGCACCAAGGAAATGCCCGGCTTTGGCGAGCAGATGCGCCAGGTCAGCCTGCATTTCGTGCCGACCGCGATCCTGTCGCGCCAGGTGGCGGTGATCCGCGAGACCGCCAGCCGCGCCGCGCTGATCGTCAACCTGCCCGGCCAGCCGCGCGCCATCCGCGAAACCCTGGAGGGCCTGCGCGATGCCGATGGCAAGGCCGTGGTGCAAGGGATCTTTGCTGCGGTGCCGTATTGCATCGACCTGATCGGCGGCCCCTACATGGAAACCGACGAAGCCGTGGTCAAGGCCTGGCGCCCCAAGAACGCCGTACGGGCCAAGCCCGCGGCGTAATCTCACCAATCGCACCAATCGCCCGCAGGCGCCCGCCTGCGGGCTGCCCGCTCCCCGCGCCTCAGCGCAAGCCCAGGTACAACCCCACCGGCACGAACACCACCGCGGCGATATTGCCCAGCAGCACGATCGACGCCACCTGGTCCGGCTCCTGCCGGAAATGGTCCGCCACCAGGAAGTTCAGCACCGCCGGCGGCAGCGCGGCAAACACAAAGAGCAGGCCACGCTGCAATTCGGTCAGCGGCACCCACTGCGCCAGCAGCAGCGCCACCGCGATGCCCGTCAGCGGGCACGCCGCGGCGCCGACCAGGCCCATGCCCCAGTTGCGCAGGCTCACGTCCTTCATGCGCACGCCCAGCGCAAACAGCATCAGCGGCACGGTGGCGTCGCCCAGCAGCTTGACCGACTGGTAGACCGGATCCGGCAGCGTGAACCATGGCCGCGCCAGCGCCAGCGCCACGCCCGCCACGGTGGCCAGCACCATGGGATTGCGCGCGATCTGCGCCATCGACGCATGGCGGTTGACGATCTTCATGCCGATGGTGAAGTGCATCAGGTTCGATGCCGCGAACAGCGCCACCGCCGGCGCCAGCCCCGCCGGGCCGAAGGCAAATACCGACAGCGGCAGGCCCATGTTGCCGCAGTTGTTGAACATCATCGGCGGCACGAAGGTGCGCGGATCGGCCTTCAGCAGCCGCGCCAGCGCCCACGCCAGCACGCCCGAACCCAGCACCACGGCCACCGCGCAGCCCAGCAGCACCAGCTGGTCGGCCAGCACGAAATCCTTGCTGACGAAGGCCGACACCACCAGCAGCGGCGCGATCACATCCAGCGTGGCGCGGTTGATGCCGGCCATGTCCGGATGGGCCTTGCGCCCGTACAGCCACCCGACCAGGATGATCAGGATGACCGGCGTGATGATGGTGACGATGCGCTCAAGCATGGGCAGGCAGGCGGGACGCGCCCCCGACCGCGCACGGCGCCCGGCGGCGGCAACGCGGCTGCCTTGTGCGGGCGGCCCGTCGCTGGTGGTGGGTTGTTGTTCTGGGAGCCGCTGGCCCCGGTTATTGCGCGGGCGTATCGGCGGCTGGGGCGTCGGCGGCCGGCGCGTCGGCTGCCGGTGCAGCGCCCGGCGCGGTGTGACGGATAAAGTGCGTGCGGTAGTAGCGCAGTTCTTCGACCGATTCCAGGATGTCGGCCAGCGCCGTATGCAGCTGGCGCTTGATAAAGCCCTTGTGGATGGCCGGCTCCCAGCGCTTGCACAGTTCCTTTAGCGTGGACACGTCCAGGTTGCGGTAGTGGAAAAACGCCTCCAGCTTGGGCATGTAGCGCGCCATGAAGCGGCGGTCCTGGCAGATCGAGTTGCCGCACATCGGCGACTTGTTGGCCGGCACCCAGCGCTTGAGGAAGGCCAGCAGCTCGGCCTCGGCCTGCTCTTCGGTCAGGGTCGATGCCTTGACCTTGTCGATCAGGCCCGAGCGGCCGTGGGTGCCCTTGTTCCAGTTGTCCATGCCGTCGAGCACGGCGTCGCTCTGGTGGATCACCAGCACCGGGCCTTCGGCCAGGATATTGAGTTCGGAGTCGGTAACGACGATCGCTATTTCGATGATGCGATCGGTATCCGGCTGCAGGCCGGTCATTTCCATGTCCAGCCAGATCAGGTTGTTTTCACTTTTGACGGATTTGGCGGTGGCTTGGCTTGTCATCGGGACTGCGGAAGATAGGGATTTCAGGGAAGCGGCCGCGGCGGGGCCGGGCGCGAACAATTTATAATTCTCGCATATCCGTCCGGAATGGCCGTTTGCGCACCAGCGCCGGGGCGTTTTCCGGATATCCCGGACTGCCGCCTGCCCCACCCCGGGCCCGGCGGTCCAACGGACGCCCGCCGCACACAATGCCGGGCGCCCGCACCCACAACAAGGCTCTTGCCGATGTTCACGATTGTCTTTCTCGCCGCCCTGGTGCTGATGGTGCTTACCAGGCTCTGGCTGGCCGCCCGCCAGGTCCGACATGTGGCGCAGCACCGCAATGCGGTGCCGCCGCGCTTTGCCGACACCATCACCCTGGCCTCGCACCAGAAGGCCGCGGACTACACCATCGCCCGCACCCGGCTGTCGATGCTCGAGGTGCTGGCCGGGGCCGCGGTGCTGATCGGCTTCACCATGCTGGGCGGGCTGCAGTGGCTCAATCAGTCCTGGCTGGACACTTTCGGCCCGGGCTATGCCTACGGCGTGGCGCTGGTGGCCAGCGTGGCGCTGATCGGCGGGCTGGTCGACCTGCCGTTCTCGCTCTACGGCCAGTTCGGCATCGAGGAGCGCTTCGGCTTCAACAAGATGACGTTCGGCCTGTGGCTGGCCGACGTGGCCAAGATGCTGGTGGTGGCCTGCGCGCTGGGCCTGCCGCTGCTGCTGGCGGTGCTGTGGCTGATGGAGCGCGCCGGCTCGCTGTGGTGGGTCTGGACCTGGCTGGTGTGGATGGCCTTCAACCTGTTCCTGCTGGTGGTGTTCCCGACCTTTATCGCGCCGCTGTTCAACAAGTTCGAGCCGCTGACCGATGAATCGCTGCGCCAGCGCATCGAGGCCCTGATGAAACGCTGCGGCTTTGCCAGCAAGGGCCTGTTCGTGATGGACGGCAGCAAGCGCAGCGCCCACGGCAATGCGTATTTCACCGGCTTCGGCGCGGCCAAGCGCATTGTCTTCTTCGATACGCTGCTGGAGCGCCTGTCGGGCGACGAGATCGAGGCGGTGCTCGCACATGAACTGGGCCACTTCAAGCGCCGCCACGTGGCCAAGCGCATCGTCGTCACCTTTGCGCTGAGCCTGGTGTTCCTGGCGCTGCTGGGCTGGCTGGCCACGCGCAGCTGGTTCTACACCGGGCTGGGCGTGGTGCCCAACCTGGGCGTGTCCAACAACGCGCTGGCGCTGGTGCTGTTCTTCCTGGCGCTGCCGGTGTTCACCTTCCTGCTGGGGCCGCTGTCGAGCCTGTCGTCGCGCCGCCATGAGTTCGAGGCCGACGCCTTTGCCGCCGACCAGACCGATGCCGGCAACCTGGTGTCGGCGCTGGTGAAGCTGTACAAGGACAACGCCTCGACGCTGACGCCCGATCCGCTCTACAGCGCCTTCTACTACTCGCATCCGCCCGCCGCGCAGCGGATCGACCGCCTGCTGGCGCACGCATGAGCCGCGCCACGCGTCACCGCAACGCCGGCGGCGGCAGCCACGCCGGCAAGACCACCGAATCCGCGCTGATCATCGCCGCCCATGGCCGCCACTACGTGGTCGAGCTGGGCGACGGCACGCGCATGCATGCCTTCCCGCGCGGCAAGAAGAGCGACTGCGCGGTGGGCGACCATGTCAGCGTGGAACGCGCCGCCGCCGACCAGTGCGTGATCACCGCGGCCTCGCCGCGCAAGAATCTGCTGCACCGCTCCGACCAGTTCAAGTCCAAGCTGCTGGCCGCCAATATCGACCAGGTCGTGATCGTGCTGGCAACCGAGCCAGGCTTCTCCGAAGACCTGCTCGGCCGCGCGCTGGTGTCGGCCGAGGCCATGGAGATCCGGCCGCTGATCGTGCTCAACAAGACCGACCTGCCCGACCGGCTGGAAGAAGCGCGAGGGCGCCTGGCGCTGTACCGCGGGCTGGGCTACGACACGCTGGAGCTGTCGGTGCGCGCCGACCCGGCGCAGGCGCTGGCCGCGCTCAAGCCGCGCCTGGCGGGGCTGGCCAGCATCCTGATCGGGCAATCGGGCATGGGCAAGTCGTCGCTGCTGAACCTGCTGATCCCGGGCGTGGATGCGCAGACCCGCGAGATCTCGGCCAAGCTTGACTCCGGCAAGCACACCACCACCTTCACGCGGCTCTATCACCTGCCGGCCGAATGGGGCACCGTGGACGGCCGTCAAGGTGCGCTGATCGATTCGCCGGGCTTCCAGGAATTCGGCCTGTACCATCTGAGCGAGGGCATGCTGGAGCGCGCCTTCCCGGAGTTCCGGCCGCTGCTGACCGAGTGCCGCTTCTACAACTGCCACCATGTCAACGAGCCCGGCTGCGGCGTGCTGGCCGCGGTCGCATCGGGAGCGATCTCCGAGCGCCGCCACCAGCTCTACATGCAGTTGCTGCACGAATCCAACCAGCAGAAGCCGTGGTAAGGTAAGCGCACCTGGGTTACCCGGTGCGCTGCCATGAAACTGCTGCTGTCCGCCACTTCCCTCGTCCATGCGGCCCATTGCCGGAACGTCCTGTGGGCGGCCGGCATCCGGGCGGAATTGCGCAATACCTGGCTGGCCGGCGCCACCGGCGAGATCCCGTTCCGGGAGAGTGCGCCACAGGTGTGGCTGGTCGATGACGAGATGGAAGCGCAGGCGTGGGCCGTGCTCAATGCGGCCGCCAACCCGGCGCCGGGGCCCAGCTGGCAATGCCGCCACTGCCTGGAATGGCACGAGGCCCAGTTCGGCGCCTGCTGGCGCTGCGGCGCGGCCCGCGACTAGCGCGCCGACCCACCCTTTCTTAAACGCCCCTCAGCCGACCCAGAGCGCCAGCGACAGCATCGCGAGCAGCAGCATCCACAGCACCACCGCGCGCCATACCAGGCCCACGGCCGACTGCAGCGTGCGCACGCCGGGCTCGGTGCCGAATTCGGGCGGCACCGGTTCCGGGCCGCCGTTGTCCTCTTCCATGCCGGGCGCGTAGTCCACGGCCGGGCCGGCCACGCTGGTGCGCAGCACCACGGTGGAATCGTCCTCGGCCAGCGGCGTGCCCAGGCGCACGCCCAGCGCCCCGCCCCCGCTGGCAAGCAGGATGCCGTTGACGGCATCGTTCCACTTGCGCGCATGGTTGCGCCAGGCGTAGACCGCATCCTCGAAGTTGCCGACGATGGCAAAGCCGATCGCCGTCAGCCGCGACGGCACCCAGTCCAGCAAATAGAAGGCGCGCGCCGCAAAGCGGCCCAGCGCGGGGCTGCGCTCGGCCGAGGGCTGGTTCCAGTGGCGGCTCAGGTATTCGGCGGTGCGGTACAGCACCACCCCGCCGGGGCCGACCGGCACCAGGAACCAGAAGAACACGCCGAACACATGCCGGTGCACGGCGACGATTGCCGCTTCCAGCGTGTGCCGCACGATCTCGGAAACCGGCATCTCGACGGTGTCCAGGCCGGTCCACTCGTGCAGCAGCGTGCGCGCGGTATGGACGTCGTCGCGGTTCAGGGCCTCGTGGATGTCGGTGAAGAAGTGGCTGAACTGGCGAAAGCCCAGCGTCATGTACAGCACCAGCACATTCCAGGCGAGCGTCAGCGCCACGCTGATCGAGGCCAGCAGGTAGTGCACCACGATCACCGCCAGGGTCAGCGGCACGACCACGGTCAGCCAGGCCAGCGCGGCATCGCGCGGCCGGCCGGTGTCGAAGGCGTGTTCCGCGCGGTCGCCGAGTGCCCGCACGATCTCGTGGATCGGGTTGTTGCGGCCCAGGGCGCGGAATTGTTCAGCGATCAGCGCCAGGAGAATGGAAACAAAGGTCATCTTGGTACGGGGTGTTCCAAGGGCACGCCTGGCCCTTCCGGGCTTGCCGGCGATGTGCCGGCACAGGCGCAATGCATAGCGAGAAGATAGCACAGCGCTACCTGCCGGGGTCCGGCGCGCAATGCAAAAAGCAAAAGCCCGCCGGAAGGCGGGCTTTTGCATGCGGCAATGAGCGATGCTCAGGGCAGGTCGAACACCAGTACTTCGGCGCCATCGCCGCCGGACAGCGCGAGCTCGCCCACGGCTTCCAGCTTCGCTGCGTCGCCGGCTTCAAGCGCCTTGCCGTTGACCGTCACCCGGCCGCGCGCCACGTGGACATAGGCGCGGCGGCCCGGCGCCAGCGCCAGCGTGGCCGCCTCGTCGCCATCGAACAGGCCGGCGTACAGGCGCACGTCCTGGTGCACCACCACCGAGCCCTCGGCGCCGTCGGCGCTGGCCACCAGGCGCAGCCTGCCGCGCTTGTCGGCTGCGTCGAAATGCTTTTCCTCGTAGCCGGGGTCGATACCGTTCTCGGCCGGCATGATCCAGATCTGCAGGAAGTGGGTGGTGTCGTGCGCGGCGTGGTTGTACTCCGAATGACGCACGCCGGTGCCGGCGCTCATGCGCTGCACATCGCCCGGGCGGATCACGCTGCCGTTGCCCATGCTGTCCTTGTGGGCCAGTTCGCCCTCGAGCACGTAGCTGATGATTTCCATGTCGCGGTGGGCGTGGGTGCCAAAGCCCATACCCGGCGCGACGCGGTCCTCGTTGATCACGCGCAGTGGCCCGAACTGCACATACTGCGGGTCATAGTAGTCGGCGAACGAGAACGAATGAAAGGACTTCAGCCAGCCATGATCGGCGTAACCACGCTCTGCAGACTTTCTGATTTCAATCATTTTGATGGCCCTCCTTGAGCCTGTTTGCCCACGAGCACTGGCTTGATAACCGTGTCGCGGCATACGTTTTCGCTTTTGATGCTAGGAAGTTTAGGGCTTGAGGCGTATATTTACGGGGATCGTCTTAGAAGCAGTCATTCAGAATTTCTGAACATGGCCCTCTCACTAGAATCCCTCGAAGTCCTGGACGCCATCGAACGCAAGGGCAGCTTTGCAGCCGCCGCCCACGAGATGGGCAAGGTCCCTTCCGCGCTGACCTACGTGGTGCGCAAGCTGGAAGAAGACCTGGACGTGCTGCTGTTTGACCGGCGCCGCCACCGTGCCGAGCTGACGCCGGCCGGCCGCGCCCTGCTCGATGAGGGCCGCCACCTGCTCCATGCCGCCGATGACCTGGCACGGCGCGTCAAGCGCCTGGCCACCGGCTGGGAGGCCACCCTCACCATCGTGGTCGACGACCTGATCAACTTCCGCGCGCTGCTGCCGGTGATCCACGACTTCTATGCCGAGAACACCGCCACCCGGCTGCGCTTTTCCAAGGAAGTGCTGGGCGGCGCCTGGGATGCGCTGGTCAGCAACCGCGCCGACCTGGTGATCGGCGGGGCCTACGATGCGCCCAGCACGCAGGGCTTCCAGATCCGGCCGCTGGGCTCGATGCCGTTCGTGTTCGCGGTGGCCGCGCACCATCCGCTGGCCACCGAGGAAGGCCCGCTCACCACCATCCAGATCGCCAGGCACCGCATCGTCGCGGTGGGCGACACCTCGCGCAACCTGCCGGCGCGCACCCATGGCGTGCTGGCCGGGCAAGACGTACTGGTGGTGCCAACCATGCGCGACAAGCTGGAAGCGCAGATCCGCGGGCTGGGCTGCGGCTGGCTGCCGGCGCCGATGGCGCAACCCCATATCGAAAGCGGCGTGCTGCAGGCGCGCGAGACCGTCGAGGTGCGCGCGCCCGGCAACTTCAAGGTAGCCTGGCGCACCAGCAACCGCGGCAAGGCGCTGCAGTGGTGGGCCAGCAAGCTGGAAGACCCGCGCCTGGCGCAGGCGCTGCTGCAGCAACCCGACTTCGCCGGCTGAGGGCAGGCCTCATGGTAGTGACGGCAGTACCGACGGTTGCCGGCGCAGCCGGCTATCGCGGCCGCTTCGCCCCCTCGCCCACCGGGCCGCTGCATATGGGCTCGCTGGTCACCGCGCTGGCCAGCTGGCTGGATGCGCGCGCGCACGGCGGCCAGTGGCTGGTGCGCGTCGAGGACATCGACATGCCGCGCTGCGTGCGCGGCGCGGACGACGACATCCTGCTCACACTGGAACGCCTGGGCATGACGCCGGACGAGCCGCCGGTATGGCAGAGCCGGCGTGAACCGTTCTATGCCGATGCGCTGCGCCGCCTCGACGCCGCCGGGCAGCTCTACCCCTGCGGCTGTTCGCGCAAGGAGATCGCCGATTCGCTGGTGCACGTGCGCGAGCGGCACCAGACCCTGGGCTATCCCGGCACCTGCCGCCACGGCCTGAACGGCAAGCTGCCGCGCGCCTGGCGCGTGCGCGTGCCGGACGGCCCGGCCGCCACCCTGTGCTTCGACGACCGCTGGCAGGGCCGCCAGTGCCAGGACCTGGAAACCGAACTGGGCGACTTCGTGCTGCGCCGCGCGGACGGGCTGTGGGCGTATCAACTGGCGGTAGTGGTGGATGACGGCCTGCAGGGCATCACGCATATCGTGCGCGGCGCCGACCTGCTCGACTCCACCCCGCGCCAGATCCACCTGCAGCACCTGCTGGGCCTGCCCACGCCGGCCTACCTGCACGTGCCGGTGGTGGTCAACCAGACCGGCGAGAAGCTGAGCAAGCAAAGCGGTGCGCAGGCAATCGACACCACCGCACCGCTGGACGCGCTGCGCGAAGCCGGCACCCACCTGGGGTTGTCGAACCACGCGGAGAGTGTGAACGACTGGCTTGCGCGTGCCACCGACGGATGGCGCCAACTGCTGGCCAGGCTGCGGCAGCCCCTGCGCGGCTAGCGCCCCCCCCAAAAGCAAATGGCCCGCGCAAGCGGGCCATTTTCAGCTACGGCAGGATCAGATCAGGACTTGCGCGGCACGCCACCCAGCAGGGCAGCCACCGGCCGCTTGGGCGCCTGGCGGCCGCGGCTCAGCGCAGCGGCCACCTCATCGGCCGCCTTGGCCTGGGCGACGCTGGCGGCGCTGGGCTCGTACGGGCGCGAGAAGAACGGATCATCCGAGGCACGGAACACCTGGCGGTTGGCGCTGTGCTCGTGGCGGCGCGGACGCTCTTCGCCCTCGCCGTTGCCGCGCGCGCGGCGCACGTCACTACGCTCGCGGCGGCGCTCGGTGTCGCCCTGGCGGGCGCGCTCGCCGGTCGGGTCGAAGCCTTCCAGCTTGCCGCGCGGGATGTTGCGCTTGATCAGCTTCTCGATATCGGACAGCAGGCGCTCGTCATTGCCCGGCACGTAGATCGACAACGCATCGCCGCTGGCGCCGGCACGGCCGGTACGGCCGATGCGGTGCACGTAGTCTTCGGCGCTGTATGGCACGTCGAAATTGACCACGCACGGCATGTCGGGGATATCGAGTCCGCGCGCGGCCACGTCGGTGGCGACCAGTGCGTCGATGGTGCCGCTCTTGAAGCCTTCCAGCGTCTGCATGCGCTCGGTCTGGGTCTTGTCGCCGTGGATGGCGGCGGCGTTGATGCCCTCGCGCTCCAGGTGGCGCGCCAGGCGCGAGCAGCCGATCTTGCTGTTGACGAAGACGATGCACTGGCGCGACAGCCCCTGCTCGGCGCGCTGCTTGAGCAGGTGCACGACCGCCGCCTGCTTGTGGCCGTCTTCGACCAGGTACACCATCTGGCGCACGTTCTCGTTGGTCGAGTTGCTGCGCGCCACTTCAATGGTGACCGGGTGCTTCAGGTAGCTGGAGGCCAGCCGCTTGATTTCCGGCGAGAACGTGGCCGAGAACAGCAGCGTCTGGCGATGCGCCGGCAGCAGGTTGATGATGCGCTGCAGGTCCGGCAGGAAGCCCATGTCGAGCATGCGGTCGGCTTCATCCAGCACCAGCATCTGCACCTGCGACAGGTTGACCGACTTCTGCTGCACGTGGTCCAGCAGGCGGCCCGGCGTGGCCACCAGGATTTCCACGCCGCGGCGCAGCGCATCGGTCTGCGGGTTCATGTCCACGCCGCCGAACACCACGGTGCTGCGCAGGTCGGTGTGCTTGGCGTAGCGCGCGACGTTGTCGTAGACCTGGTCGGCCAGCTCGCGCGTGGGGGTCAGCATCAGCGCGCGCACCGGGTGGCGTGCCGGCGAGGCGCTGGCATTGGCCAGCGGCAGCAGGCGCTGGATGATCGGCAACGCGAAGCCCGCGGTCTTGCCGGTGCCGGTCTGCGCGGCGCCCATCATGTCCTTGCCTATCAGCACGACCGGGATGGCCTGTGCCTGGATCGGGGTGGGCGTGGTGTAGCCCTGCTCGGACAAGGCGCGCAGGATGCGCGCGTCCAGGCCGAAGCTGTCGAATGTCTGCACGGCGGTCTGCCCCGCGGTAGTGGGTTCTGGTGCGTTCGTAGTGGTCATGGGTATCGGTGTCTGGCGGGAGGCGAACCCGGCACAAACGGATACGCGTCTGGAACTCATCTCGCCCTGACTCTCGCCTGGCGCCGGGAGGGTTCCGGCACGGCCATGCTGGCTGCAGCATTTGGCCAAGAGAATCAAAGACTTACATTTTAGCACCTCTGCCAGCACAGTGGGCATTCTGGCAACGCCTTGCGCCTGGCGCGACAGTAGGCGGCACAGGCTGGCGGGATTTCAAGAAACTGTCATATCCGCCACGCAAGATGCCGGCGGCGCGGTGGCCACGGCCGGACCGCGCAACCCCATCTCACCGAGACCTACATGGACTTCGAGCTTTTCCGCCAGACCTGCCAGCAGTTCCTGCGCACCTCCAGCCAGTTCCTTGGCCTGGCCGCGGCCGCCTGCCAGCCGGCACTGCCATTGCCGGCCCTGCCGGCCAGCCAGCCGCAAGGGCAGCAGCCCGCCTGAGCTTCAGCCGGGCCACCGAAGCGGCATCCGAATCACTCAGTCGCCGCGGATGCCGTTGTCCTGGATCACCTTGCCCCACTTGCTGTAGTCCAGGGGCCCGGCCTGGAACAGCCGCGCATCCATTTCGCGCAGGTCCGGCGCCACGGCCACGGGCGTTGCGCACTGGTCCAGCACATCGCGCTGCAGGTCCACGCCTGGGGCGATCTCGACCAGCGTGAGGCGGGCTTCGCCGTCTGCGCCGGCTTGCATCTCGAACACCGCGCGCTCGGTGATGTACAGCACCGGGATGCCGAGCGATGCCACATAGGGCCCGTTGAAGCTCAGGTGCGACACCTCTGGCACGATCTTCTTCACGCGGCCTTCACGCACGATCTGCAGACGGCCGTCGCCGGCGCGGACTTCCAGCCCGCCCGCCGTCAGCGTGCCCATGAACACCACCGCGCCCGCGCTCTGCGTGATGTTGATAAAGCCGCCGACGCCGGCAATCGATGCGCCCTCGCCTTCGCCGAACTTGCTGACGTTGACGTTGCCGTGGCCATCCAGCTCGGCCAGGCCAAGGATGGCCAGGTCGATGCCGCCGCCCTCGTAGAAATCGAACTGCGCGGGCTGGTCCACCACCGCCTCCGGGTAGGCCGAGGCACCGAAGCTGAGGCCATCCGCGGGCGTGCCGCCGATAGGGCCGGCCTCGACGGTCAGCGTGAAGCCGTCCAGCCCGGCCTGGTGCGCCAGCATGCCGACCGCTGCCGGCATGCCCACGCCCAGGTTGACCACGCGCGGCGCGCGGCGCGCCAGCTCCATCACCGCACGGCGCTGCACGATGGTGCGCGCGTCGAGCGGGCCGGCAGCCACCGGCGCTGCTTCCGCTTCAGCCACCGCTGCCTCGCCCTGCCACGGCGTCACGTAGGCCGGGTTATAGGACTCGGCAAACGTCATCTGGTGGTTGGCGGGGTTGTCGCAGACCACCACGTAATCGACCAGGATGCCGGGCACGTGGATGGCCTGAAGGATCTCGTGGTGATCGACCAGGCTTTCCACCTGCGCGATCACGATGCCGCCCGAGTTGTGGGCCGCCTGCGCCATCGCCAGCAGCTCATGGTGGAAGGCTTCGCGATGCGTGCTGAGGTTGCCGCGGGTGTCGGCAGCGGTGCAGCGGATCAGCGCGCAGTGGATCGGGAAGCTCGGGTAGAACAGATATTCTTCGCCGCGGAAGTCGACCGCATCGACCCAGCATGCCTTGCCCTCGGCAATGGCCTGGCGCGCGCGCTGGTTGACGGCGCCGCCGTGGTAGCGCGCATCCTGCGCGGTGCGCGGGTCGACGAAGGTGTGCAGGCCGATCTTGGTCATCACGCCGGGCTTGCCGCCGGCGATGGCGCGGTACAGGTGCGTCAGCACGCCCTGCGGCAGGTTGTAGCCCTCGCACTGCTCGGCCATGGCCAGGGTGGCCAGCCGCGTGGCCGAGCGCCAGTGGCCACCGACGATGCTGGCGGTCATGCCGGCATTGCCGAAGTGGTTCACGCCGCGCGCGCCGCGGTCGCCCTGCCCGGCCGAGTACACCAGCGTCAGGTCGCGCGGCAGCCCGCTCTGCAGGAAGCGCTGCTCCAGCGCCTCGGTCACGGCCTCGGCATGGCCGGCGCCGACAAAGCCCGCGCTGGCCACGGTCCAGCCGTCCTGCACGAGTGCCGCCGCTTCGCGTGCGGTGATCACCTTCATCGCTGTCTCCGGTTTCGTTATGCCGTCCCGCATCGGTGGCGAGACGTTTTTCCGTGCATTTCGTTTTTGCGAAGCCGCCGTCGGCCCCATGTAGAAAAGCCCCGCGTGCCGGGGAGGCAGCGGGGCTCAAATGGTAGCGGGGCAATCTGCTCGACCACCCACGCCTTGATCTTGGCGCATCGCGCTACTGCGGGCATCCCCCAAATGTGGGCCATTGCCATGCCGCGTTGCCGGCAGGCCGCAAACGCGCCCTGCAAAGCCTGTCAATCATGGCCCTGTCACATTCCTGAAGGAATCCGGGTTTTCGCCGAGCGGGTTTTCGCCAGCTTCCGGCCAGCGGGCGAATGCGGTCTACTGGACTCACATCGACGGCCTGGCACCGCAAACGCCGGATCGCCGCAGCCGATGGTGCCTCAGAACAAGTCCAATGACCGGGAGACAGACCATGGTGACGAAGAAAGAAGACGCTTTCGTACTGAAGAACCTTCTCGCCCTCGCAGCAGTGGAAACCCTGGGCGGCGCAATTGCCCTGGGCATGGTCTTCCACCTGATCTGATCTGGCTTGCCTGCGCGCCGGCGCTGCCACGCCGGCGCCCGGCCCGCTCACTCGTCGACAATCACCTCGAAGCCGCCAAAGATCATCCGCTGGCCGTCGAACGGCATCGGATCCATACCTTCCTTCAGGCGCGGGTCTGCCATCGCCGCCTTCATGCCGGCGTCGCGCTTCTCGCGTGACGGCCACAGGATCCACGCGAACACCACCGCTTCATCCTCCTTGCGCTGCACCGCCATCGTAAAGGACGTGACCTTGCCTTCCGGCACATCATCACCCCAGCATTCCACCACCTTCAGCGCGCCGTGCTCCTTGAACACCGCGGCTGCCTTCTGCGCCACCTGGCGATAGGTCTCGCGAGTGGCCTGGGGAACGGCCAGTACGAATCCGTCGATATAGGACATGGGCTTCACTCCTGGTCAGATTGAATCGGGCGAATCGGATCAAACGCGCGATTGCGTCTGACTACCATAGTCCATCGCCACGCCCTCAGCGCGTGGTCCGCTGCCCACGCCGGTCGACCTCGAACACCATGTTTTCCCGGAAGCGCTCCCGCAGCCACTGCTCGGCCCGGCGCGGGCAGCGCCAGATAGAAGTGGTGGGGTCGGTGCTGGAGGACGAAGCCGCAGCACCGCACGAAGGCTTCTGGAAGTAGCCATCCTGCCTGCCGTCCGCCAGCCCGGCGGACGGCACGGACCGGCGTTGGACATTCTGTCATCGACACGTCACCCCGCCTTCCTACACTCGCCTGGCTCCGGCTCCCAGCAGCCGCCACACCAACCCAGCCAGGCGAACCCGATGCTCCCCTGCAAGCTCCCAAGAACCCTGGCCGCGACCCTGATCGCGGCGGCATTGCTCACCGCATGCGGCGGCGATGACGGCGGCGGCAACCTGTCGCCGACCGCGACGGCCACGCCGAACGCACAACCAGAACAGCCCGGCAAGAAGCCAGACAAGCGGCCCGACCCGGTGATCCGCTGCGCCCCCTGACAACGCAAGTCCCGACGCAATCCGACAAGACCATGGTCTCTCGCCGCAACTTCCTGCAAGCCGCAGCTGGCACCGGCTTCGCCGCCGCCGCGCTGGCCGCGTTCCCGCCCAGCATCCGCAAGGCCCTGGCCATCCCGGCCAACAATGCCACCGGCACCATCAAGGATGTCGAGCATGTGGTGATCCTGATGCAGGAGAACCGTTCCTTCGACCACTACTTCGGCACGCTCAAGGGCGTGCGCGGGTTCGGCGACCGCTTCACCATCCCGCTGCCCAATGCGCGCAAGGTATGGCAGCAACAGCGCGCCAACGGCGCCGTGCTGACCCCGTATCACCTGGATGGCACCAACAACAACGCGCAGCGCGCGGCCGGCACGCCGCATGCCTGGGTGGACAGTCAACAGGCCTGGGACCACGGCCGCATGGCCAACTGGCCGACGTACAAGACCAATACGTCGATGGGCTACTTCAAGGAGAAGGAGGTCCCGTTCCAGTTCGCGCTGGCCAATGCCTTTACGTTGTGCGACGCGTACCACAGCTCGATGCATACGGGCACGGACGCGAACCGTTCGTTCCACCTGACCGGCACCAACGGCCCCACCGCCGCCAACGTCGCCTTCGTCAACAATGAGTGGGACGCGATCGACGGCCTGCCCGCCTCGGCCAACACCGGCTACACCTGGACGACCTACGCCGAGCGACTGGAAGCGGCCGGCATCAGCTGGATCTGCTACCAGAACATGCCGGACGAATGGGGCGACAACATGCTGGGCGCGTTCCAGCAGTTCCGCAAGGCCAACCTGGCGTCGGGCTTCCCGGTATCCAGCGGCGGAGCTCCGGGCGCGCCCTATGCCAACACCGGCCAGCCGCTGCCGTACCACGCCTACGATGCGGCCACCGACAACGCCGCCAACCCACTGTACAAAGGCGTGGCCAACACCCTGCCCGGCACCAAACCCGAGGAATACCTCGACGCCTTCCGCCGCGACATCAAGGAAGGCAGGCTGCCGCAGGTTTCCTGGATCAACGCGCCGTCGATCTACTGCGAGCATCCCGGCCCGTCCAGCCCGGTCCAGGGCGCGTGGTTCCTGCAGGAAGTGCTGGACGCGCTGACCGCCGTGCCCGAGGTCTGGAGCAAGACCGTGCTGCTGGTCAACTTCGACGAGAACGACGGCTACTTCGACCACGTCCCCTCCCCCTCCGCGCCTTCGGTGAACCCCGACAAGACGCTGGCCGGCAAGGCGACACTGAGCGATGCCGAGATGCAGGCCGAATACTTCTACCATCCGGCGCCACCGGGCAGCAGGTCCCAGCCCGCTGCCGACGGCCGCGTGTACGGGCCAGGGCCGCGCGTGCCGCTTTACGCGATCTCGCCGTGGAGCCGCGGCGGCTGGGTCAATTCCCAGGTGTTCGACCACACCTCCGTGCTGCGCTTCCTGGAAGCGCGGTTCGGCGTGGCCGAACCCAACATCAGCCCGTTCCGCCGCGCCGTCTGTGGCGACCTGACCAGCGCGTTCAACTTCAAGACGCCCAACTCGGAAGCCCTGCCCACGCTGGGCGGCCGCACCACCCGCAACGACGCCGACCAGCTGCGCAAGGCCCAGCAGGCCTTGCCCGCGGTACCGCTGCCGGTCGACATGCAATTGCCGCTGCAGGCGACCGGCACCCGCCCGTCACGCGCGCTGCCGTATGAGCTGCACACCAGCGCGCGCTGCAGCGCCGTGGGGCAGGTCGAACTGGTGTTCGCCAACACCGGCACGCAAGCCGCGGTGTTCCACGTCTACGACCGCTACCAGCTGGGACGCATTCCGCGCCGTTATGTCGTGGAAGCCGGCAAGTCCCTGACCGATACCTGGAACGTGTTCCAGGACAACGCCGGGCAATACGACCTGTGGGTGCTGGGCCCCAACTGCTTTCACCGCCATTTCCGCGGCGATACCAACCGCATCGGCGATACCGGTATCGCACCGGAGATCCGCGTCTGCTACGACATTGCCAACGGCGATGTTTACATCGACCTGATCAACGCCGGCCGCAGGGCCTGCCACTTAAACATCCAGGCGCTCGCGTACCGAACCGATGGCCCGTGGCCGGTCACCGTCGGCGCCAACGGCGACAAATCCGTGCATTGGTCACTGGAGGAAAGCGGGCAGTGGTATGACTTTGCGGTGACGTGCGACAGCGACCCGGCCTTCTATCGACGCTTTGCGGGACGGGTGGAGACCGGCAGGCATACGGTGAGCGATCCGGCGATGGGGTTGGTGACGGCGCAGGATTGAGCGGTAGTTCAAGGCAAGAAAAAAGGGACTGCAGGTATCACCTGCAGTCCCTTTTCACATTGGTGGGCCTCCCGTGAGTCGAACACGGCACCAACGGATTATGAGTCCGCTGCTCTAACCAGGCATGAGCTAGAGGCCCTTGGAAGCGTTTAGTTGCCTTCCAGGAAGCTCTTCAGCTTGTCCGAGCGGCTCGGGTGGCGCAGCTTGCGCAGTGCCTTGGCCTCGATCTGGCGGATCCGTTCACGCGTGACGTCGAACTGCTTGCCGACCTCTTCCAGCGTGTGGTCGGTGCTCATTTCGATGCCGAAGCGCATGCGCAGCACCTTGGCTTCGCGCGGCGTGAGCGAGTCCAGCACGTCCTTGACGACGTCGCGCATGGAGCCGTGCAGCGCCGCTTCGGCCGGGGCCAGCGTGTTGGTGTCCTCGATGAAGTCGCCCAGATGGGAGTCGTCGTCGTCACCGATCGGCGTTTCCATGGAGATCGGCTCTTTGGCGATCTTCATGATCTTGCGGATCTTGTCTTCCGGCATCTCCATCTTCTCGGCCAGCGTTGCCGGATCCGGCTCATTGCCGGTTTCCTGCAGGATCTGGCGCGAGATGCGGTTCATCTTGTTGATCGTCTCGATCATGTGCACCGGGATGCGGATGGTGCGTGCCTGGTCGGCGATCGAGCGCGTGATGGCCTGGCGGATCCACCACGTTGCATACGTCGAGAACTTGTAGCCGCGGCGGTATTCGAACTTGTCTACCGCCTTCATCAGGCCGATGTTGCCTTCCTGGATCAGGTCGAGGAACTGCAGGCCGCGGTTGGTGTACTTCTTGGCGATCGAGATCACCAGGCGCAGGTTGGCCTCGGTCATCTCGCGCTTGGCTTCGCGGGCACGACGCTCGCCCTCGGCCATCTTGCGGTTGACGCCCTTCAGTTCCTTCAGCGGCAGCACCACGCGCGACTGCAGGTCGATCAGCTTCTGCTGCAGCTCATGCACGGCCGGCACATTGCGCTCGACGATGGTGCTGTAGGGCTTGCCGTCGGCGACGATGGTGTGGACCCACTCGAGGTTGGTCTCGTTGCCCGGGAAGCGGGCGACGAACTCCGCGCGCGGCATGCCGCACTTGTCCACGATGGTGTTCAGGATGGCACGCTCGAGCTTGCGCACTTCGTCCACCTGGCCGCGCAGCGTGTCGCACAGGCGCTCGACATTGCGGGCGGTGAAGCGGATCCCCATCAGTTCGGCCTGGATGGCTTCCTGCGCCTTGACGTAAGGCTTGGAGTTGTAGCCTTCCTTCTCGAACGCGCGGCGCATCTTGTCGAACTGCTCGGCGATCACGCGGAATTTCTCCAGCGCGTTCTGCTTCAGTTCTTCCAGCTGGCGCGCGGAGGCACCGGCACCGGCGCCGCCTTCGTCGTCCTCATCCTCGTCGCCTTCCTCTTCGTCGTCGGACTCGATATCCTCGTCGTCAGACGCAGCGGCCGGCGCTGCGGGCGCTTCCGGGGCTTCGTCGGCGTTCGGGTCGATCAGGCCGTCGACGAATTCGTCGATCTTGATCTCGTCGTTGGCCACGCGCTCGGCATGGGCCAGGATCTCGGAGATGGTGACCGGGCAAGCCGAAATCGCCATCACCATGTCCTTCAGGCCGGCCTCGATGCGCTTGGCGATCTCGATTTCGCCTTCGCGCGTGAGCAGCTCGACCGTGCCCATTTCGCGCATGTACATGCGCACCGGGTCGGTGGTGCGGCCGAACTCGGAGTCCACCGTGGACAGGGCCGCTTCGGCCTCTTCCTCGGCTTCTTCCTCGCTGGTGGCGGACGGCGCGTTGTCGTTGAGCAGCAGCGTCTCGGCATCCGGCGCCTGTTCGTAGACAGCGATGCCGATGTCGTTCAGCGTGGCGACCAGCGTGTCGATCGTTTCCGAATCGACCATGTCGTCCGGCAGGTGATCGTTGATTTCCGCGTAGGTCAGGTAGCCGCGCGACTTGCCCAGCTTGATCAGCGCCTTGAGCTTCTGGCGACGCAGCTCAAGCTCTTCCTCGGTGCCCTGCTGCGTCGAGGCGAACTCCTTGAGCAGGGCCTTTTCCTTGGCCTTGCGGTCCTTGGCTTTCTGCTTTTCGGTCTTCGGCGCCGCGGCCGGGGTTGCCGCCGGGCGCGCATCGTTCTCGTAAAACTCTTCAGTCACGTCGTCTGTTGTGCTGTCGTCGTGCTGCATCTCGGCCTTGGGCTTGCGGCCACGCTTTTTCGGCTCCGGCTTGATTGCCGGCGCAGCGGGACGCTCGGATGCAACGGATGCAGGTGTCGCGGCACGCGCCTTGGTTGCCGTAGTGGTGGTGCCGGCCTTGGCTTCCCCACTCTTGGCGCCGGCGGCTGCCGCTCGCTTGCTCTCGACTTCGGTATTCTGCTGTTTCGCCACGGTGATACTCTTACCTTTCACTGGTGCAGATGCGGCGACCTTGCCGCTCGTACTGGCGCTCTTGCCGCTCTCGCGTGCCGAAGTCGAGGCCTTTGTCTTTTCGGATGTGCGAGTCCTGGTGGGAGTCGTCACGGCGGGCGCTTGCGCGCTACGCACGGACTTTGATGGCGCAGACCGGGCTGGTGTCTTGACTGACGCGGTCGATGTCTTCGCCGCGGTTGTTTTCACAGACGCCTTGCCGCTCCCTGATTGGGGAGCTTTAGAGGTAACCCTTTCGGTTGCTTTGGCCTTTGCCATTGGCACGCTCACTTTCACCAGAACTGGAGAGAAAGATTTCGCAATCCAAACCGGCTATTGTAGCACGCCACGCATAGCCGGCTCCCTGTCAGGTGAGGTTTTCACCTGAAAAATCAAGGCTTAAGCTCGGCGGGGCCGGGCCCAGTCCCTTATCCAACGCTTACTGCTGTCTCCTGGTTGATGACCAGGGCACCCGCAGGCGCCTCAGCCAAGTTGGCGCCGCCGGTGGATTTCTCCCACCAGCCAGCGCATGCGCTGCTTGGCCGCTTCATCGGCCGTGCCCGCCACCACCTCCGCCTGCAGGCCGTCGAGTTCGCGCCGCAGCGGCTCGGCCAGCAGCTTGGTAATGGCCGCATCGAAATCCTGTATTGCGGGTGCTTCTTCGATCTCTTCTCGCAGCACCGCGGTACGCGCCACGGCGTACACCTCGGCATAGGGCGACTGGGCCAGGTGTTCGCTGAAGGCCGCAAAATTGACCTCGCCCTGCACGCTGTCGCACGCCTCCACCAGGTGCGCCAGCACTTCACTGTCGCCGCTCTCGCCGCCCAGCAGCAGCGCGCGCGCATCTTCGTCAAGCCTTGCCGACAGCGCCGGATAGCACATCAGCAGCTGGATCACCCGCTGTTCCAGCCCGGTCGGGGCCTGGCGGCGGGTGCGCGGGCGCGGCTGGGCGAAGCGGCCAACGCGGGCCGGGTCGCTGCGCAGGCCGCAGATGGCTTCGATCTCCGCGGGTGTCGTCCCCGTGGCATCGGCAAGTTCGCGCACAATCTGTAGCCTCAGGCCGCCGGCGGGCATGGCCTGCAGCAGCGGCTTGGCTTCGTACTGGGCCCGGGCGCGGCCCTCGGGCTGCCGCAGGTCCAGCTCCTCGGTGACCGACTGCAGCAGGAAGCGCGACAGCGGCATGGCATTGCGCACCTGGTTGGCAAAGGCCTCGGTGCCCTCTTCGCGCACATAGCTGTCCGGATCGTGCTCGGACGGCAGGAACAGGAAGCGGATGGTCTTGTTGTCCGCCACGTGCGGCAGGCAGGCTTCCAGCGCGCGCCGGGCCGCGCGGCGCCCGGCAGAGTCGCCATCGAACGAAAACACCACGGCGTCGGTCTGGCGCAGCAGCTTCTGCACGTGCACAGGGGTGCACGCCGTGCCCAGGGTGGCAACGGCATTGGCAAAACCGAGCTGGGCCAGCGCCACGACGTCCATATAACCTTCGACCACCAGCACGTAGCCGGTTTCCCGGATCGCGTGACGGGCCTCGAACAGCCCGTACAGCTCCGTGCCCTTGCTGAACAGCGGGGTCTCGGGCGAGTTCAGGTACTTGGGCTCGCCCTGCCCCATCACGCGGCCGCCGAAGCCGATCACGGCCCCCTTGGTGTTGCGGATAGGAAACATGATGCGGTCGCGGAAGCGGTCGTAGCGGCGCGGCTTGCCGTCCGCATCACGCTTCTCGCTTTCGATCAGCAGGCCGCACTCGACCAGCGGCGCCGACACGTTGTCATCACGATAGCTGCCAAACACGGCCTCAAGGCCCTGCCAGTCATCCGGCGCATAGCCCAGGCCGAAGTTCGCGGCGATCTCGCCGGTCAGGCCGCGGCCCTTCAGGTACTGGATCGCCTGCGGCGCGCCGCGCAGCTGGCGGCGGTAGAAATCGGTGGCGCGGGTCATGGCGTCGGACAGCGCCACCGAACGGGCCTGCTGCTCCGCGCGCTGCCCGGGCGGCAGCCGGTCGCGCTCTTCCGGCACGCTCATGCCGACCGACTGGGCCAGTTCGCGCACCGCTTCCGGGTAGGACTGGCCGGAAAATTCCATCAGGAAGCCGATGGCCGAGCCGTGGGCGCCACATCCGAAGCAGTGGTAGAACTGCTTGGTCGGCGACACCGTGAATGACGGTGACTTCTCGTTATGGAAGGGGCACAGCCCCATGAAGTTGGCGCCGCCCTTCTTCAGCTGCACATACTTGCCCACCACATCGACAATGTCGACACGGTTGAGCAGGTCCTGAATAAAGGATTGCGGAATCACCCGACTGACCGTCCTGAGGCATGGCCGTCCCGCGGCGGGCGGCTTCTTTTAGGAATGCGTGACCGGTGCGGCGCCCGGCTGCTATCGGAATATTGTAGTGCAGCGTGATAAGGCCGCCCGGACTGCGTGACATCTCCGTGCAACTGCACCGAACCACGCGGATCCGGTGCCTATCCTGCTCGCAACCGATTAAATCAGTATTTACTTTGCTGCGAGTGCGGCCTTGACCAGGGCCGATACGGCGGTCATGTCGGCACGGCCGGCCAGCTTACCCTTGAGCACGCCCATGACCTTGCCCATGTCCTGCGGACCGGCGGCGCCAGTGGCGGCAACGGCCTGCTGGACTTCGGCGGCGACCTCCTCGTCCGACAGCGCGGCGGGCATGTAGGCCTTCAGCACCTCGACTTCCGCCGACTCCTTGTCTGCCAGGTCATTGCGGCCCGCTTGCTGGAACTGCGAGATCGAATCCTTGCGCTGCTTGATCAGCTTTTCGACCACGGCCAGCACGGCGGTATCGTCCAGTTCCACGCGCTCATCGACTTCGCGCTGCTTGATGGCGGCCAGCAGCAGGCGGATGGTGCCGAGGCGCTCCGTTTCGCGGGCGCGCATGGCGGCCTTCATGTCTTCGCTGATACGGGCTTTGAGGGACATCGTGATCTTCCAGAAAGTGGGTGGACACTCACAGATGGCGGCGGCGACCGCCCGCTGCAAGGCCCAGAACGCAAAAACCCGCCGAAGCGTATGCCACAGCGGGTCGGATGCAAGCGGGAGCGCCGGGTCAGTACAGCTTCTTCGGCAGCATCTGGCTGCGGATGCGCTTGTAATGGCGCTTTTCCGCGGCTGCCTTCTTGCGCTTGCGCGCGGCGGTGGGCTTTTCGTAAAACTCGCGCGCCCGCAGCTCGGGGAGCAGTCCGTTCTTCTCTATGGTGCGCTTGAAACGGCGCATGGCAACTTCAAAAGGCTCGTTTTCCTTGAGATGGATCGTGGTCATTTGGCCAGAAAATAAAGAATTTTCGGGATAAGCGGCTCTACGAAGAGCTGGATTGTAGCATCAACAATCCAACGGGGAAGTGGCGTGCAGCGGACACTTAGCGAGTGCCCTTCCAGCCATCGCCAGGCTATCCTTGGGCTACTGATTGCCCTGCCGAAGCGGTGCGCGATGCCTCTGCCGCGGCCTGCCCCGCCGCCACCGCGGAGGCCCAGGCCCACTGGAAGTTGTAACCGCCCAGCCAGCCGGTCACGTCCACCACCTCGCCGATGAAATACAGGCCCGGCACCTCGCGGGCCATCATGGTGGTTGACGACAGCGCCCGGGTGTCGACGCCGCCCAGCGTGACCTCGGCCTTGCGGTAGCCCTCGGTGCCGGACGGCACGATGCGCCAGCCGTTGAGCGTGGCGCCCAGCTTGCGCAGGGCCTTGTCGGTCACATCGTGCAGCGGCATGGTTGCATCCACGCCCGAGGCCGCGCACCAGGCATCGGCCAGCCGCGCCGGCAGCCGTTGCGCCAGCAGGTTGCCCAGGTGCTTGCGGCTGCCAGCCTTCTGCTCCAGCAGCCAGGCGGCGGCATCCTCGCCATCAAACAGGTCGATGGCGATCGGCGTGCCGGGGCGCCAGTAGCTGGAGATCTGCAGCACGGCGGGGCCGGACAGGCCGCGGTGCGTCCACAGCAGGTCTTCGCGGAAGGCCCCGGCCGCCTTGCCGTTGCCGGTGGCGACATCCACTTCCAGCGACACGCCGGCCAGCGGCGCGAACGGCGCCCAGTCCTTGCCATCGAAGGTCAGCGGCACCAGCGCCGGCCGGGTTTCGACGATGCCCAGCCCGAACTGCCGGGCGATGCGGTAGCCAAAGTCGGTGGCGCCGATCTTGGGGATCGACAGCCCGCCGGTGGCCACCACCAGCGCCCCGGCCCGCACCGTGCCGGTGGCGGTGAGCAGCAGGAAGTCATCGCCCTCGCGCCGGATCTCGGCCACGGTGCAGCCGGTCTGCCAGCGCACATGGCCGGTGTCGCATTCGGCGCGCAGCATGGCGATCACGTCTTCGGCGCTGTCGTTGCAGAACAGCTGGCCGCGATGCTTCTCGTGCCAGTCGATGCCGTAGCGGCGCATCAGGCCAAGGAAATCCTGCGGTGTGTAGCGCGCCAGCGCAGAGCGGCAGAAGTGCGGATTGGACGACAGGTAGTTGGCGGGCCCGGCCTGCAGGTTGGTGAAATTGCAGCGCCCGCCGCCCGAAATGCGGATCTTCTCGGCCAGCTTGGTGGCATGGTCGATCAGCACCACGCGCGCGCCGTTCTGGCCGGCCACGGCGGCACACATCATGCCGGCCGCGCCCGCACCCAGCACGGCCACGTCATACCGGCCCGTCCGGGCCGATGTTGCCCCGCTCATCGCACGCCTCGCGCATCCATGTGTATTGCCACCGCCAGAGAAAGGGCAGATTGTAGCGAAAAGCACGCCGCGCGCCGCTGTGCTACCCTGCGCGCTTCCTGCAACCTGTTGTTTCGACAGCCGTTTCCCTGACCGGAGACGGCCCTATGCGCTTCCCATGCTTGTCCTCGGCATCGAATCCTCCTGCGACGAAACCGGCCTCGCCCTCTATGACACCGGGGCCGGCCTGCTCGCGCATGCGCTGCACTCGCAGATCGCCATGCACCGCGACTACGGCGGCGTGGTGCCGGAACTGGCGTCGCGCGACCATATCCGCCGCGTGCTGCCGCTGCTGGAGCAGGTGCTGGCCGATGCCGGCCGCACCCGCCAGGACATCGACGCCATCGCCTTCACCCAGGGCCCCGGCCTGGCCGGCGCACTGCTGGTGGGCGCCTCGGTGGCCAACGCACTGGGCTTTGCGCTGAACGTGCCGATGCTGGGCGTGCATCACCTGGAAGGCCACCTGCTGTCGCCGCTGCTGACGCGCGAGCCGCCGCCCTTCCCGTTCGTGGCGCTGCTGGTGTCGGGCGGGCATACGCAACTGATGGAAGTGCGCGGCATCGGCGACTACACGCTGCTGGGCGAAACCCTGGACGACGCCGCCGGCGAAGCCTTCGACAAGACCGCCAAGCTGCTAGGCCTGGGCTATCCGGGCGGCCCGGAAGTGTCGCGGCTGGCCGAATTCGGCATCCCCGGCGCCTTTGCGCTGCCGCGGCCGATGCTGCATTCGGGCAACCTGGATTTCTCCTTCGCCGGGCTGAAGACCGCGGTGCTGACGCAAACCCGCAAGCTCGCCAACACCTGCGAGCAGGACCGCGCCAACCTGGCGCGTGCCTTTGTCGATGCCATTGTCGACGTGCTGGCCGCCAAGTCGATGGCGGCGCTCAAGCAGACCGGGCACAAGCGGCTGGTGGTGGCGGGAGGCGTGGGTGCCAACCGGCAGTTGCGCGAGCGGCTGGACCAGATGGGCAAGCAGCGCAAGATCGACGTGTATTACCCGGACCTGGCGTTCTGCACCGATAACGGCGCGATGATCGCGTTTGCCGGCGCGATGCGGCTGCAGGCCGCGCCCGAACTGGCGCGGCACGAGTATGGCTACGGCGTGACGCCGCGCTGGGACCTGGCGGATATCCGCCTGCCTTCGGCGGCCTGAGCCGGGCCAAAAAAATAGCCACCGCATGCGGTGGCTATTTCCATTGCAGCGACAACGCGGTCAGTCGACGCGCTTGTCCCGCTCGATCACGGCATACGCGCTGTGGTTGTGGATCGACTCAAAGTTCTCCGCCTCCAGCACATACGCCACGATGCGGTCATCCGCATTCAGCCGCATGGCGATATCGCGCACCAGGTCCTCGACGAACTTGGGGTTCTCATAGGCGCGCTCGGTGACGAACTTCTCGTCGGGGCGCTTGAGCAGGCCCCACAACTCGCACGAGGCCTCTTCCTCGGCCATGCGCACCAGCGCTTCCACCGGCAGCTCGCCGGCCAGCTCCACGTCCATGGTGATATGCGAACGCTGGTTGTGCGCGCCGTACTGCGAAATCTTCTTCGAGCACGGGCACAGGCTCGTCACCGGCACCAGCGCCTTCAGGAACACGCGCGTGGCGCCGTTGCGCACTTCGCCGGTCAGCGTGACCTCGTAGTCCAGCAGCGACTCCACACCCGACACCGGCGCGGTCTTGCTGATGAAGTACGGGAAGGTGACCTCGATGCGGCCAGCCTCGGCCTCCAGCTTTTCCAGCATCTTGTCCAGCATCAGCCGGAAGCTGGCCAGCTCCAGCGGCGCGCGCTCTTCTTCCAGCAGCGCGACGAAGCGCGACATATGCGTGCCCTTCTGGTCCGCCGGCAGGTGCACGTCGAGATTGAAGGTGCCCACAGTCGGCACGATGCCGGTCGGGGTCTTCAGGGTCACGGGGTAACGCACGCCTTTGACACCGACACGCTGGATGGGGATCTGGCGGGTGTCGGGGCTCGACTGGACGTCGGGCATGATGAAGGCGGGGTTGATGTCATTCATCTACGGTTTCCTCCAGGGTCGCGCCTAGGGGCGGCACGAGCCCTTACGGTCGCGGCATTTTCGCAGTCCATCCATGCCGCGCAACGAGTGTGAAACCACGGGATCCGGCAAATGGCACGCCGGCCCGCAGCTGCGAACACAAAAAAGGGGAGTTTAAGGGAATTCGGACGCACTCGTGGTGCGAGGGCCGAATCCCCTTCGGGACAGCAGGTGATCAGGCCACGCGCGAAGCGACCGTGACCTTGGGCTGGTCCAGCCCGAAGCGCTCGCGCACCGAGCGCTCGATGCCGGCCGCATCCAGGCCGCATTGCTGCAGCAGATAGGCCGGGTCGCCGTGGTCGACGAAGCGGTCGGGCAGGCCCAGCGTCAGCACCGGCTTGTCGATGCCGGCCTCGGCCAGTGCCTCCAGCACGGCGCTGCCGGCGCCGCCCATCACGCTGCCCTCTTCCACCGTCACCAGGTAGTCGTTCTCCGCGGCCAGGCGCTTGACCAGTTCCACGTCGAGCGGCTTGACGAAGCGCATGTCGGCGACCGCGGCGTCCAGCGCCTCGGCGGCACCCAAGGCCGGGTGCACCATCGAACCGAACGCCAGGAAGCCCACGCGATGCCCCGCGCGCGCACCGCCCTCGCGGCGCATCACGCCCTTGCCGACCGGCACGGTGGTGAGCTCGGCGGCAATGGCGGCGCCCGGGCCGGAGCCGCGCGGATAGCGCACGGCGCTCGGGCAGGTCTGGTGGAACGCCGTGGTCAGCAGCTGACGGCACTCGTTCTCGTCGGACGGCGTCATCACCATCATGTTGGGGATACAGCGCAGGTAGGCGATATCGTAGGCGCCCGCGTGCGTGGCGCCGTCTGCACCGACCAGGCCGGCGCGGTCCAGCGCGAACACCACCGGCAGGTTCTGCAGCGCCACGTCGTGGATCAGCTGGTCATAGCCGCGCTGCAGGAAGGTCGAGTAGATCGCCACCACCGGCTTCAGGCCTTCGCAGGCCATGCCGCCGGCAAAGGTCACGGCATGCTGCTCGGCGATGCCCACGTCGTAGTAGCGGTCCGGGAAGCGCTTCTCGAACTCGACCATGCCCGAGCCCTCGCGCATCGCCGGGGTAATGCCGACCAGGCGCTTGTCGGCCGCGGCCATGTCGCACAGCCAGTCGCCGAACACCTGCGTGTAGGTCTTGCGCGCCGGCTTGGCCGCGGGGCGGATGCCCTCGGCCGGATTGAACTTGCCCGGGCCGTGGTACAGGATCGGGTCGGCCTCGGCCAGCTTGTAGCCCTGGCCCTTCTTGGTCACCACGTGCAGGAACTGCGGGCCGGCACCCTCGAGCGCGCGCTGGCGGATATTCAGCAGCGTCGGCACCAGCGAGTTCAGGTCATGGCCGTCGATCGGGCCGATGTAGTTGAAGCCGAATTCCTCGAACAGCGTGGCCGGCACCATCATGCCCTTGGCATGTTCCTCGAAGCGCTTGGCGAACTCCAGCACCGGCGGCGCCACCGACAGGACTTTCTCGATGCCCTTCTTGGTGGCCGCGTAGAACTGGCCGCTCAAGAGCCGCGCCAGGTGGCGGTTGAGCGCGCCCACCGGCGGCGAGATCGACATGTCGTTGTCGTTGAGCACCACCACCAGCGGCAGGTCCTTGTAGACGCCTGCGTTGTTCAGGGCCTCGAAGGCCATGCCCGCGGTCATGGCGCCGTCGCCGATCACCGCCACCGAGACGCGCTTCTCGCCCAGCGTGCGCGCGCCCAGCGCCATGCCCAGCGCGGCCGAGATCGAGGTCGACGAATGCGCCGTGCCGAAGGTGTCGTATTCGCTCTCGCTGCGGCGCGGGAAGCCCGAGATGCCGCCCCACTGGCGCAGCGTGCCCATGCGCTCGCGGCGCCCGGTCAGGATCTTGTGCGGATAGCTCTGGTGGCCCACGTCCCACACCAGCCGGTCGTCCGGGGTGTTGAAGACGTAATGCAGCGCGATGGTCAGCTCGACCGTGCCCAGGTTGGACGACAGGTGGCCGCCGGTCTGCGAGACCGACTCCAGCACATAGGCGCGCAGTTCGTCCGCCAGGGTCTGGAGCTCGCGCCGGTCGAGCTTGCGCAGGTCTGCGGGGGCGTCAATCTTGTTGAGAAGTGCGTAGGTCATGATGTCCGTTCGGCCGGCTCTCTGTTTAATGTGTGCGCAGCACGATCAGGTCCGCCAGGTCCCGCAGGCGGTCCGCGCGCTCGCCAAAGCCGGCCAGCGCCTCGTGTGCCTCTGCGCGCAGCGTCCCGGCCAGTGCGCGTGCCGGGTCAAGTCCCATCAGTGATACATAGGTCGGCTTGTCATGGGCGGCGTCCTTGCCGGCGGTCTTGCCCAGCGTGGCGGTATCGGCAGTGACGTCCAGAATATCGTCAACCACCTGGAACGCCAATCCCACTGCCGCCGCATAGCGGTCCAGCGCAGCCAGGCCCTGGGCATCGATTTCACCACATAGTGCGCCCATGCGCACACTGGCGCGCAGCAGCGCGCCGGTCTTCATGCGGTGCATGGCCTCGAGCGCCTCGCGCGTCATGGCCCGGCCCACGTTCTGCAGGTCGATCGCCTGGCCGCCGGCCATGCCGGTCGAGCCCGACGCCAGCGCCAGCTCGGCCACCAGCTGCAGCCGCGCCGCGGGCGCGACCGCCCCGGCACCGGCCAGCACGATAAAGGCCTGGGTCTGCAGCGCGTCGCCAACCAGCAAGGCGGTGGCCTCGTCATAGGCCTTGTGCACGGTGGGCCGGCCACGGCGCAGGTCGTCGTCATCCATGCAGGGCATGTCGTCGTGCACCAGTGAATAGGCGTGGATCATCTCCACCGCGCAGGCCGCCGCGTCGCAGGCGGCCGGGGCCGCCCCGCTGACCTCGCCGGCGGCATGCACCAGCAGCGGCCGCACGCGCTTGCCGCCGCTCAGTGCAGCATATCGCATGGCCTCGTGCAGCGTATGCGGCACGGTGTTGGCATCTGGCAACGCTGCCTGCAGCGCGGCTTCGGTCCGGGCGCCTTGCGCCTGCATCCATTGGGCGAAGTCGGTCATTCGTCATCCGCCCCCGACGCGCCGCCATTGCCACCGTTTGCACCACTGCCTTCGCCGGCCAGCGGCTTGAGCACGTCGCCCTCCAGCACCTTGACCTGCTGCTCCACGCGCTCCAGCTTTTGCTGGCAGTAGCGCACCAGCTCGGCGCCCCGGCGGTAGGCCGCCAGCGATGCCTCGAGCGGCAGTTCGCCGCTCTCCATGCTGGCCACCAGGGTCTCGAGCTCGGCCATTGCCGCTTCATAAGAAGCGGGCGGCGCCGAGGCCGCGGTGGTGTCGTCGGTCTGGACCGGAGCGGTCATCGTTTTTGGCATGTCTGGCCCTGGAAATATGGAATCCGGTCGAATCATAAGGAAACCCGGATGGGGAAGCCCGGATTTTACGCCAAAGCCGGCCCTTGCCCCATCCTTGCGGATCCGCGGGGCAACCTCCGATGAGTGCCTTTGGGGCATATGTGACTTGTGCGCTCGGGTCGTCTTTCCGAATGCGCCCGGTACGGCACCCAGATGACGACCCGGGTCGACTTTTTCGCTAAAAAGGCAAAAAAATCAGGCCCTTAACTTTTTGGCTCGGGTACAATCCCCCGTTCGCCGCCAGGGGTGCATGGGAGTCTCTCCCGACCTGGCGACTGTCTTTCCCAAATCGATTCAATTTTCGATGGTTGGGTTGTTCACTGCTTTCACCTGTTCATCTGGGAGTGGGGATAATGTCCAATCTCAGCACCGCGCTCAAGCTGGCGCCGGCTGATACGCAACTGCCCGTCGGCGTCTATTTCGACGAAGCACTGCATCAACAAGAACTCGAACTGCTGTTCAGGAATGGCCCGGGCTATATCGGCCACGAGCTGATGGTTCCGGAAGTCGGCGACTACCACACGCTCAGGGCCGAGGACGAAGGCCGCATGCTGGTACGCAACGCCGCCGGCATCGAACTGATGTCCAATGTCTGCCGCCACCGCCAGGCCATCATGCTCAACGGCCGCGGCAATGCGCAGAACATCGTCTGCCCCCTGCACCGCTGGACCTACGACCTGAAGGGCGAGCTGCTCGGCGCGCCGCATTTCGACAAGCAACCCTGCCTGCACCTGAAGCGCTCGCCGCTGCAGAACTGGAACGGCCTGCTGTTCGACGGCAAGCGCGACGTGCGCGCCGACCTGGCCAGGCTGGGCGTGGCGCAGGACCTGAACTTCGACGGCTACATGCTGGACCACGTCGAGGTGCACGAGTGCGACTACAACTGGAAGACCTTTATCGAGGTCTATCTGGAGGACTACCACGTCGTGCCGTTCCACCCGGGGCTGGGCAGCTTCGTCTCGTGCGACGACCTCAAATGGGAGTTCGGCGAGTGGCACAGCGTGCAGACCGTGGGCCTGCATGCCGGCCTGAAGCGCCCCGGCAGCCCGACGTACCAGAAGTGGCACGACGCGGTGCTGCGCTTCAACGACGGCGTGCTGCCCAAGCACGGCGCGATCTGGCTGACCTACTACCCCAACATCATGGTGGAGTGGTACCCGAACGTGCTGGTGATCTCGACGCTGCACCCGGTCGGCCCGCGCAAGACGCGCAATGTGGTGGAGTTCTACTACCCCGAGGAAATCGCGCTGTTCGAGCGCGAGTTCGTCGAGGCCGAGCGCGCCGCCTACATGGAAACCTGCATCGAGGACGACGAGATCGCCGAGCGCATGGACGCCGGCCGGCTGGCGCTGCTCAAGCGCGGCACCAGCGAGGTCGGCCCGTACCAGTCGCCGATGGAAGACGGCATGCAGCATTTCCATGAGTGGTATCGCCGCGCCATGGCTTACGCCGGCTAGTGCGATAACCGCACAACGCACGCAAGAACGGACCGCCCTGGCGGTCCGTTTTCCTTTGGGACGCGAAGTGCGCTGCTAGAATCATTGTCCGGTGCCGGCAGCGCATGCTGCCGCGCCAGACCGCTTTCGCGACGCGAGGCCAGCCACGAAGCCCCGCGCGCGCCGGATGTCTCTCCTTCCCGCTTCGCTTCACCACGCCCTCGCCATGCAATCGCTCTGGATGCTGTTCGCCGCCTTCGCCTTCTCGTTGATGGGGGTTGGCGTCAAGCTGGCATCCGATCTCTACACCACCGGCGAGATCGTCTTCTACCGCGGCCTGATCAGCGTGGTCATCATGTGGGTGCTGCTGTCCTCGCGCGGGATCCCGGTGCGCACGCCCTACATGCTGTCGCACATCAAGCGCAGCGTGTTCGGCGTGACTGCGCTGATGCTATGGTTCACCTCGATCTCGCTGCTGCCGCTGGCCACCGCGATGACGCTGAACTACATGTCGCCGGTGTGGATCGCGCTGATCCTGGGCGCCGGCGCGGCGCTGGCCGGCACCGGCGGCAATGCCGACCGGCGCCTGGTGCTGGCGATCCTGCTGTCCTTTGCCGGCGTGATCTGCCTGTTGCAGCCTTCAGTCGGCAAGGACCAGCTGACCGGCGGCCTGGTCGGGCTGATCTCGGGCATGTTCACGGCGCTGGCCTATGTCGAGGTGCGCCAGCTAGGCCAGCTGGGCGAGCCCGGGGGCCGCATCGTGTTCTATTTCTCGCTGGTTGGGATGATCGCCGGGCTCGCGTGGATGCTGCTGGGCGGCACCAGCCCGCACACCTGGTACGGCGCCGGCCTGCTGCTGGCCATCGGCATCCTGGCCACGCTGGGCCAGACCGCGATGACGCGCGCCTACAAGCGCGGCAACACGCTGCTGACCGCCAACCTGCAATACGCCGGCATCGTCTTCTCCAGCGTGTGGGGCATGCTGATCTGGTCCGACCGGCTGAACTGGCTGTCGTGGCTGGGCATGGGGCTGATCATCGCCAGCGGCATCGCCACCACGCTGATGCGCGCGCGCCAGGGCACCGATGCCAAGCCCACGCCGGCCACGCCGGTCAAGTCGCCGGAGGCGGAAGTCCATCCCGAGGTGTAGCATCTCCTAAGCCCATTTCCATCGATCGCAACAGGATTCCCATGCAGAAACCGCTGATTTCCGTCACCGCGCTGCAATCGCTGCTGGCCACCCCCGGCGGCTGCGTCGTGATCGACTGCAGCTTCGACCTGGCCGACCCGGCCGCCGGCCGCGAGGCCTATCGTACCGGCCACCTGCCCGGCGCCTTCTACCTGCACCTGGACAACGAGCTGTCCGGCCCCAAGACCGGCAGCAACGGCCGCCACCCCCTGCCCGACGCCGACGACCTGGCGGCGCGCCTGCAGGCGCTGGGCGTGGACAACGACACCCCGGTAGTGGCCTACGATGCGCAGGGCGGCATGTTCGCCGCGCGGCTGTGGTGGCTGCTGCGCTGGCTCGGCCACGATGCCGTGGCCGTGCTCGACGGCGGCAAGGACGCCTGGGTCAAGGCCGGCCTGCCGCTGGAACACGATGCCGCGCAAGAGCCGGAGTTCCCCGGCAAGTTCCAACGCCGCAAGTCGCTGGTGCCGACCGTCGACGCCGCCGCGCTGGTGGACAACCTCGAGCGCGCCTCGCTGCTGGTGGTGGATGCGCGCGCCCCCGACCGCTTCCGCGGCGAGAACGAGACGCTGGACCCGGTTGGCGGCCATATTCCCGGCGCGGTCAACCGCTTCTTCAAGGACAACCTGGGAACGGACGGCCGCTTCAAGCCGGCCGAGACCCTGCGCGCGGAATTCGGCGCAGTGCTGGGCGCACGCGCCCCGGCGCAGGCAGTGATGCAGTGCGGCTCGGGCGTCACGGCCTGCCACAACCTGCTGGCGCTGGAAGCGGCCGGCCTGGGCGGCGCGGCGCTGTACCCGGGATCATGGAGCGAATGGTGCGCCGACCCGGCGCGCCCGGTCGCTACCGGGGCCGCCTGAGGTCAGCGTGACGAGGCAATGGGCGCGGCGGGCGCGATATGGCCATGCCCGCCGTGGCTGTGACTCTCGTGCACGCCGTTGGTGATGAAGACGATCGCCGAGATGCCCGCGGCCACCAGCACCACCTGGATCGCCGACTCGCGCCAGCGCGGCTTGCGCTGCATCTGGGGCATCAGGTCGCTGACCGCGATATAGAGGAAGCTGCTGGCGGCAATCACCAGCACGTACGGGATCCAGCCGCTCAGCTGGTCGAGCAGGAAATACCCGACCACACCGCCGGCGATGGCCGCCAGGCTCGACAGCAGGTTGAAGGCGAAGGCACGCGCCTTGGAGAAACCGGCGTTGAGCAGCACGATGAAGTCGCCCACTTCCTGCGGGATCTCGTGCGCCGCGATCGCCAGCGCGGTGACCACGCCGATATGCGGATCGGCCAGGAAGGCCGCCGCGATCACGATGCCGTCGGCAAAATTGTGGAAGGTGTCGCCGACCAGGATGGTCAGGCCGCTGCGGCCCGCTTCCTCGCGGTCATGGCCGTGATGGTGGTGGTGCCCGTCGCCCTCGTGGTGGTGCGAGTGGCGCAGCAGCGAGATCTTTTCCAGCAGGAAGAAACCCAGCAGCCCAGCCAGCAGCGTGCCGAACAGCGCACGCGGGTCGGCGCCGGACTCGAACGCCTCGGGCAGCGAATGCAGCAGCGCGGTGGCCAGCAGCACGCCCACCGAAAAGCTCACCATGCGCTCGACCACGCGGGACGCCACCGTCAGCGACAGCAGCGCCGCCCCGAAGATGCTGCCCACCCCCGAGATCGTGGCGGCGAGCAGGATATACAAAAGCGTCGAATGGATGATGGGCTCCCGGGGTGGCGGTACCGGGCGGCCCCGCCGTTCCGCCCGCATCGCGCCGGGCGGCTAACGCAACAATGTTGCAATTACTCAAAGGCCGCATTGTACGTATCCGCCGGGACTTTGCAATCCTGCTGTCGGGCGAGAGGCGCCTCGCGGCGCCCGGACGGCCGGATCAGGCCACGCCGTGCTGCCTGAACCAGTCCAGGCACTTCTGCCAGCCATCCCTGGCGTCGGCTTCACGGTAGCTGGGCCGGTAGTCGGCATGGAAGGCATGGCCGGACTCGGGATAGACGACAAAGCGCGAGGCCTTGGCGTCCGGGTCGGACGACGCCGCCAGCGCGGACTTCATCCTCTCCACTTGCTCCAGCGGGATGCCGGTGTCCTTGCCGCCATACAGGCCGAGTACCGGGGCATGGAGCTGGCCGACCAGGTCAATGGGATTCTTCGGCTTGAGCGGGGTCGGCTCGGGCGCCAGCTGGCCATACCAGGCCACGCCGGCCTTCAGGCGCTTGCTGTGCGCGGCATAGAGCCAGGTCATGCGCCCGCCCCAGCAGAAGCCGGTGATGGCGAGGCGCGACACATCGCCGCCGTTGGCACCGGCCCAGGCCACCGCGGCGTCCAGGTCGCCCATCACCTGCGCGTCAGGTACCTTGGCGATCACCTCGCGCTGCAGCTCCTGGATGGTGCCGAAGCTCTGCGGATCGCCCTGGCGCGCGAACAGTTCCGGCCCGATCGCCAGGTAGCCGAGCTTGGCAAAGCGCCGGCAGACGTCGGCGATATGCTCGTGCACGCCGAAGATCTCGCTGACCACCAGCACCACCGGCAGGTTCTTCTTGCCTTCGGGCTGGGCGCGGTAGGCCGGCATGCTGAAGCCGCCCGAGGGGATGGTGACCTCGCCGGCGCTCAGGCCGGCAAAGTCGGTCTTGATGGCCTGCTGGGCCATCACCGGCAGCGCGGCCGCCGCAAAGGCGGAACCCAGCGCCGTCTTGACAAACCCGCGGCGGTCGAACGTCTGGCCGGGGACGAGGCTATCCACTTCCGGTTTGAGCATGCGTGTCTCCAGGATCGTTGGTGGCTGGGCCGACATGCGGCGCCAGCGGCAGATTTTAAGCAGACATGGAGAAAACATGGGGCGGCTTTGCAGCCACCCCCGCCCGCGCGGCATGGTGCAGCGCGGGAAGCCCCGGCCCGGCGCGTGGTCAGTGCAGCTTGACGCGCGGGCTGGTCTTGCGGCGCAGCCAGTGCGAAATGGTATCCAGTGCCATGCCCACGGCGCCGTGCAGCGCCATCACATGCATCCGGTAGAGCGACGTGTACATGACGCGCGCCATCAGCCCTTCGATGAACATCGAGCCGCCGATCAGCCCGCCCATCAGGCTGCCCACCGCGCTGAAATGCCCCAGCGACACCAGCGAGCCGAGGTCCTTGAAGGCGAACGATGGCAGCGGGCGCCCGTCCAGCCGGGCACACAGCGCGTTGTAGAGGAAGGTGGCCTGCTGGTGCGCGGCCTGTGCGCGGGGCGGCACCGCGGTCTGCTTCTCGGGCCACGGGCAGCTGGCGCAGTCGCCGAAGGCGAAGATGTCCGGGTCGCCCTCGCTCTGCAGCGTCGGGCCGACCACGATCTGGCCCTGGCGGCTGACCGGCAGCCCCAGCGTGGCCAGCACCGGCGGCGCGGTGATGCCCGCCGCCCACACCGTCAGGTCGGCATCGATATGCTTACCGCTGGCGGTCAGCACCGCCTGCGGCGTGACCTCGGTCACGCGCTCGCTGGTCAGGACATCGACGTCGAGCTTCTTCAGCAGCTTGGCGGTCTCGACCGAGACCCGCTCGGACAGCGCCGGCAGGATGCGCGGGCCGGCCTCGATCACGTGGATATGCACATCGCGGCGCGGGTCAAGCTGGTGCAGGCCGTAGGCGCTGAGCACGTGCGCGGTGTTGCGCAGCTCGGCCGACAGCTCCACGCCGGTGGCACCCGCGCCGATGATGGCCACGTCCACGCGCGGCCGGCCGTCCTCGCCCACGTGCCCGCGCCCGTTCTGGGCCCGCACGCAGGCCGCGATCAGCCGCTTGCGGAAGCGCTCGGCCTGCGCCACGACGTCCAGTGCGATGGCATTCTCGGCAGCGCCGGGCACGCCGAAGAAATGCGTGACACAGCCGATCGCCAGCACCAGCGTGTCATAGGGCAGCTCGCGCGCCGGCAGCAGTTCGGCGCCGTCCTCGTCGAAGCTGGCCGACACCGAGATGGTCTTGCGGGTGCGGTCGATGCCGGTCAGCTCGCCCAGCTGGAACTCGAAGTGATGCCAGCGCGCCTGCGCCGCGTATTCCAGCTGGTGCGTGTTGGGGTCCATGCTGCCGGCTGCCACTTCATGCAGCAGCGGCTTCCAGATGTGGGTAGGCAGGCGGTCCACCAGCACCACCTGCGCCTGCCCCTTGCGGCCGAGCTTGTCGCCCAGCTTCGTTACCAGTTCCAGCCCCCCTGCTCCCCCACCGACGACAACAATGCGGGGCGTCTTTGTTTCTGTCATGGTCTACCTGATGCGTTTTTGTGAATTCTTGCCTGAGGCATTTTCCACAGTCTGCTGCATTGCAGCATACCTGGCAAGCCGGTAAGCCAGACTCAGCAGTCGCTTCATTCGATACCACAACGCACGGGCGGCGCAGGCTGGCTGACAGGCCGCCTCATCAGTGCGCTTCTTCCCAGTTGGCGCCGCTGCCCACTTCGGCCACCAGCGGCACGCGCAGCTGCGCCACCGAGCACATCAGCTCCGGCAGCCGCACCTTGACCAGCTCCAGTTCGTGCTCCGGCACTTCCAGCACCAGTTCATCGTGCACCTGCATGATCTGGCGCGTCTGCAGCCCGTCGCGCTCCAGCCAGTCCTGCACCGCGATCATCGACAGCTTGATCAGGTCGGCAGCGGTGCCCTGCATCGGCGCGTTGATGGCGGCACGCTCGGCGGCCTGGCGGCGCGGGCCGCTGCCGCCGTTGATGTCGGGCAACCACAGCCGGCGCCCGAACACGGTCTCGACATAGCCCTGCTCGCGCGCGGTCTGCCGGGTCTCTTCCATGTAGTGGGCCACGCCGGGATAGCGCATGAAATAGCGGTCGATATAGTGCTTGGCGGCCTCGCGCTCGATGCCCAGGTTGCCGGCCAGGCCGAACGCGCTCATGCCGTAGATCAGGCCGAAGTTGATCACCTTGGCGTAGCGGCGCTGCTCGCTGCTGACGGCCTCGCGCTCGACGCCGAAGATCTCGCCGGCGGTGGCGCGGTGGATGTCCTCGCCGTTGGCAAAGGCGCGCAGCAGGTTCTCGTCGCCCGAGATATGGGCCATGATGCGCAGCTCGATCTGGGAATAGTCGGCCGACACGATCACGCTGCCCGGCTCGGCGATAAAGGCTTCGCGGATGCGGCGGCCTTCCTCGGTGCGCACCGGGATGTTCTGCAGGTTGGGCTCGGTCGACGCCAGCCGGCCGGTCACCGCGGTGGCCTGGCCGTAGCTGGTGTGCACACGGCCGGTCTGCGGGTTGACCATCTTCGGCAGCTTGTCGGTATAGGTGGACTTGAGCTTGGCCAGGCCGCGGTAGTCCAGCAGCAGCTTGGGCAGCGGGTAGTCCTCGGCCAGCTTCTGCAGCACCTCTTCGTCGGTCGAGGGCGCGCCGCTGGCGGTCTTCTTCACCACCGGCAGCTTCATCTGGCTGAACAGGATCTCGCCGATCTGCTTGGGCGAGCCCAGGTTGAACGGCTGGCCCGCGGCTTCGTAGGCGGCCTGCTCCAGCGCCAGCATGCGCTGGCCCAGCTCGGCGCTCTGCGCGGCCAGGCGTTCGGCATCGATCAGCACGCCGTTGCGCTCGACCTTTTGCAGCACCACCGAAACCGGCATCTCGATCTCTTCATACACGCGGCGCAGGCCCGCCGCGGCTTCCACCTGCGGGAACATCTTGCGGTGCAGGCGCAGCGTCACGTCAGCGTCTTCGGCGGCGTATTCGGTGGCGCGCGCCAGGTCGATCTGGTCGAAGCCGATCTGGCTGGCGCCCTTGCCGCACACCTCTTCATAGGTGATGGTCTTCAGGCTCAGCAGGCGCTCGGCCAGGCTGTCCATGCCATGGTTGCGGTGCGAGGCCAGCACGTAGCTCTGCAGCATGGTGTCGTGCGCCACGCCGCGCAGCTTCACGCCATGGTTGGCAAAGACATGGACGTCGTACTTGAGGTTCTGGCCCAGCTTCGGGCGGCTGGCATCTTCCAGCCATGCGCGCATGCGCTCCAGCACGAACTCGCGCGACAGCTGGCCGTGGTCGGGCAGCCCGGCCACGTCCGGTCCACGGTGCGCCACCGGGATATAGCAGGCCTCGCCCGCCACCACCGACAGCGAGATGCCGACCAGCTGCGCCTGCATCGGGTCCAGCGAGGTGGTCTCGGTGTCGATCGCCACCAGCGGCGCGGCCTCGATGCGCCGCATCCAGTCTTCCAGCTGGGCTTCGGTGCTGACCGTCTGGTAGCGGATCTCGGTCGGCGCGGCCTCGTCTGCTGCCGGTGCCTCGGCTGCGCCGGCCGTGGCCGGCGCATCGAACAGGCCGCCTTGCGCGGGGGCGGCGGCCGCGCGGGCGCGGGCCTGGGCTCGGGCATCGGGCAGGCTTTCACCGGTCGCCTCGCGCAGCCAGGTCTTGAAGCCGTAGCGCGAGAAAAACGCCACCAGCTTGTCCTTGTCCTCGCCGATTTCGCGCAGCGCGTGGAAGTCCGCCACCGCGGCGGAGAGGTCGCAGTCGGTCTTGACCGTGACCAGCTGGCGCGCCATCGGCAGCCAGTCCAGCGTATTGCGCAGGTTCTCGCCCACCACGCCCTTGATGCCGGGGGCGGCGGCCATCACGCCGTCGAGCGAGCCATGCTCGGCCAGCCATTTGACCGCGGTCTTGGGGCCGACCTTGGGCACGCCCGGCACGTTGTCGACCGCATCACCGATCAGCGACAGGTAGTCGATGATGCGCTCGGGCGGCACGCCGAACTTGGCCACCACGCCAGGGGGATCGAGCACCTCGCCGCTCATGGTGTTGACCAGCGTGACCTGGTCGTTGACCAGTTGCGCCAGGTCCTTGTCGCCGGTGGACACCACCGTGCGCACGCCCTGCTCCGTGGCCTGGCGCGACAGCGTGCCGATCACGTCGTCGGCCTCCACGCCGTCCACCACCACGATCGGCCAGCCCATGGCGCGCACGGCCTCATGGATCGGCTCGATCTGGCGCGCCAGGTCTTCCGGCATCGACGGGCGATGTTCCTTGTAGGCCGGATACATGTCGTCGCGGAAGGTCTTGCCCTTTGCGTCGAACACGCAGGCGCTATACTCTGCCGGGTAGTCGTTGCGCAACTTGCGCAGCATGTTGATCATGCCGTAGATTGCCCCTGTGGGCAGACCCTCCCCATTCCTCAGGTCCGGCAGAGCGTGATAAGCGCGATACAGATAGCTCGATCCGTCGACGAGCAAGAGTGTTTTTGGACTATCCGACATTCCCATGGACTCAAAATTGACTGGTGCCGCTGCAGGCGGTGCCTCGACCGCCCCCCTTGCTGACCCGGATGTTTCCGACATTTCCGGCGATACCGTGCAACCCCCGCCGGAGGCTGCTTCCGAGCACGCCGCGGCCATCGCCGCGGCGGCCGATGCTGCTGCCGCGGGCCATCCGCCCGAAGTTACTGCTGAAAAGGCCGCTGCTGCGGCCGCGCGCGCCAATCCGCGCAAGATGATCCCCAGCCTGCGTGCGCTGGCCGACGAAGACCGCGCTACCGCAAAGAAGGCGCGCGCCTCGTGGCAAATGTTCACGATTATGGCAGAGTTCATCGAGGCCACCGAGTACCTCTCCGAGATCCGCCCGGCCGTGTCGATCTACGGCAGCGCGCGCCTGCGCGAGGATTCGCCGTACTACCAGCGCACCATCGAGATCGCCCGGCTGTTTTCGGACGCCGGCTTTGCCGTGATCTCGGGCGGCGGTCCGGGCATCATGGAAGCGGCCAACAAGGGCGCGCACGCCGGCAAGTCCGCCAGCGTCGGCCTGAACATCGAACTGCCGCACGAGCAGCAGGGCAATCCGTACCAGGACATTGCCATGCGCTTTCGCCACTTCTTCACGCGCAAGGTCACCTTCGTCAAGAATTCGGACGCCTTCATCGTGATGCCGGGCGGCTTCGGCACGCTCGACGAACTGGCCGAGGTGCTGACGCTGGTGCAGACCGGCAAGTCGCGCTCGGTGCCGGTGATCATGTTCGGCAGCCGCTTCTGGAAGGGCCTGCTGGACTGGTTCCGCTTCACGCTGCTGCCGATGGGCCTGATCGCCGAGCACGACCTGGACCTGATGAAGATCGTCGACGAGCCGCACGAAGTGCTGGAAGCGGTCTACGACTACTACGAGCAGCGCGGCGGCGACAAGCCGATCCCGCCCAAGGAAGAGATGTTCTACCTGTAAGGCATGGGACGCCAGGCGCGCCGCGCCAAGCCACGTACCCGGCACCCGGCGCCCGTTGCGCAGGTGCCCCCCGGGGCACGGCGGCGGCCTGCGCACGGCAGGAATTGCTAGAATGGAACCTGTCCGTCTGCCAAGCCCGGCGCCGCCGGGTTGCAGTCCAACCGCCGCATGCCGCGAGGTTGCGCGCAAGCTGCGCCGCAGCCCCGCACAGGAGCACCTGATGACCTCCCCCTCCACCGCCCGCTCGGTCCGGCCCACGCGGTCTTCCGCCGTGGCCGGCGAGCCTGAATCGCCTGCCAGGCGGTCCGTGTCCAGCCTCGCCGCCGTGGCGGCCGCCGCGCTGGCGCTGGCTTCCGGCTGGGCCGTCGCGCAGGAAAGCAATGCGCTGACGCAGCAGGAGCTGAACCAGATCAACAACCAGCCGATCGCCCCGGCGGCCAAGTCGCAACTGAACCAGCCGCGCCAGCCGAGCTTCCAGCTCAATGAACGCGATGGCACCCAGGTGCGCGAGTACCGCGACAAGGGACGGGCCACCGATATCCAGGTCAAATCGGGTTTCGGCACCAAGTACGAGATGAGCAAGCCGGAAGACAGCTCGCCCAAGATCCGCGAGCACGATGTCAACCGCGTGCCTTCGGTCAACCTGAAGTTCTGAGCTCGCTTGCCCACGGCCTGGCGTAAGCCCCAGGCCGCGCCGGCCCTCCGGCAGTGTCATGCCGCGGCGGCGGCCCGGACTTTGTCCGAAACTGGTGCCCGCCGCTTTCCGATTCGCTTCACACAACGAGTATGGCCGTATTCACCACGGTCTCGCAGGACGAGATCGCCCACTGGCTGCTGGATTTCAACCTTGGCGAAGTGCGCGAGCTGCGCGGCATCGCCTCGGGCATCGAGAACAGCAATTTCTTCCTCACCATGGAGCACGATGGCCAGACGCGCCAGTACGTGCTGACCATTTTCGAGCGGCTCACGTTCGCGCAGCTGCCCTACTACCTGCACCTGATGGCGCACCTGGCCGAGCGCGGCATCCGCGTGCCCGCGCCGATCCCGGCGCGCGACGGCGAGATCCTGCGCCCGCTCAAGGGCAAGCCCGCCACCATCGTCACGCGCCTGCCCGGGGCGTCGCAGCTGGCGCCCGACGCGCAGCACTGCGCTGAAGTGGGCGACATGCTGGCACGCATGCACCTGGCCGGCCAGGACTATGCGCGCCAGCAGCCCAACCTGCGCAGCCTGCCCTGGTGGCAGCAGACCGAGCCCGAGATCCTGCCCTTCCTGGATGCCGGCCAGCGCGCGCTGCTGCAGCAGGAGATCGCCCACCAGGCCGCCTTCTTCGCCAGCGCGGACTACGCCGGCCTGGGCGCAGGCCCGTGCCACTGCGACCTGTTCCGCGACAACGCGCTGTTCGAGGAAGACGGCAGCGGACGCCACCGCCTGGGCGGATTTTTCGACTTCTACTTCGCCGGCAACGACAAGTGGCTGTTCGATGTGGCGGTCACCGTCAACGACTGGTGCATCGACCTGGCCAGCGGCGAACTCGACCCCGCTCGCACGCAGGCCCTGCTGCGGGCTTATCATGCCGTGAGGCCGCTGACCGCCACCGAGGCCGCGCACTGGCAGGACATGCTGCGCGCGGGTGCGCTGCGCTTCTGGGTGTCGCGACTGTGGGACTTCTACCTGCCGCGCGAGGCCGACATGCTGCAACCGCACGACCCGACCCATTTCGAACGCATCCTGCGCCGTCGCATCGGCGCGGACCCTGCAAGCGCCCCGCTCCCCTGGATCTGATCCGTATGCAACTACTGGAAGTCCCTGCCAAGGAAGGCTACACGTGGTTCCGCCAGGGCATCTGGCTGTTCCGCAAGAACCCGCTGACCTTCCTGATGCTGCTGTTCGTCTACCTGATCGCCGCGCAGCTGGCCATCGTGGTGCCGCTGATCGGCATCATCGCGCTGCTGGTGGTCACCCCCGGCCTGTCGGTCGGCGTGATGACCGCATGCCGCGACGTGATCCAGAACAAGCGGGTGATGCCCACCGTGCTGCTGGCGGGCTTCCGCGCCAACGGCAAGGAAGCAACGCGCAACCTGCTGGTACTGGGCGGCATCTACGCCGGGCTGGTGTTCGTGCTGGGGCTGATCGCCGGCTCGGTGGTCGACATGAGCGCGCTGGTGCCGATCGTGCTGAAGGAAGAAGCGCCGACCGCCGAAGCGGTGCGCCAGCTGTACTACGCCATGCTGATCGGCGCACTGCTGTACACGCCGATCGCGATGATGTTCTGGTTCGCGCCGCTGCTGGCGGCCTGGCACGGCGTGTCGCCGGTCAAGGCGCTGTTCTTCAGCTGGACCGCGTGCTGGCGCAACCGCGGCGCGTTCTTCACCTACGCGGTGCTGTTCGCGATGCTGCTGGTGGCGATCCCGTTCTTCCTGGAGGCGGTGTTCAGCGCCTTCGGCGCGGAGACGGTGCTGTCGTTCCTGGTCACGCCGTATTCGCTGCTGATGCTGGCGATCCTGTACTGCTCGTTCTATGCGACGTACCGGGGCTGCTTCAACGTGACGCCGCCGGGGGTGGATCCGGCCGCGCCGGCAGTGCCGGGCGCCTGAACAGGCAAAAAAACCGGCAGCGTGCCGGTTTTTTTGCCTCAATCGATCAAGGCCCGCGCTTGCCTCTCGCGTCACGGGCTATTCGCAGAACGTCTTCACCATCTCGTCCGCTGCCAGGCGCAGGTCCGGCACGAATCCCATCAGCTGGTCCATCGTCATGCGCGCCATTGGCACCTGCACGGCAATCGCCGCGCAGGCGCGGGTCCGGTTGCGCATCACCGGCACCGCGACCGCGATCATGCCTTCCAGGTTTTCCTGATTGTTGACCCCCAGGCGCCGCTGCCGCGTCTCGGCCAGTTCCGCGTGCAAGGCCTCGGCATTGGTGATGGTGTGCGCCGAGTGTGCGCGCAGCGGCAGGCTGGCAACCAGGCGCTGGCGCTGCGCGCTCGGCAGGAACGCCAGCAGCAGCTTGCCGCTGGCGGTGCAGTGCAGCGGCACCCGCGAGCCCGGCTGCAGGTGCATGCGCAGCGGCCATTGCGTTTCCACGCGGTCCAGGTAGACCACGTCGTCGCCGGACAGCATGGTCAGGTTGCAGGTCTCCCCGATCTTGTCGACCAGTTGCTGCAGGATCGCATGGCGCGCCGCCGCCGGACCTGCCTGCATCAGCACATTGACAGCCAGCTGCCGCACGCGCGATGAGCACTCGTAGTGGCGGTTGCCAGCCGTGCGCGACACCAGCCACGTGCTTTCCAGCTGCTTGAGGATGCGGTGGACGGTCTGCTTCGGCAACTCGATCGCCTGCACGATGGCCGCCAGCGACAGGGGCCCGTCGGCCGCGGACAGGATCTCGAGAATGCGGAAGGCGCGCACCGCGGCGGCATTCGAGTGATTGCTCATGGATCAAATTTAAAGGATTCCGGGACGCATGGCCGTCCCGAAAACTGAATTCTGGATCGCACCCCGGCTGCGCGCTCGCGAAAGCGCACAAATTGGGACGGACTGTCTGCCCCGCTTCACTAGATTCGATCCAGGGCCGCCGACGGTGCCGCGAAGTGCACGACAAAGCGCGGCGGCCCTACCCGTCCAAACCGCGGAGTCGAATCCATGAGTGTGCAAATACTGCATCGCCGGCAGTCCAACAATTCCGATTTGCCCCTACCGACGGCATCCCTGCCCGCGCAGCCAGCGCAAGCCGCGGCCGAAGCCGTCGCTGCGGTCGTGGCCCGGGCCAGGCAGGCGCAGCGCGAGTTCGCGCGTGCCGGCCAGGCCACCGTCGACACGGCAGTCGCCGCTACGGCGTGGGCCATCATGGAGCCCGCGCGCAACCGCCAGCTGGCCGAGCGTGCCGTCGCCGACACCGGCCTGGGCAATGTCGACGACAAGATCCGCAAGAACCACCGCAAGACGCTGGGCCTGCTGCGCGACCTGCATGGCCGCAAGACGGTGGGCGTGATCGCACAGGATGCGGCAGCCGGCATCACCGAGATCGCGCGGCCCGTGGGCGTGGTGGCGGCCATCACCCCATCGACCAATCCCGCGGCCACGCCGGCCAACAAGATCATCAACGCGCTCAAGTGCGGCAACAGCGTGATCGTGGCGCCGTCGCCGAAGGGGCAGGACACCTGCGCGCTGCTGCTATCGTTCATCCACGCCGAGTTTGCCCGCGCCGGCCTGCCCCCCGACCTGGTCCAGATGCTGCCCGCGCCGGTCTCGAAGGCCGCGACGGCAGAGCTTATGCGGCAGGCTGACCTGGTGGTCGCGACCGGCTCGCAGGCCAACGTGCGCATGGCCTACACCTGCGGCACGCCGGCCTTCGGCGTGGGCGCCGGCAATGTGGCATCGATCATCGACGCCAGCGCCGCGCTGGATGACGCGGCCGCCAAGGTGGTGCGTTCCAAGACCTTCGACAACGCCACCAGTTGCTCTTCAGAGAACAGCCTGGTCGTGCTCGACGCCGTCTACACACCCATGCTCGACGCCCTGGCGGCGGTCGGCGGCGTGCTGCTCACGGCTTCGGAGAAAGCGCGGCTGCAGGCGCTGATGTGGCGCGACGGCAAGCTCGCCGGCACCTTCACGGGACAGAGCGCGGCCCGCATTGCCGAACTCGCCGGGCTGGAACGCGTGCGCGCGCTGCAGCCCGCGATGCTGCTGGTGGAAGAAGCCAGCGTCGGCAGCGACTACCCCTTCTCCGGCGAAAAGCTCTCGCCCGTGCTGACGCTGTACCGCGCCGCCGACTTCGCGGCCGCGGTCGAGCGCGTGGCGAGCCTGTACGCCTATATGGGCGCAGGGCATTCGGTCAGCCTGCATTCGTCCAACCCGCGTCATGCACTGCAGCTTGGACAGGAACTGCCGGTGGCGCGCGTGATCGTGAACCAGGCGCATTGCTTCGCCACCGGCGGGAATTTTGACAACGGCCTGCCGTTCTCGCTGTCCATGGGCTGCGGCACCTGGGGCGGCAACAACTTCTCGGACAACCTCGGCTGGCGCCAATACCTGAACATCACCCGCATCGCCGTGCCCATCGCCGAGCACGTGCCCGATGAAGCGGACCTGCTGGGCGATTACTTCGCGAGGGTCGGCAAATGAACGCGCGCACGGAACCCGAAGTGTTTGACACGCTTGCCGCGCTGGTGGCCGTGCGTGCCGCGCAGTGGCCCGACAAGCCCTACCTGTTGTCCCCGGACAGCGGCCATGTGCTCACGTTCGGCGCGCTGGCGGCCGACGCCGGCACGCTCGGCCGCAGCTATGCGGCAGCAGGCCTCGGCAGCGGGCAGACGGTGTCGGTGTACCTGCCCAACGGCGAGCAGACCGCGCGGCTCTTGCTCGGCACCATGGCTAGCGGGCTGGTCGTCAACCCGATCAACCTGCTGTGCCAGCCAGCCCAGCTGCGCTACATCCTTGCGCATTCGGATACCCGGCTGGTCTTCACCTGGCCCGACGGAGAAGCCGCCATCCGCGAGGGGTTGCGCGAGGCCGGGCTGGACGTGCCGGTGATCGTCACCGCGCCCGACGCCAACAGCCTGCCGGCACTGCCGGCCACGCATGACGCTGCGTCGCCACTGCCCCCACCGCAGCCGGACGCGCCCGCGCTGCTCATGTACACGTCCGGCACCACCGGCACGCCCAAAGGCGTGCTGCTGACGCAGCGCAACCTGATGGCCAATGGCGCCAACGTCAGCCGCGAGCACTGCCTCGGGCCGGCCGACCGGGTGCTGGCGACGCTGCCGCTGTACCACATCAATGGCCTGGTCGTGACCGCGATCGCGCCGCTGGTGCACGGCGGCTCGGTGGTGATGCCGATGCGCTTCTCCGCCAGCGCGTTCTGGCAGGACAGCGCGCGCCACGGCTGCACCTGGCTGAACGTGGTGCCGACCATCATCGCCTACCTGCTGAACGATCCGCACGGCCAGGCCCCCGCCGGCGTGCGCTTCTGCCGCTCGGCCTCGGCCGCGCTGCCGCCCGAGCATCACCGCGCCTTCGAGGCGCGCTTCGGCATCGGCGTGATAGAGACCATGGGCATGACCGAGACTGCCGCACCGGCGTTCAGCAATCCGCTCGACCCGGGCCGGCGGCGCATCGGCAGCATCGGCCGGCCATCCGGCACGCGCGCACGCGTGCTCGGTCGCGACGGCAAGCCGGTGCCTGACGGACAGGTCGGCGAGATCGTGCTGCAGGGCGAGAGTGTGATGGCGGGCTACTACAAGGCGCCGGACATCACGCGGGAGGCCTTTACGCACGACGGCTGGCTGCGCACGGGCGACCTCGGCTACCGCGACGCCGATGGCTATTTCTACATCACCGGGCGCGCCAAGGAACTGATCATCAAGGGCGGCGAGAACATCGCCCCGCGCGAGATCGACGAGGCGCTGCTGCGCCATCCGGCCGTGCTCGAAGCCGCGGCGGTCGGCGTGCCGGACCCGGCCTACGGGCAGGAGATCGTCGCCTACGTGGTCATGCGCGAGGCCGCGCGCTGCGACGACGCGGCGCTGCGCGCGCATTGCCTGCGCGAGCTGGGCCGCTACAAGACGCCGAAGGAGTTCCGCTTTATCGCCGAGCTGCCGCGCGGCCCGTCCGGCAAGGTGCAGCGGCTGAAGCTGCTCGACCACGCCTGAACCTTCCCCCCCTTTCCACAACCCTCGCCAAGGAGCCTGCCCCGACCGGAATCCACCAGACCAGGAGACACGACTCAAGACTGCAGACAGATTGCTCAAGGACGGGGCAGCGCGGCCGGCGCCGCGCCCCTGGCGCGCCGCAAGCGCATGGCTACGGACCGTGCGCCGGCCGCCGCCCCGTCAACACCACGCGCGCGCCGCGCATAGGAGGTGGTTATGAAGCAACGTATCAAGACCCGGCACATGATCCTGGGCGTCATGTGCCTGATGTACTTCATCGCCTATATCGACCGCGTCAACATCTCGGTCGCCGCCCCCCTGATCCGCGAGGAAATGGGGCTGACCACATCGCAGCTGGGGCTGGTGTTCTCGGCCTTTGCCTACCCCTATGCCGCCATGCAGATCCTCGGCGGCTGGATGGCCGACAAGTTCGGGCCCAAGAAGGTGCTGATCGTGCTGTCGCTGATCTGGGGCGTGGCCACCGTGCTGACCGGCTTCGCGGGCAGCGTGCTGATGCTGGTGGTGCTGCGCTTCGTGCTGGGCATCGGCGAAGGCGGTGCATTCCCGACCGCAACGCGCGCCTTCACCTACTGGATGCCGGTGGCGGAGCGCGGGTTCGCGCAGGGCATCACCCACAGCTTCGCGCGGCTGGGCGGTGCGATCACGCCGCCGATCGTGCTGATCATCGTGGCCGCCGCCGGCTGGCGCGAAGCCTTCATCGTGCTGGGCGCGGTCAGCCTCGGCTGGACCTTGCTGTACGCCTTCTTTTTCAAGGACTCGCCCGACAAGCACCGCCGCGTCACGGCGCAGGAGCTGCAGGAGATCGGCTACCGACGTGGCGATAGCCGGCAGGCCGCCAAGGCGGCCACGCCGTGGCGGCGCCTGTTCCGGCGCATGTGGCTGGTGACCTTCGTCGACTTCTGCTACGGCTGGTCGCTGTGGGTCTACCTGACGTGGCTGCCTTCATACCTGAAGGAGGCACGCGGCTTCGACCTGAAGCAGCTGGCGCTGTTCACCGCGCTGCCGCTGATGGCCGGCGTGGTCGGCGATACGCTCGGCGGCGTGCTGTCGGACCGCATCTACAAGCGCACCGGCAACCTGCGCCTGGCGCGCGGCGCGGTCCTGTTCGTGGGGCTGGCCGGCTCGCTGATGTTCATCGCGCCGATGACCTTCACGGCCGATGCCGTCAACGCGGTGATCCTGCTGTCGCTGTCGTTCTTCTTCCTGGAGCTGACCAACGCGGTGCTGTGGAGCCTGCCGCTGGACATCGCCGGCAAGTACGCCGGCACCGCGGGCGGCATGATGAACACCGGCTTCGGCGTGGCCGGCATGGTGTCGCCGGTGGTGTTCGGCTACCTGATCGAGCGGACCGGCAGCTATGACCTGCCGTTCATGATCTCGGGGGCGCTGCTCGGGGTCGGCGCGCTGGCCTCGCTGTTCATCAATCCGCTGCTGACGGTGGACAGCCCCGACGAAAAGGCTGGCGAGGTCCGCCACGCCCTGCCCTGAGCCGCCCGGGGCGCGGCATGGCGCGCAGCGAAGCCGGACCCGCTCAGTCGATCGCGTCCAGCTTCGCCACCGACAGCGCCAGCCACTTGGCGCCGTTGCGCTTGAAGTTGATATTGGCGCGTGCGTCCGTGCCCTCGCCTTCCAGCGCGGTGATCACGCCTTCGCCAAACTTGTTGTGGAACACCGACTGCCCCACCCGGAAGCCGGTGCCGGCCTCGCGCTTGGCATCGGCATAGCCGTTGCCGTTGTCCATGCCGCCGGTGGGGCGCGTGCCGGTATAGGGCACGTCCTCGGGCTTGCGGAACCAGTCGCGGCCCCAGGCGCTGTCGCGCTCCTGGCGGCGCACGCCGCCGTAGCCCTGCGCCGGCGGCGTCAGCCACTTGAGCGAGGCCTCGGGCAGTTCCTCGAAGAAGCGCGAGCGCACGTGGTAGCGGGTCTGGCCGTGCAGCATGCGGCTTTGCGCGAACGACATGTAGAGCCGCTTGCGCGCACGCGTGATCGCCACGTACATCAGGCGGCGCTCTTCTTCCACGCCGTCCGGGTCCATCATGCTGTTCTCGTGCGGGAACAGGCCCTCTTCCATCCCGGTGATGAAGACCACGTCGAACTCCAGCCCCTTGGCCGCGTGCACGGTCATCATCTGCACCGCGTCCTGGCCGGCCTGGGCCTGGTTGTCGCCGGCTTCCAGCGAGGCATGGGTCAGGAACGCGACCAGCGGCGTCATCACCACCGGCAGCGCTTCCGGATCCAGCACCTGCTGGGCCTGGTCGCCGTCGGCCAGTGCCGGGGCGGCGGGGCTGCGGTCAACCGGGATCACCGCGGCCAGCGCTTCCAGGCCGTAGCCTTCCTCGACCACGAAGGCCTGCGCGGCGGTCACCAGTTCCTGCAAGTTCTCGATGCGATCCTGGCCTTCCTTCTCGCCCTGGTAGTGGGTGATCAGGCCGCTGTGGTTGATCACGTACTCGACGGTCTCGGCCAGCGTCATGCGGCGCGTGTCCTCGCGCATCTTCTCGACCAGGCGCGTAAACGCCGCCAGCTTGCTGCCGGCCGCGCCTGGCACGTAGGCCACCGCCTCGGCCAGCGCGCAGTCGTACTGGCGCGCCATGTCCTGCAGCACTTCCAGCGAGCGCGCGCCGATGCCGCGCGCCGGGAAGTTGACCACGCGGCCAAAGGCGGCATCGTTGCGCGGATTCTCCAGCAGCTGCATGTAGGCCAGCGCGTGCTTGATTTCGGCGCGCTCAAAGAAGCGCAGGCCGCCATAGACGCGGTACGCGATACCGGCCGAGAACAGCGCATGCTCGATCACGCGCGACTGCGCGTTGCTACGGTACAGGATGGCGATCTCGGCGCGGCTGGCGCCCTGCGCGATCTGGTCGCGGATCTCCTCGATGATCCAGGCGGCTTCCTGGCCGTCAGAGCCGCCCTGGAACACCCGCACCGGCTCGCCATGGCCGGCGTCGGTGCGCAGGTTCTTGCCCAGGCGGCGCGCGTTGTGCGAGATCAGGTGGTTGGCCGAATCCAGGATATGCCCGTGCGAGCGGTAGTTCTGCTCCAGCTTGATCAGCCGGCGCACGCGGAACTCGTGCTCGAAGTCGCGCATATTGCCGACGTTGGCGCCACGGAACGCATAGATGCTCTGGTCGTCGTCGCCGACGGCAAAGACCGCGGCCGGATTCTGCGTGCCGTAGCCGGCCAGCAGCTTGAGCCACTGGTACTGCAGCACGTTGGTGTCCTGGAACTCGTCGACCAGCACGTGGCGGAAGCGGTGCTGGTAATGCTGGCGGATGGCGTCGTTGTAGCGCAGCAGTTCGTAGCAGCGCAGCAGCAGCTCGGCGAAGTCGACCACGCCTTCGCGCTGGCACTGCAGGTCGTAGGCGGCGTAGAGGTCGACAAAGCGCTTGTTGAAGTCGTCGTTGGCCTCGACGCCGGCCGGGCGCAGGCCCTGCTCCTTGGCGTTGTTGATGAAGTACTGCAGGTTCTTGGCCGGGTACTTCTCATCATCGACATTGAGCGACTTGAGCAGCCGCTTGAGCGCCGAGAGCTGGTCCTGGCTGTCCAGGATGGCAAAGGTCTGGGGCAGGCCCGCGTCGCGGAAATGCGCGCGCAGCATGCGGTTGCACAGGCCGTGGAAGGTGCCGATCCACATGCCGCGGGTGTTGATCGGCAGCATCGACGACAGCCGCGTCTGCATTTCCTTGGCGGCCTTGTTGGTAAAGGTCACCGCCAGGATGCCCGCCGGCGAGACCCGGCCGTTCTGGATCAGCCAGGCGATGCGCGTGGTCAGCACGCGGGTCTTGCCGCTGCCCGCGCCCGCCAGGATCAGCGCCGGTTCGTCAGGCAGGGTGACGGCGGCTAGTTGTTCGGCGTTCAGGTTGGCAAGCAGGTCGGACATCGGATGAGCCTTGTGGATTGACGGCAATTATACCGGCGGGCCCTGTCGCGCAAGTCACATCCGGCGGGGCCGGATGGCCAGGAAATAGGCACCAGCCTGCCACCCCCCGTATAATTTAACGTTTTACTGGCGCAATGCCGGCCGCCGACGGCCGCCGCCGCGCCAGGCGCAGGCCGAAGCACCCTGCGACGACCCCCGACGCCAATATCCACATCCCAGCATGACCGCCCAAGACCAGTCCCTCGCCAAAAGCTTCGAACCCGCCGCCATCGAGGCGAAATGGGGCCCCGAGTGGGAGAAGCGCGGCATCGCCCAGCCGACCTTCGACCCCGCCCGCCCGGACTTTGCGATCCAGTTGCCGCCGCCCAATGTGACCGGCACGCTGCATATGGGCCACGCTTTCAACCAGACCATCATGGATGGCCTGGCGCGCCATGCGCGCATGAGCGGCGCCAATACGCTGTGGGTGCCGGGCACCGACCACGCCGGCATCGCCACCCAGATCGTGGTGGAGCGCCAGCTCGAGTCGCAGGGCGTGTCGCGCCATGAGCTGGGCCGCGAGAAATTCACCGAGAAGGTCTGGGCCTGGAAGGAAGAGTCGGGCTCGACCATCACCCGCCAGGTGCGGCGCATGGGCGCTTCGATCGACTGGAGCCGCGAGTACTTCACGATGTCGCCCGAGATGTCGAAGGCGGTCACCGAAGCCTTCGTGCGCCTGCACGAACAGGGCCTGATCTACCGCGGCAAGCGCCTGGTCAACTGGGACCCGGTGCTGGGCACCGCGGTGTCGGACCTGGAAGTCGACAGCGTCGAGGAAGAAGGCTCGCTGTGGCATATCCACTATCCGCTGGTCGAGGCTGACACCAAGGGCGGCCTGACCCACCTGACCGTGGCCACCACCCGCCCCGAAACCATGCTGGGCGACGTGGCCGTGATGGTCCACCCGGAAGACGAGCGCTATGCGCACCTGATCGGCAAGTTCGTGCATCTGCCGCTGACCGAGCGCCAGATCCCGGTGATTGCCGACGAATACGTCGACCGCGAGTTCGGCACCGGCGTGGTCAAGGTGACCCCGGGCCATGACTTCAACGACTATGCGGTGGGCCAGCGCCACAACCTGCCGCAGCTGTCGATCCTGACGCTGGACGCGAAGATCGTCGCCGACGCCCCCGCCGCCTACGCCGGCCTGGACCGCTTCGACGGGCGCCGCGCCATCGTCGAGGACCTGGACAAGCGCGGCCTGCTGGCCGAGGTCAAGAAGCACAAGCTGATGACCCCGCGCAGCGAGCGCACCGGCAGCGCGATCGAGCCGATGCTGACCGACCAGTGGTTCGTCGCGATGAGCAAGCCGGCGCCGGAAGGCACCTTCTACCCGGGCCGCTCGATCGCCGAGGTGGCGCTGGAAGCCGTGCAGAGCGGCGAGATCAAGCTGGTGCCGGAAAACTGGATCAGCACCTACAACCAGTGGCTGGGCAATATCCAGGACTGGTGCATCTCGCGCCAGCTGTGGTGGGGCCACCAGATCCCGGCGTGGTACGACGATGCCGGCAACTGCTTTGTCGGCCGCACCGAAGACGAAGCGCTGGCCAAGGCAAAGGCCGCCGGCAGCACCGGCAGCCTGCGCCGCGAGGAAGACGTGCTCGACACCTGGTTTTCGTCGGCGCTGGTGCCCTTCTCCTCGCTGGGCTGGCCGGGAGAAACGCCCGAGATGCATCACTTCCTGCCGTCGTCGGTGCTGGTGACCGGCTACGACATCATCTTCTTCTGGGTGGCGCGCATGGTCATGATGACCAAGCACTTCATCGGCAAGGTGCCCTTCCATACCGTCTACGTGCACGGCCTGGTGCGCGATTCGGAAGGCAAGAAGATGAGCAAGTCCGAGGGCAACACGCTGGACCCGGTGGACCTGATCGACGGCATCGACCTCGACACGCTGCTGCAGAAGCGCACCACCGGCCTGCGCCGCCCCAAGGACGCGCCCAAGATCGAGAAGAAGACGAAAAAGGAATTCCCCGAGGGCATTCCCGCCTTCGGCGCCGACGCGCTGCGCTTCACCTTCGCGTCGCTGGCCACGCTGGGCCGCAACGTCAACTTCGATACCGGCCGCTGCGAGGGCTACCGCAACTTCTGCAACAAGCTGTGGAACGCGACCCGCTTCGTGCTGATGAACACCGAAGGCCATGACTGCGGCATGGGCCCGTGCAACAACGACTGCGGCCCGGACGGCTACCTGGATTTCTCGCAGGCCGACCGCTGGATCGTGTCGCTGCTGCAGCGCGTGGAAGCCGAGGTCGAGAAGGGCTTTGCCGAATACCGCTTCGACAATATCGCCAACGCCATCTACAAGTTCGTCTGGGACGAATACTGCGACTGGTACCTGGAACTGGCCAAGGTGCAGATCCAGAACGGCACCGAGGCCCAGCAGCGCGCCACGCGGCGCACGCTGCTGCGCGTGCTCGAGACCGTGCTGCGCCTGGCGCATCCCATCATCCCGTTCATCACCGAAGAGCTGTGGCAGAAGGTGGCCCCGCTGGCCGGCCGCGCCAAGGGTGATGGCTCCGAAACCATCGCACTGCAGCCCTACCCGCTGCCGGCGGTCGCCAAGATCGACGAGCAAGCCGAGCAATGGGTTGCGCGCCTGAAGGAAGTGATCGATGCCTGCCGCAACCTGCGCGGCGAGATGAACATCTCGCCGGCCCAGCGCATCCCGCTCTATGCCGAGGGTGACAGCAGCTTCCTGAAGGCGGCTAGCGCACATATCCAGGCACTCGCGAAACTTTCCGAGGTGCGCGTCTTCGAAGATGAAGCTGCCCTGCAGGCTGAAGGCGCCGGCGCGCCGGTCGCCATTGCCGGGGGCAACCACCTGCTGCTGAAGATCGAGATCGATGCCGCCGCCGAGCGCGCGCGCCTGTCGAAGGAAGTCGAGCGCATCGGTGGCGAAATCGGCAAGTGCCGCGCCAAGCTGTCCAACGAGAGCTTTGTCGCCAAGGCACCGCCGGCCGTGGTGGCGCAAGAGACGCAGCGCCTGGCCGATTTCGAGCAGACGCTGGCCAAGCTGCAAGGCCAGCTGCAGCGGCTGCCGGCCTGACGGCTCGGCGGCCGCATTCACGCCCCTGCCTGCCGGGGGTTCTGTCCGGCTTCGTCGGACAGAACCGGACAGACGGCGCCCGCAATGGCTGGCAGGGTTATGGACTGGAATCTGAGAGGTACACCTGATATGGAAAATCGCGTCACCAAGGCTGTGTTCCCGGTTGCGGGCCTGGGCACTCGCTTCCTGCCGGCCACCAAGGCCAGCCCCAAGGAAATGCTTCCGGTGGTGGACAAGCCGCTGATCCAGTACGCCGTGGAAGAAGCCATGGCCGCCGGCATTACCGAGATGATCTTTGTCACCGGCCGCTCCAAGCGCGCCATCGAGGACCATTTCGACAAGGCCTACGAGCTGGAAGTGGAGCTTGAGGCCAAGAACAAGCAGGCGCTGCTGGACGTGGTGCGCTCGATCAAGCCCGCCAACGTGGAGTGCTTCTACGTGCGCCAGCCCGAAGCGCTGGGCCTGGGCCATGCGGTGCTGTGCGCGGCCAAGCTGGTCGGCGACACCCCGTTCGCGGTGATGCTGGCCGATGACCTGATCGACGGCAACCCGCCGGTGATGAAGCAGATGGTGGATACCTTCAACCACTACAACTGCTCGGTGCTGGGCGTCGAGGAGATCACGCCGGAGCAAAGCCGCTCCTACGGCGTGATCGACGGCCGCGAATGGGATGCGGACGTGATCAAGGTCTCGGGCATCATCGAGAAGCCGGCGCCGGAAGACGCGCCGTCCAACCTGGGCGTCGTCGGCCGCTACATCCTGACCCCGCGCATCTTCGACCACCTGCGCGACCTGAAGCCGGGCGCCGGCGGCGAGTTGCAGCTGACCGACGCGATCCAGTCGCTGCTGGGCCAGGAGCAGGTGCTGGCCTACCGCTACCAGGGCCGCCGCTATGACTGCGGCAGCAAGCTGGGCTACCTGAAGGCAACCGTTGAATTTGCCTTGAAGCACCCGGAAGTCGGGGCTGACTTCAGCGCCTACCTGGAATCGCGCGAGCACCTGACCGGCATCGGCAGCTGATCGCGCTGGCCTGCAAACAAGGAAAAAGCCGCTTTCGAGCGGCTTTTTCCTTGTGCAGTCCCGTCAGGTGCGGGAGCCGTATGCCGGTCAGCGGCGGCGCATGTAGAACACAAACACCTTGTCCACTTCCGAGTGCGACAGCAGCTCATTGCCGGTCTGCTTGGCAAAGGCCTGGAAATCGCGCGTGGCGCCGGGATCGGTGGCCAGCACCTTGAGCACATCGCCGCTGGCCATGTCGGCCAGGGCCTTCTTGGTGCGCAGGATCGGCAGCGGGCAGTTCAGGCCGCGCGCATCCACTTCTTTCTGGAACTCCATTCGTCTCTTCCTTCGATTCTGGGGGCTGGGAGGCTGGCCGGAGGCCAGCCTCACCACCGGTATTGTAGCGAACCCCCGACCAGGCTGAAGTCGTGCGGGCGGCGCGGGTCGGGAATGTCGGCGCCGGTCTGGCGGTCGAAGAAGCGCACCGGATAGCCGCGCGCGGCCAGCCAGTCGGCCACCGCGAAGCCGGTGCCGGCCGACCAGACGCGCACATCCTCCGGCGCCACCAGCTTGTAGTCGGCCAGCTCCTCGGACAGCGCCACGGTGCCGGTCGCCTTGACGTGGTAGGCAATGATCAGCTCGTTCTTGCGCATGAACTCGTAGACGCCGATCAGCGACACCGACTCGGTATCGAGGTTGGTCTCTTCCTTCAGTTCGCGCGCCACGCCCAGTTCGGGCGGCTCGTCGCGCTCCAGGAAGCCCGTCACCAGCGCGAACATGGTCTCCGGCCAGGCGGCATTGCGCGCCAGCAGCAGCTTGTCCTGGTACTCCACCACCGCCGCCAGCACCGGCAGCGGGTTGTTCCAGTGCACGAAGCCACAGTCCTGCTGCACGCAGGCGTGGCGTTCGCGCCCGGACAGCGGCAGCACCTCAAGCGGCGCGCCGCACTGCGGGCAGAATCGGTATTGCATTTGGGGGCTCCTGAAGGGGTCTCGTCGTTATAGGTATGGGATGCCGGTCAGGCGCCGCACGCCGTGCGCATGTCGGTGGCCAGCGCCTCGACCGTCTGCGGCTGCAGGTCCCATGAACACATGAAACGGCAGCCGCCGGCGCCGATAAACGTATAGAAGCGCCAGCCCCTGGCGCGCAGCGCCTCGATCGCGGGCAGCGGCAGCTCGGCGAACACGGCGTTGGACTGCGTCGGGAACATGATGCGGACGCCCGGAATATCGCTAATGCGCCGCTGCAGCAACTGCGCCATCGCATTGGCATGGCGCGCGTTGGCGAGCCAAACGTCGTTCTCGAGCAAACCCAGCCACGGCGCGGAGATAAAGCGCATCTTCGACGCCAGCTGCCCGGCCTGCTTGACGCGGTAGGCAAAGTCCTCGGCCAGGCGGCGGTCGAAGAACACCACCGCCTCGCCCACCGGCAGGCCGTTCTTGGTGCCGCCGAAACACAGCACGTCGACGCCGGCGCGCCAGGTGATCTCGGACGGATGCACGCCCAGCGACGCCACCGCATTGGCAAAGCGCGCGCCATCCATATGCACGCGCAGTTGGCGGCGCTTGGCGATGGCTGCGATCGCGCGCACCTCTTCCACGCTGTAGACGGTGCCGACTTCGGTCGACTGCGTCAGCGACACCACCTTGGGCTTGGGGTAATGGATATCGGAGCGGCGCGTGACCAGCGCCTCGACCGCGTCCGGCGTCAGCTTGCCGTCGGCGCCGGGCGCGGTCAGCAGCTTGGAGCCGTTGGAGAAGAACTCCGGGCCGCCGCATTCGTCGGTCTCGATATGCGCCAGCTCGTGGCAGATCACCGAGTGGTACGACTGGCACAGCGCCGACAGCGCCAGCGAGTTGGCCGCCGTGCCGTTGAACACGAAGAACACTTCGCAGTCGGTCTGGAACAGCTCGCGGATACGGTCGCACACCTTCTGCGTCCAGGTATCGTCGCCGTAGGCCTGTTCGTGGCCGCTGGCGTTGGCTTCCAGGAAATACTTGAGCGATTCCGGGCAGAAGCCGGCGTAGTTGTCAGAGGCGAAGTGCTGCATGGTGTTCAGTGTGGGGCTGCGTGGAACCTTACTTCTTGTCGGCCCAAAGCTCGCCGCCGGTAGCCCAGTTCTCGCGCTTGATGTCGGTGATGATGATGTCGACGGCCGAGGCCGAGCAGCCCAGGGTTTCGCAGCTGACGCGGGTCACTTCCTCGACAAACTTGCGCTTCTGCTCGATGGTACGGCCTTCAAACATTTCGACGTGGAAAGTCGGCATGCAATGCTCCTTTGATGAATGTGGTTGAGTCGCGGCGGAAAACCAGTCCCGCTCAGTCCCGGTATGAAGGATCGATTCTATCCAGTTTGCGCAGCAGCGCGGGCCACTCCATCACGCCTTCGACCGCGCCGTTGTCGTAGAGCTGCTCAGAGGTCTTGTCCGCCACGGCCGCGCCGGGCTGCACCAGCGCCCCGCCCGCCTGCGCGGCAATCTGGACCTCGCAGGCCTTGATCAGCGTCGCCATCAGCACATAGGCCTCGGCCACGGTGCGGCCCACCGTTAGCGTGCCGTGGTTGCGCAACAGCATGGCCGGATGCGCACCCAGCGATGCGGTCAGCCGCGCGCCCTCGGCCGGGGTGAAGGCCAGGCCCTCGTAGTCGTGATAGGCCATGCGGCCGTGGAAGCGCATCGCATGCTGCGACAGCGGCAACAGCCCGGCGGCCTGCGCCGATACGGCAATGCCGGCGGTGTTATGCAGGTGCATCACGCACATCGCGTCGGCGCGCGCCGCATGCACCGCGGCGTGCAGCGCAAAGCCGGTCACATTGACCGGATGCACGGTTTCGCCGACGACCTCGCCGCGGCCGTTGATCTTGACCAGGTCGCTGGCGCGGATCTCGTCGAAGGCAAAGCCGAAGGGATTGATCAGGAAGTGGTCGGGCTCGCCCGGCACCGTGGCGGAGATATGGGTGTAGATCAGGTCATCCCAGCCCTCGCGCGCGGCCAGGCGGTAGGCGGCGGCAAGGTCGACGCGCACGCGCTGTTCTTCGGCGGAAACGGGCTGGATGGGGGCACCCGCGGCACGCGCGGGCTGCAAGGCAAAGGACATGGGGTCGCTCCTGCGCCGCCCGGTCTCGCGTGCCGGGTACGGCCCCGGCCTTCTGTGCCGCGCCACGGGCTGCGCGCTGGGCGCGGCAGCCGCTCGCGTGGCGCGCCTGGCGGCAAAGGCAATACTTTAGCGCACCTTGCCGATCAGCTCCGGGCGGTCCCCGCCGGCCAGGCGCGGCGCATCCGGGCGAACACCAGCGCGCCGAGCAGCAGCGCCGCCGCCGCGCACGCCAGCGAACTGGCGAAGCCCCCGGTGCGTGCCACCAGCGCGGTCGCCAGCGGCGGCCCGGCGATCTGGCCCAGGCCGTAGGATGCCGTCATCAGGCCCATCAGCCGAGCCGCGTGCGGCCCCCAAAGGCGCCGCGCCTCGCGCATCGCAAAGGCCACCAGCGCGGTGAACGGCAGCCCGGCCAGCAGGCTGCTGAGGGCAAAGCCGGCCACGGTCGGGAACACCACCGCGATCGCCACGCCCAGCGCCTGCATGCCGTACAGCAGCGTCAGCAGCTTGCGGTTGTCGTGCGCCATGCCGACCCGCGTGGCCAGGAACGCGCCCACCGCCACGCCCGCGCCGAAGATTGGCCAGAACAGGTCGGCCCAGACCGTGCCGGGCAGCGCCTCGCGCGCAATCACCGGCAGGAAAGTCGCGGTGATGATGTAGCCGAAGCCGGCCAGGCCGTAGGCAAAGGTCAGCGCCCAGGTCTGGGCATCGAGCCGCGCGGCGGCGGTATCGGCTGCCGCCTGGGACGGTGCAGCCGCTGCCGCCACCGCAGGCTCCGCGACGAAGATCCGCCAGACCGCCGCCACCAGCACCACCGCCAGCGCCGTGAAGGCGACCCAGCCGTAGTCCGCGTTCCAGCCCGCGCCCACCATGCCGGATGCACCGAGCCCGGTGACGACAATGCCCAGCCCCGGCCCGCAGAAAATCAGCCCGGCGAGTTCCGGCTTGCCCAGTTCGGCCAGCCGCTGCAGGCACCAGCCCGAGGTGTAAACCAGCACCACTGCGCTGGCCACGCCTGCGGCGGCGCGCCACAGCGACCAGGCCGGCATGCCGCCCGGCAGGGCCATGCCCAGCGTCAGCAGCACCGTTGCGACCAGGCCCCAGCGCACCATGCGCACCGCGTCGGGCCGGATGAACATGCACACGGCGGCGCCGGCGAAGTAGCCAATGTAGTTGACCGTGGCCAGCCAGCCGCCCTGATGCAGCGTGACGGTGCCGTCATGCAGCATCATCGGCAGCAGCGGCGTGAAGGCAAAGCGGCCGATACCCATCACCACCGCCAGCGACACCAGGCCGGCCATGGCTACCGCCACCGCGCCAGCTTCGCGCCGTGCCGGCGCCCGGGTGGCCAGGCGCGCAGCGGCGGGGTGTTCGGGGTCGAGGCTGTGGGGGTTCGGCATGGCGGGGGCTGGCGGGGGCAGCGGTTGCATTGCGATGCCTGTATGCTACGCTGGCTTTATCATCCCCAAAAATGAATTATCAAGATGCCATGCATCTTGATAAGAGATGGATAGCCTCAGGAGTCCCGCATGGACCTTGCCGCCCTCGAAATCTTCCGCGCCGTCGTCGAAGCCGGCGGCATCACCCGTGCGGCCGAGCGGCTGCACCGGGTGCAGTCCAATGTCACCACGCGCATCCGCCAGCTGGAGCAGTCGCTCGGGGTCGACCTGTTCGTGCGCGACGGCCGGCGCATGGTGCTGACGCCCTCCGGACAGACCCTATTCGACTATGCCTGCCGCATCCTCAGCATGACCGAAGAGGCACGCCAGGCGGTGCTGCCGGCGCGCCCGCACGGCCGGCTGCGCATTGCCTCGATGGAGAGCACCGCCGCCAGCCGCCTGCCCAATGTGCTGGCCGCGTACCACCAGGCCTGGCCCGACGTGCAGCTGGAACTGGTCACGCTGGCCACACGCCAGGCCCTGGATGCGCTGGCACGCTTCGAGGTGGAATGCGCGTTTGTCGCCGAGCCGCTGACCGACCCGGGACTGAGCGCGGTCCCGGTGTTCGAGGAAGAGCTGGTGGTGATCACGCGCGATCGCCATCGCCCGGTGCGCACCGCGGCCGACCTGGAGGTGCCGACGCTGCTGGCGTTCGAGCCCGGGTGCAACTACCGCGCCCGGCTGGAGAACTGGTATGTGATCGGCGATGCGCCGACGCCGCGCGTGCTGCAACTGAGCTCGTACCATGCCATCGTCGCCTGCGTGGCGGCCGGCATCGGCGCGGCGATCGTACCGCGCTCGGTGCTGGGGCTGTACCGCGACCTGCCCGCCATCCGCCAGCACAGCCTGGGCGAGGCCGGCCGCGTGCGCACGCTGCTGGCCTGGCATCCGTCCATGGCCAGCGCGGCCCTGCATGCGCTGATCGACACGCTCACCACCCAATCACCCGGCCCCTCGGCCAGGCCCGACCTGGCGGCGGCCTGAGCGTCTGGCGCGGGGACCCGAGGCAGCCCGCGTGCAAGATGTGCCCGGTGGCCTACACTTGAAGTGGCGCCATCACGGCACCTCGCGTGCCCCGCCCCCCTCATGAAACCTGCTACCGCGCTGCTGCGGGTCCTTCGGCCGATGTCCGGCCGGCTGCTTGCCGGCCTGGCCATGGCGTGCGCCGCTCTCGTCGCCTTCCCCGGTCCAGGCGCCCGTGCGGGACCGCCCTCCGGCGCCTCGGCGCCCGCCGCCACGGTCACGACCACGGCAACCGCGCCGGTCTACGTGATTCCGCTCAAGGGTGCGGTCAGCCCCGCCAGCGCCAGCTTTATCCTGCGCAGCATGGAACGCGCGCGCGCGGGCGGCGCCCAGCTGGTGGTGCTGGAAATGGACACCCCGGGCGGGCTGGACGCGTCGATGCGCGAGATCATCCAGGCCATCCTGGCCTCGCCGGTGCCGGTGGCCAGCTATGTCTATCCCGGCGGCGCGCGCGCGGCCAGTGCCGGCACCTACATCCTCTACGCCAGCCATATCGCGGCGATGGCGCCGGGCACCAACCTGGGCGCGGCCACCCCGGTGCAGGTCGGCATTGGCGGGCCGCAGAAGCCCGAGGCCCTGCCCGGCGCCAAGCCCGCCTCGGCCCCCGCCAGCGAGCCCGCGGGGGGCGACACCATGGCGCGCAAGCAGATGCATGACGCCTCGGCCTATATCCGCGGCCTGGCGCAGCTGCGCGGACGCAACGCTGAATGGGCTGAGCGCGCCGTGCGCGAGTCGGTCAGCCTGTCCGCCGACGAGGCCCTGGCCCAGCGCGTGGTCGACCTGGTGGCCCCCGACCTGCCCGCGCTGTTGCGCCAGGTTGAAGGCCGCACGATCACCGCCGCCGGCGGCAGGGCCAGCGTGCTGCGCACCGCCAATGCGCCGGTGGTGACGCTGGAACCCGACTGGCGCAACCGCTTCCTGGCCGTGATCACCGAGCCCAGCGTGGCGCTGCTGCTGATGATGATCGGCATCTACGGCCTGATCTTCGAGTTCTCCACGCCGGGCATGGTGGTGCCCGGCGTGGCCGGTGCGATCTGCCTGCTGGTGGCGCTGTTCGCGCTGCATATGCTGCCCGTGAACTATGCCGGGCTGGCGCTGGTGGCGCTGGGCATCGGCTGCATGGTGGCGGAGCTGTTCCTGCCGACTTTCGGCGCATTGGGCGTGGGCGGCATCATCGCCTTCGCCTTTGGCGCGGTGATGCTGATCGAAACCGACGTGCCGGGCTTCGGCGTGCCGCTGCCGATGGTGGCGGCCATGTCGGCACTGTCCGCGATCTTTGTGTTTGGCATGTCGGCGATGCTGGTGCGCGCGCGCAAGCGCCCGGTGGTCAGCGGCGCCGAGGCGCTGGTCGGCATGCGTGGCGAAGTGCTGGACGACCTGCGCGAAGAAGGCTGGGCCTCGGTGCGCGGCGAGACCTGGCGCGTGCGCAGCGCCAGCCCTTTGCCGCGCGGCACGCCGGTAGTTGTCACCGCGCGCAACGGCCTGGTGCTTGAGGTCATCGCGGCCGGCAACGCCCCCCTTGCTCCGCCCCCTCCATCCCAACCGACGCCAGACAAGGGAGCCTGATCATGGCCTACGGATTCAGCTTCGGCGGTGTGATCTTCCTGCTGGCACTGCTGGTGATCACCTCGTTCCGCGTGCTGCGCGAATACGAACGCGGCGTGGTGTTCATGCTCGGACGCTTCTGGCGGGTCAAGGGCCCGGGCCTGGTGCTGCTGATCCCGGCCGTGCAGCAGATGGTCAGGGTGGACCTGCGCACGGTGGTGATGGACGTGCCGCCGCAGGACGTGATTTCGCGCGACAACGTCTCGGTGAAGGTCAATGCGGTGGTGTACTTCCGCGTGGTCGATCCGGAGCGCGCCATCATCCAGGTGGCGAACTTCCTGGAAGCCACCAGCCAGCTGGCGCAGACCACGCTGCGCTCGGTGCTGGGCAAGCACGAACTGGACGAGATGCTGGCCGAGCGCGAGAAGCTGAATCTGGACATCCAGCAGGCGCTGGACGCCCAGACCGACGGCTGGGGCATCAAGGTCTCGAACGTCGAGATCAAGCATGTCGACCTGAACGAAACCATGATCCGCGCGATTGCGCGGCAGGCTGAGGCCGAACGCGAGCGGCGCGCCAAGGTGATCCATGCCGAGGGCGAACTGCAGGCTTCGGTGAAGCTGCTTGAAGCGGCCCAGATGCTGGCGCGCGAGCCGCAGGCCATGCAACTGCGCTACCTGCAGACGCTGACACAGATTGCCGGGGACAAGAGCTCTACCATCGTCTTCCCGCTGCCGATCGACATTCTCAACCGGCTCGCCGGCAAGCCGCCCGGCGACGAGCGCCCATAGAAAATGGCGCCGAAGCGCCATTAGCAGTTGCCGGGCCTGAGGGGGTCGCCCCCCCTCAGCCAATCAGATCTTGCCCGCCACCCACTCGCTGACACCAGCCAGCGCCTGCGGCAGCTTGGCCGGCTCGGTGCCGCCAGCCTGCGCCATGTCGGGACGGCCACCACCCTTGCCGCCCACCTGCTGGGCAACAAAGTTGACCAGCTCGCCGGCCTTGACCTTGCCCGTGGCATCGGCCGTGACACCAGCGATCAGGCTGACCTTGCCGTCGGACACCGCACCCAGCACGATGGCCGCGCTCTTCAGCTTGTCCTTGAGCTTGTCCATGGTCTCGCGCAGGGTCTTGACGTCGGCGCCGTCCAGTTGCGCGGCCAGCACCTTCAGGCCCTTGATGTCGACCGCCTGCGCGGCCAGCTCGTCGCCCTGCGAGGCGGCCAGCTTGCTCTTCAGGCGTTCCAGCTCCTTCTCCAGCGCGCGCACCTGGTCCTGCACCTGACCGATGCGCGGCACCAGCTCGGACGGCTGGGCCTTCAGCACGGCGGCGGCTTCGTTCAGCCTGGCGTCCAGGCCCTGCAGGTAGTGCAGCGCGTTGTCGCCGGTAATGGCTTCGACGCGGCGGATGCCGGCGGCAACGCCGCCTTCCACCACGATCTTGAACAGGCCGATATCGCCGGTGCGGTGCACGTGGGTGCCGCCGCACAGTTCCTTCGAGGTGCCGATCGACAGCACGCGCACGTCGTCAGCGTACTTCTCGCCGAACAGTGCCATCGCGCCGCTCTTGACCGCATCGTCGAACGGCATGATCTCGGCATGCGTGTCGTCGTTGCGCAGGATCTCGGCGTTGACAATCTCTTCCACGCGGCGGATCTGTTCGTCGGTCAGCGCCGCGTTGTGCGAGAAGTCGAAGCGGGTCTTGTCCGCATCCACCAGCGAGCCCTTCTGCTGCACGTGGCTGCCCAGCACTTCACGCAGGGCCTTGTGCATCAGGTGGGTGGCCGAGTGGTTGCGCACGGTGCGCGCACGGCGCTGCGCGTCGACCTGGGCCGACACGGCGTCGCCCACCTTCAGCGCGCCGCCTTCCAGCGTGCCCTGGTGGCCGAACACGTCGGCCTGGATCTTGGTGGTGTCAGCCACGGTGAAGACAGCATTGCCTGCCTTCAGCACGCCCTGGTCACCGGCCTGGCCGCCGGATTCGGCGTAGAACGGGGTGTTGTCGAGCACTACCACGCCAGTCTGACCCGGCTGCATGGCGTTCACGGCGGCGCCGTCCACATACAACGCGGTGACCTTGGCCTGCGGCAGTTCCAGCTTCTCGTAGCCATGGAACACGGTCTTGTCGCCGGTGTACTCCAGCCCTGCAGCCATCTTGAACTTGCCGGCCGCGCGCGCCTGCTCGCGCTGGCGGTTCATCGCGGCATCAAACGCGGCTTCATCCACGCCGATTTCCTGCTCGCGGCACACGTCCTGCGTCAGGTCCAGCGGGAAGCCGAAGGTGTCGTGCAGCTTGAATGCGAGTTCGCCGTCCAGCGTCTTGCCGCCCTTGAGCTTCAGCTCGGCCAGCGCGGCGTCCAGGATAGCCATGCCGTTCTCGATGGTCTCGAAGAAGCGCTCTTCCTCGGCCTTCAGCACTTCGGTCACGCGCGACTGCGCCTCGGCCAGTTCGGGATAGGCCTGGCCCATCTGCTCGACCAGATCGGCCACCATCTTGTGGAAGAACGGGGTCTTCTGGCCCAGCTTGTAGCCGTGGCGGATGGCGCGGCGGATGATCCGGCGCAGCACGTAGCCGCGGCCTTCGTTGCCGGGGATCACGCCATCGACGATCAGGAACGAGCACGCGCGGATATGGTCGGCAATGACCTTGAGCGAGTTCTGGTTCAGGTTGTCGATATGCGTTTCACGCGCGGCGGCCTTGATCAGTGCCTGGAACAGGTCGATTTCATAGTTGCTGTGCACGTGCTGCAGCACCGCGGCAATGCGCTCCAGGCCCATGCCGGTGTCCACGCACGGCTTGGGCAGCGGCGTCATGTTGCCCTGCTCGTCGCGGTTGAACTGCATGAACACCAGGTTCCAGACCTCGATGTAGCGGTCGCCGTCTTCCTCGGGCGATCCCGGGGGGCCGCCCCACACGTCCGGGCCGTGGTCGTAGAAGATCTCCGAGCACGGGCCGCACGGGCCGGTGTCGGCCATCTGCCAGAAGTTGTCCGACGCGTAGCGCGCGCCCTTGTTGTCGCCGATGCGCACGATGCGCTCGGCCGGCACGCCCACTTCCTTGGCCCAGATGTCGTAGGCCTCGTCGTCTTCCGCGTAGACCGTCACCCACAGCTTTTCAGCCGGCAGCTGGTAGGTCTTGGTCAGCAGTTCCCACGCGTAGTGGATCGCGTCGCGCTTGAAGTAGTCGCCAAACGAGAAGTTCCCCAGCATCTCGAAGAACGTATGGTGGCGCGCGGTGTAGCCCACGTTCTCGAGGTCATTGTGCTTGCCGCCGGCGCGCACCGAGCGCTGCGCCGAGGTGGCGCGGGTGTACGGGCGCTTGTCGGTGCCCAGGAACACGTCCTTGAACTGCACCATGCCGGAGTTGGTGAACAGCAGCGTCGGGTCGTTCGCCGGCACCAGGCTGGACGAGCGGACCACGGTATGGCCCTTCGATTCGAAGAACTGCAGGAACTTGCTGCGAATGTCTGAGACTTTCATGGGATGGCGGACGCTTGCCCTGGTGTGGCCGGGCGCGACGAATCAGTATGGGATTTGCAAACCGTTGATTATACGGGCAAGGCAGCCTGCCGGGCACGCCAGGCATGGCGCCGGGGAGCCGGCCGGCTATCGCCCAAATCCCATTGACATAAGTGCCTCATAAATCACCAAAAGCCGCACCGGCGATTTGCCGGTGGTACAGTGCAGCCAACCCGCGCCGGCCTCTGTTTCCAGGGGCGCGCCGACCTCGCGCTGTTCCGACCGATCCCCTGCCTTACCCACTGCACTGACTACCGCCATGGGAGCTTTAAGCCATCTCCGCGTCCTCGACCTGACCCGCGTCCTTGCCGGGCCGTGGTGCGCCCAGAACCTTGCCGATTTCGGCGCCGACGTGATCAAGATCGAGCGCCCCGGCGCCGGCGACGACACCCGCACCTGGGGCCCGCCCTGGCTCAAGGACGAGAACGGCCGCGACACCGCCGAAGCCGCCTACTACCTGGCCGCCAACCGCAACAAGCGCTCGGTGACCTGTGACATCAGCACGCCGGAAGGCCAGCGGATCGTGCGCGAGCTGGCCGCGCAGAGCGACGTGGTGCTGGAGAACTACAAGGTCGGCCAGCTCAGGAAGTACGGCCTGGACTACGAGTCGCTCAGGCTGGTCAAACCCGACCTGATCTACTGCTCGGTCACCGGCTTCGGCCAGACCGGCCCGTACGCCGCACGCCCGGGCTATGACTTCATCATCCAGGGCATGGGCGGCTTCATGAGCCTGACCGGCGAGCGCGACGACCTGCCCGGCGGCGGCCCGCAGAAGGCCGGCGTGGCCATTTCCGACCTGATGACCGGCCAGTACGCCACCATCGCCGTGCTGGCGGCGCTGGCGCACCGCGACCGCACCGGCGAGGGCCAGTACATCGACATGGCGCTACTGGACGTGCAGGTGGCGATGCTGGCCAACATGAACACCAACTACTTGGCCAGCGGCGAGGCGCCGCGCCGCTGGGGCAATGCGCACCCCAATATCGTCCCCTACCAGACCTTCCAGGCCGCCGATGGCTGGATCATCGTGGCGGTGGGCAACGACGGGCAGTTCCGCAAGTTCGTCGCCGACGGCGGCAAGCCCGAGCTGGCCGACGACCCGCGCTTTGCCACCAACCCGCAGCGCGTGGCCAACCGCGACGTGCTGGTGCCGATCCTGGCCGAGATGGTGCGCCCGCGCACCCGCGCCCAGTGGATCCGCGACCTGGAGGCCGCCGGCGTGCCGTGCGGCCCGATCAACACCCTCGACGACGTGTTCGAGGACGACCAGGTCAAGGCGCGCGGCCTGCGCGTGGACCTGCCCCACCCCAGCGCCGGCGAGGTCAAGCTGGTGGGCAGCCCGATCAAGATGAGCGCCACGCCGCCGCAGGCGCTGCGCCACCCGCCGCTGCTGGGCGAGCACACCGACACGGTGCTGGCCGACACGCTGGGCTACAGCCCTGAGCAGATCGAAGCACTGCGTGCAAAGGGTGTGCTGTAAGATTCTCCTCCTGCCGGCGGCCGGCCCTGGTGTCCTGGCCTGCCGCCGGTGCCTTCCCGAAGCAGTTCAGTCCCCACTGAAGCAAAGGCAAAGGAGAACCCATGCTGACCGACGCCATACTGGCCTTCCTGCATTTCCTTGCAATCTTCGTCCTGATCACCCTGATGGCTGCCGAGGCGGTGGTGCTGCGCCCGGAAATCACGCCGGCCGCGGTGCGGCGCCTGTCGCTGTACGACCTGTTCTATTTCCTGTCGGCGATGGTGGTGCTGGGCACCGGCCTGCTGCGCCTGTTCTACGGCGCCAAGGGCGTCGACTTCTACCTGCACAACCCGTGGTTCCACGCCAAGGTGGGTGTGTTCGTGCTGATCGCGCTGTGCTCGCTGCCGCCGACCTTTGCCATCGCGCGCTGGCGCAAGCAGGCGCGCCGGCTGCCGGATTACGTGCCGCCGCCGTCCGAGCTGAAGGCCGCCCGCCGCTGGGTGATGATCGAAGCCCACCTGCTGATCCTGCTGCCGCTGTGCGCGGTCATGATGGCGCGGGGCATCGGCGCCAGATAAATATTCCAATCCCCCTGAAGTCCGAGACATGCTGAAGAAACTGCTTGCCGCCGCGCTGACCGCGGCCCTGCTGCCCGCCGCCGCCGTGGCGGCCACCAATGCCTACCCGACCAAGCCGGTCCGCTTCGTGGTGCCCTACCCCGCCGGCGGCCCGCTCGACACCGTCGCGCGCGCCATCGGCGAGAAGCTGCGCGACAGCCTGGGCCAGCCGGTGGTGGTCGAGAACAAGCCCGGCGCGGGCGGCAACCTGGGCGCGGACTACGTGGCCAAGCAGCCGGCCGACGGCTACACCATCGTCATGGGCGCGGTGGCCACGCACGCCATCAACCCGACGCTGTTCAGCAAGATGCCGTACGACCCGGTCAAGGACTTCGCGCCGATCACGCTGGTGGCCGACGTGCCCAACGTGCTGGTGATGCACCCGGGCAAGGCCGCCGAGCTGCACATCAACAACCTGCGCGACCTGGTCGCGTACGCGCGCAAGAACCCGGGCAAGCTGGACTACGCCTCGGGCGGCAACGGCAGCGCCGGCCACCTGTCGGGCGAGCTGTTCAAGAGCATGGCGAAGATCAGCATGGTCCATATCCCGTACAACGGCGCGTCGCCGGCACAGCTGTCGGTGCTGTCGGGCCAGACCGACCTGATCTTCGACAACCTGGCTTCGGCCTCGGCCAATATCAAGGCGGGCAAGCTGAAGGCCTTTGCGGTCACCACTGCCAGCCGCGCCGCGGCCTTCCCGGAACTGCCGACCATTGCGGAAGCCGGCAAGGGGCTGGGCCTGGAAGGCTTCGACATCTCGACGTGGTTCGGCGTGTTCGCGCCGGCCAACACCCCGCGCGAGATCGTCGAGCGGCTTAACCATGAGATCGTGGCAATCCTGAAGACCGACGATATGAAGGCACGCCTGGCCCGCATCGGCGCACAGCCGGCACCGACCACGCCCGAGCAGTTCGCGGCGCTGATCCAGCGCGAACTGAAGAAATACGCGCAGATCGTGAAGGTGTCCGGGGCGAAGGTGGACTAAAGAAAAAGGCGGCCATGGCCGCCTTTCTTGTTCCTACTCCGCTTCGGCACCCTCGCCACTGCGCGCGCCGCCATCCTTTTTCCGCCGCGGCCATAGCCGCCCGCCCGAATCCCCCTCCAGCCGCGGCAGCAACAGCCCCACCTGCAGGATTTGCGCGCCCTCCATGCGCGTCACCGTCAGCGGCAGGCCGGCGATCTCGACGCTGTCGCCCTCCACCGGCGGCGAGGTGAACGCCCGTAGCATGGCAGCCTCCAGCGTCAGCGGCGCTTCTTGCGACGTCAGCGCGCGCGTGCCGTACAGCGCCGCCACATCGCGCAGCAGCGCATCGCCCGACAGCAGGAAATCATGCGAGGCCTGCTCCCAGGTGGGCGCGCGGCCCAGCGCCTGGAACAGCGCCGACAGCATCGGCAGGGTCGTCACCGGCGCCAGCACCGAGACGCTGTCGCCGGCGCGCAGCACGGTCTGGTCCAGCGCCGCCAGCGCATCGTCGCGCGCCACCGTCAGCAGCCGGCAGCGCGGCGGCAGCTCCAGCTGGTCGGCGCGCACGTTCTCCACCGGCGCATTGGGCCCCACCTCGAACTGCATCACCTCCAGGATCGGCGCGCGCGTGCCGCGCAGGCGCGAACGCGCCAGCGGCTCGGGGTAGCCGGGGCGCCGCACCCGCGCCAGGCGCGCGGCCACCGACACCGTGGTGCCCTGGAACAGCAGGCTGGCCAGCACCACGGCAAAGGCGATGCGGAACAGCAGCCCCGCTTGCGGCACCTCGCGCAGCAGCGGAAACAGCGCCAGTACGATCGGCACCGCGCCGCGCAGGCCCATCCAGGCGATAAAGCCGGTCTCGCGCGCATTGAAGCGGAACGGCAGCAGCGCCAGCCACACCGCCACCGGCCGCGCCACCAGCATCAGGAAGGCCGCCACGGCCACCGCCGGGCCGGCCACCTCCCAGATCCGGTGCGGCGCCACCAGCAGGCCCAGCAGCAGGAACATGGCCGACTGCGCCAGCCAGGCCATGCCGTCCATGGCGCGCATGGTGTCTGAGGTCACTGCGCGCTCGCGGTTGCCGATCAGCATGCCGGTCAGGTACACCGCCAGAAAGCCGCTGCCGCCGGCGCTCTGCACGAGCGCGAACACCATCGCGCCGCCCGAGCACAGCAGGATCGCCTGCAGCCCTTCGGCCACGCGGATGCGCTCCAGCACGCGGGCCAGGCAATAGCCGAGCGCCAGGCCCAGCAGGCCGCCCACGCCGAACTGCACCAGCAGCCGCGTGACCAGGCCCAGCGGCGTCAGGCCGTCAGGCGCGGTCAGCCATTCGATCAGCGTCAGGGTCAGGAAGATCGCCATCGGGTCGTTGATGCCCGACTCGATCTCGAGCACGCTCGCCACCCGATCCTTCAGCCGGATGCCGCTGCTATTGAGCATCGAGAACACCGCGGCCGCGTCGGTCGAGCCGACGATGGCGCCAAGCAGCAGCCCGAGCCGCCAGTCGATGCCCAGCAGCCACGCGGCGAACACGCCGACCAGTGCTGCCGTCACCAGCACCCCCACGGTCGCCAGCGACAGCGAAGGCTTCAGCGCCACCCTGAAGGTGGCAAAGCGCGTGCGCAGCCCGCCATCGAGCAGGATCACCGCCAGCGCCAGGTTGCCGACCAGGAAGCTGAGCCAGGTGTCGGAGAAGCGGATGCCGCCCGGGCCGTCCACGCCGGCCAGCATGCCCACGGCCAGGAAGACCAGCAGGAACGGCACGCCCAGGCGTGCCGAAAAGGCGCCCAGCACGATGCCCAGCGACATCACGACGGCGCCGATCAGGATGACGTGGTCGATGCTCTCCAAACCGCTCCTTGCGTTGCATTGTGGTCCCGTTGCGGAACCTTTCAGACCTTTCAGCCAGTCTTCGGCCGTGCGGCGGAAGAACGCCCCGGATGATAGCGCAGCGGCCCCGCCACAGCCGGGCGCGTTGCCCGCCAGGCCGCCTCCAGCCTGGCTCGGCAGTGCTTTTAAGCGCTAATTCACTAGGGGATACCCTCAGCATGACCCTGTTTGCAGACATCTGAAAGGTAGCTGAAAGGTCGCCCCCTTAACTTCCACCCTGCCCGCGGGAGGGCCCCGCCCGCGGCCTGCATTCATGCAGTGCAGCAAGGGACCCGCCACAGATTTCATGTGTCTTATCGAGGAGATTCACTTTGCGCATACGTAGCCAAAAGGACTTCGCCTCCGGCCTGCTGTTTATCCTGGTCGGATTCGGCTTTTCCTGGGTCGCACGCGGCTATTCCATGGGAACCGCCGCAAAAATGGGACCGGGATACTTCCCGTTCTGGCTTGGCATTGTGCTCGCCCTGCTGGGCGCGCTGGTGCTGTGGGGTTCGCTGTCTTCCAAGATGGAAGAAGACAACCTCGCCCGCTGGGACATCAAGACGCTGCTGTGGATCCTCGGTTCGGTGGTGCTGTTCGGCCTGCTGCTCAAGCCGCTGGGCATGGTGCTGTCGGTGCTGGTGCTGGTGCTGGTGTCGTCGATGGCCAGCCACGAGTTCAGCTGGAAGGGCGCCATCCTCAACTCGATCATCCTGGTGCTGATCAGCCTGGGCGCGTTCGTGTACGGCATCAACCTGCAGATGCCGGTGTGGCCGGCTTTCCTGGCAAGCTAAGGAGGCCGCCAACATGGAACTACTCGCCAACCTGGGTCTGGGCTTTTCCACCGCCCTGACCTTCCAGAACCTCGCGTACGCCTTCCTGGGCTGCGTGCTGGGTACCCTGATCGGCGTGCTGCCGGGCCTGGGGCCGCTGGCCACCATCGCCATGCTGCTGCCGGTGACCTACACGCTGCCGCCGGTGGCCGCGCTGATCATGCTGGCCGGTATCTACTACGGCGCCCAGTACGGCGGCTCGACCACCGCCATCCTGGTGAACCTGCCTGGTGAATCGTCCTCGGTGGTGACAACCATCGATGGTTACCAGATGGCAAGACGAGGGCGAGCGGGGGTGGCGCTGGCGACAGCGGGCCTGGGCTCGTTCTTCGCCGGCTGCGTGGCCACCCTGATCCTCGCCGCCTTTGCCGCGCCGCTGTCGGAACTGGCGTTCAAGTTCGGCCCCGCCGAATACTTCTCGCTGATGGTGCTGGGCCTGATCGGCGCCGTGGTGCTGGCTTCGGGTTCGCTGGTCAAGGCCATCGCCATGATCGTGCTGGGCCTGCTGCTGGGCCTGGTGGGTACCGACGTGAACTCGGGCGCCGCGCGCTTCTCGTTCGACGTGCCGGAACTGACCGATGGCCTGAACTTCGTCTCGGTGGCAATGGGTGTGTTCGGCTTCGCGGAAATCATCGCCAACCTGGAGCAGAAGGAACACCGCGAAACCTTCACCGACCACATCACCAACCTGTTCCCGACCAAGGAAGACTTCAAGCGCATGATCCCGGCCGTGCTGCGCGGCACGGTACTGGGTTCGGCACTGGGTATCCTGCCCGGCGGCGGTGCGGCGCTGGCTTCGTTTGCAGCCTACTCGCTGGAAAAGAAGACCTCGAAGTACTCGCATGAATTCGGCAAGGGTGCGATCGAAGGCGTGGCGGGTCCGGAATCGGCCAACAACGCCGCGGCACAGACTTCGTTCATCCCGCTGCTCACGCTGGGCATTCCGCCCAACGCCGTGATGGCGCTGATGGTCGGTGCCATGACCATCCACAACATCCAGCCCGGTCCGCAGGTGATGACCAGCAATCCGGCGCTGTTCTGGGGCCTGATAGCTTCGATGTGGATCGGCAACTTCATGCTGATCGTGCTGAACCTGCCGCTGATCGGCATCTGGGTGAAGCTGCTGAAGGTGCCTTACCGCTACCTGTACCCGGCCATCCTGACGTTCTGCTGCATCGGCGTGTACTCGGTCCAGAACACCACCTTCGACGTGTTCCAGACCGCTGCCTTCGGCGTGATCGGCTACCTGTTCATCAAGCTCAAGTGCGAACCCGCGCCGCTGCTGCTCGGCTTCGTGCTGGGGCCGATGATGGAAGAGAACTTCCGCCGCTCGCTGCTGCTGTCGCGTGGTGACTTCAGCGTGTTCGTGACCCGTCCGCTGTCGCTGGGTCTGCTGATCGCGGCTGCCGTGCTGGTGCTGGTCGTGGCAATGCCGTCGATCAAGTCCAAGCGCGAGGAAGCGTTCCAGGAAGAATAAGCAGGGAATATCGCCGGCCCCAGGGCTGGCGGCACAACACACTAAGGGCACCGCAAGGTGCCCTTTTTTTGTGCTTGCCGACAACGTTATGGCTGGCTCCGCCCCACTGCCACCCGCCCCCCGACAACCTATATTGGTAGCATTCGGACAACGGTCGCGCTGCGCGCTTCGGAGGTTGAAATCATGACCATGTCTACCACGCTGGCGAGATGCCTGAGCAAGAAGCAGAGCCAGTTCGATACCGTTCGGCACCCCTACAGCCTCAGCAGCATGGCCACTGCGCAGGCCGCACACATTCCCGGAGACCGATTGGCCAAGACCGTCCTGCTGGAAGACGCCAGCGGCTACGTCGCCGTCGTGATTCCTTCGACTCACCACCTGAAACTGTCGGAGATCTGCGAGCAGACCGGCCGCAAGCTGTCGCTGGCGCATGAGGATGGCGTGCGCGAAGTGTTCCGCGACTGCGACCACGGCGCGATCCCGCCGGTTGGCATGGCGTACGGCACGCAGACCTGGCTCGACGACAGCCTGCTGACGCACCCCGACGTCTACTTCGAGGCGGGCGACCACCAGGAACTGGTGCACATGAGCACCGGGCAGTTCCTCGACCTGATGGCCGACGCGCGGCGCGGGCATTTTGCGCACAGGATGATGTAGACCGGGCATGCCCTGGCAGGCCACGCGGCCGGCGCTTGCCGGCCGCTTGTCATTGCATCGGCGACGCGTCTATTGCGCCGCTCACACCCGGCTTGAGACAGCCCCGTCAGGGATGACGGCCCTGACGGGGCCACGCGAGCGCTCAGGCGACGTCGAACCGGTCGAGGTTCATCACCTTGGCCCAGGCGGCGACGAAGTCACGGACAAACTTCTCCTGCCCGTCCTCGCTTGCATAGACCTCGCAAAGGGCCCGAAGCTGGGAATTCGAGCCGAACACCAGGTCGACGCGGGTGCCAGTCCACTTCTTCGCTCCGGTCTTGGCGTCACGACCCTCGAACACGTCCCGGGCCTCCGACAGCGGCTTCCATTCCGTACGCATGTCGAGCAGGTTGCGGAAGAAGTCGTTGCTCAGCGTTTCCGGGCGGTCGGTGAAGACGCCGTGCGCATCCGGCCCGGTATGCACGTTCAGGACGCGCAGTCCGCCAATGAGCACCGTCATCTCGGGAGCCGTCAGGGTCAGCAATTGCGCCTTGTCGATCAGCAGGTCCTCCGCCGGGATGCTGTATTTCCCCTTCAGGAAGTTGCGGAAGCCATCTGCAATCGGCTCGAGCGCCCCGACGGATTGCACGTCGGTCTGTTCCTGCGAGGCGTCCATGCGGCCCGGCGTGAACGGCACGGTCACCCGATGGCCGGCCTTCTGCGCCGCCTGCTCGATCCCCGCGCCACCGGCCAGCACGATCAGGTCGGCAAGCGAGATCTTCTTGCCGCCGGACTGTGCGCCGTTGAACTCGGCCTGGATCCCTTCGAGGACCTTCAGCACCTTCGCCAGTTGCTCTGGCTGGTTGGCTGCCCAGTCCTTCTGCGGCGCCAGGCGGATACGCGCACCATTGGCGCCGCCGCGCTTGTCCGACCCGCGGAAGGTGGATGCCGAGGCCCACGCGGTCTGCACCAGTTGCGAGACCGGCAGCCCTGACGCCAGGATCTTCTGCTTGAGCGCGGCGACGTCCTGCTCGTTGACCAGCGGATGATCGACCGCCGGGATCGGATCCTGCCAGAGCAGCTCTTCGGCCGGCACTTCCGGTCCAAGGTAGCGGGCGCGCGGCCCCATGTCGCGGTGGATCAGCTTGAACCAGGCGCGGGCAAAGGCATCGGCGAGCTGGTCAGGATGCTCCAGGAAGCGCCGCGAGATCTTCTCGTAGGCCGGGTCGAAACGCAGCGACAGATCCGTGGTCAGCATCGTCGGCCGCAGCTTCTTCGCAGGATCGTAAGCGTGCGGGATGGTTTCCGCGGCATCCTTGGCAACCCACTGGTTGGCACCGGCGGGGCTCTTGGTCAGCTCCCATTCGTGGCCAAACAGGCTCTCCAGATAGCTATTGCCCCACTTCGTCGGCGTACTGCTCCAGGTTACCTCCAGGCCGCTGGTGATGGTGTCGGCGCCCTTGCCGGTGCCAAAGGTGCTCGCCCATCCCAGGCCCTGGCGTTCGAGATCGGCGCCCTCGGGTTCGGGCCCGATGTTGTCCGCGGAACCGGCACCGTGGGTCTTGCCGAAGGCATGCCCGCCGGCGATCAGCGCGACGGTCTCCTCGTCGTCCATGGCCATGCGCCCGAACGATTCGCGGATGTCATGCGCCGCGGCGAGCGGGTCCGGATTGCCGTCGGGGCCTTCCGGGTTCACGTAGATCAGGCCCATCTGCACGGCGGCCAGCGGGTTCTGCAGGTTGCGTCCGGGGTCGGTGCGGCTGGTCTCGGCGCCATGCAATGCCTCGTCGGCCACGATCACGCCTTCATCCTTGCCGGCAGCACCCTTGCCGTAGCGCAGGTCACCGCCCAGCCAGGTCTTTTCCTTGCCCCAGGAGACATCGGCATCCGGTTCCCAGGTGTCTTCCCGGCCACCGCCGAAGCCGAACGTCTTGAAGCCCATGGTCTCGAGCGCGACGTTGCCGGCCAGGATCATCAGGTCGGCCCAGGAGATCTTCTGGCCGTACTTCTGCTTGATCGGCCATAGCAGGCGGCGCGCCTTGTCCAGGCTGGCGTTGTCCGGCCAGCTGTTGAGCGGTGCGAAACGCTGCTGGCCGCGCCCTGCACCACCGCGGCCATCGCCAATGCGGTACGTGCCCGCGCTGTGCCAGGCCATGCGGATAAACAGCGGGCCGTAGTGGCCGAAGTCCGCCGGCCACCAGTCCTGCGAGTCAGTCATCAGCGCGGCCAGGTCCTTCTTCAGTGCCGCGAAGTCGAGACTCTTGAAGGCCTTGGCATAGTTGAAGTCGCCGCCCAACGGGTTGGACTTGCCGGAATGCTGGCTCAGCAGGTCCAGGCGCAGTTGATTCGGCCACCAGTCACGATTCGTCGTGCCGCCGCCGGCGGCATGGCTGAAGGGACACTTTGCTTCGTTAGACATACGTTTCTCCATGTAGGGACGTACTGAACACGCCTGCAGCGATGGCGTCAAAGGTCGGGCAATCAGCGGACGCGCGAGGGCGTGCGCCAACGCAGGATGTCGTGGCGCCCATGGCGAGTCGGGCCGCGTCAGCGGCCGTCCGCAACCGAAATATATGCAATAGGGATCTTCAGGAGAATGCGTTTCTGACTATCCGCCCGATAGGGCTTGGTTATGGCATGGCGGCAGCTAGGCGCCGAACAGCTCGCTGCAGGCCGCCCGTACCGCCGCGGTCACCTGTCCGCGCCCGTGGTCGCGCCGTTCCAGCATGCCGATGTGACGCATCACCGGCTCGCCGTTGACCAGCAGCGGCAGGATGCGCAGCGCCTCGTCGTCACGCCAGCGCGCGCGGCGCAGCAGCGGCACCACGGTCACGCCGACCTCCTGCCGCACCAGCTCCACCAGCGCCTCGATCGCGTTCAGTTCCAGGAACTCGTTGACCTTCAGGTGCGCGCGGCGCAGCGCGCGCTCGACCAGCACGCCGGTGCGCTGGCTGCGGTCGAAGCGCAGGTAGGGATTGGTGGCAAGCGCCTCGCGCGCATCGCGGCCCGGGCTGCCGCGTGCCGCGATCGCCACCAGCGGCTCCTGGTACAGCGGCGTCCAGCGCAGCGTGCCGGGCACGCGCGCGGCGCCCTCGACCAGGATGGCGGCATCCAGCTCGCCGGCCTCGACCTGCGCCGCCAGCTCGATCGACTTGGCGCCGACCAGGCGCACGTCGAGCGCAGGATAAGTGCGCTTCATATGCGCCACCGCATGTGACAGCCCGCCCATCACCGACACCACCGCACCCACCGCCACCGCGCCCGCCATGGTTTGGTCCGAGGCCAGCGGCAGGCGCATCTCGTCATACAGCGCCAGCATGCGCCGCGCCTGCGGCAGCAGCGCGCGGCCGTCGGCATTGAGCACGGCCACGCGGCCGTTGCGGTCGAACAGCTCGCGGCGCAGCTCGGTCTCCAGTGCGCGCATCTGCAGGCTGACGGCGGCCTGGGTCAGTGCCACCTGGCCGGCGGCGGCGGCAAAGGAGCCGTGCTCGGCCACGGCAACGAAGGTACGGAGGAAGCGGACAGTGCTCATCGGTGCACACAAGGGAAGAGTCAGGCATATGCCGGCAAGGCGCAATCATTAAGATTTCCTTGTGACATTGGAAAGAAATATTAGCTTTCTTTGTGACCGGCAGCACGGAATAATGAAGGCCGGCTCATGAATCGGGGCCAATCGCCTGACACCGGAGACAAGTATGAAATCCTGGCTGCGCCGCTTCGGCATCGGCCTTGGCTGCGGGCTTTGCCTGGCCGCCACGCCCGCACTGGCCGACACCTACCCCAGCAAGCCGATCCGCCTGATCGTGCCCTTCCCGGCCAGCGGCGCGACTGACCTGCTGGCACGCGCCATCGCGCAGAAAGTGGGCACCAGCATGGGCCAGCAGATCGTGGTCGACAACCGCCCCGGCGCCGGCGGCGCGATCGGCTCGGACATGGCCGCCAAGGCTGCGCCCGATGGCTATACGCTGCTGATCGCCACCACCAGCACGCATTCGATCGGGCCGTATATCAACACCCGCCTGCCGTACAACACCGAGACCGACTTCACCCCGGTCAGCCAGGTGGCGATCGCCACCAACCTGCTGGTGGTGCCGAACAGCCTGCCGGCGAAGAACGTGCGCGAGCTGATCGACTACGCCAAGAAGCATCCCGGCGAACTGAACTACGCTTCCAGCGGCAACGGCACCGTGGTGCACCTGACCGCCGAGGCCTTCAAGGCGCAGGCGGGCGTGTTCATCACCCACATCCCCTACCGCGGCACCGCGCTGGCCGTGCCGGACCTGATCTCGGGCAAGGTGCAGGTGCTGTTCGACAGCATCGTGTCGGGCCTGCCGCATGTGAAGGACGGCAAGCTCAAGGCACTGGCGGTGACCAGCGCCAAGCGCTCGCCGCTGGCGCCGGAAATCCCTACCGCGAGTGAGTCGGGCCTGCCCGGCTTCGAGTCCGATACCTGGTTCGGCATCTATGGCCCCAAGGGCCTGCCGGCGGATATCGTCAACCGCCTGAATGCCGAATTCAACAAGGCCATCCAGTCGCCCGAGGTCAAGGAACGCCTGGGCAAGCTGGGCGCCGAGCCGGTCGGCGGCACGCCGGCGCAGTTCGCCGCGATGGTGAAGAAGGACAGCGCGCGCTGGGGCAAGCTGATCAAGGATCGCAAGATCACGGCAGAATAAGGGCCGCTGAGCGCCCAAGCACAAGGACACAGACAAGCATGCAGAACTTCAACTGGACCAACCCCTACCCCTCCGTGCGCATCCCGCTGTTTGCGCGCAACGTGGTCTCCACCTCGCACCCGCTGGCTGCGCAGGCCGGCCTGCGCATGCTGCTCAAGGGCGGCAATGCGGTCGATGCGGCCATCGCCGCGGCCGCCGCGATCACCATCGTCGAGCCGGTGTCGTGCGGCCTGGGCAGCGATGCCTTTGCCATCCTGTGGGACGGCAAGGAACTGCACGGCCTGAACTCGTCGGGCGTGGCCCCGGCGGCCTGGAGCCCGGAATACTTCAAGAACAAATACGGCACCGATGCCAACGGCCTGGCCAACCGCCCGATCCGCGGCTGGGACTCGGTCACCGTGCCCGGCGTGGTCGCCGGTTGGGCCGCGCTGCATGAGCGCTTCGGCAAGCTGCCGTTCGCCGACCTGATGGAGCCGGCGATCGAGATCGCCGAGCGCGGCTATGCGGTGCCGCCGGTGGTGGCGCACAAGTGGGCCGCCGCGGTGCCTGAGCTGAAGGACCAGCCCGGCTATGCCGAGACCTTCATGCCCAATGGCCGCGCCCCCGCCGTGGGCGAGAAGTTCACCATGAAGGCTGCCGCCGAAACCCTGCGCAAGATCGGCGCGACCCGTGGCCGCGCCTACTACGAAGGCGAGATTGCCGAGCAGATTGCCGCCTTCAGCCAGCAGTGCGGCGGCGCCATGACGCTCGATGACCTGCGCAACTACCGCCCCGACTGGGTCAAGCCGATCAGCAAGTCCTACCGCGGCTACGAGCTGCACGAGATCCCGCCCAACGGCCAGGGCATCGCCGCGCTGATCGCGCTGGGCATCCTGGACCAGTTCGACATGTCGTCGATCCCGGTGGACTCGGTCGACTCGCAGCACCTGCAGATCGAGGCAATGAAGCTGGCCTTTGCCGACCTCTACCGCTACGTGGCCGACCCGCGCAGCATGGAAGTCACGCCGGAGGAAATGCTCGATGTCGCGTACCTGAAGTCGCGCGCGAAGCTGATCGACATGCAGCGCGCCACGCATTTCAACTTCGGCATGCCCAAGGTGGGCGGCACCATCTACCTGACCGCCGCCGACGAGAACGGCATGATGATCTCGTTCATCCAGTCGAACTACATGGGCTTCGGCTCGGGCGTGGTGGTGCCGGGCACCGGCATCAGCCTGCAGAATCGTGGCGTGGGCTTCTCGATGGATCCGAAGTCGGCCAACGTGGTCGCGGGCGGCAAGCGTCCGTTCCACACCATCATCCCGGCCTTCCTGACCAAGGACGGCCAGCCGGTGATGAGCTTCGGCGTGATGGGCGGCGACATGCAGCCGCAGGGCCACCTGCAGACCGTGGTGCGCATGCTGGATTACAACCAGCAGCCGCAGGCCGCGTGCTGCGCGCCGCGCTGGAAGGTCAACCGCGACTTCACGCTGGATGTGGAAAGCACCATGGACCCGGCCACGGTCGAGGGCCTGAAGGCGCGCGGCCACCAGCTCAAGTCGGTGGACGATCCGTACATGGACTTCGGCTCGGGCCAGTTCATCTGGCGCCTGTCGGACGACGCCGAGCACGGCTATGTCGCGGCCAGCGACAGCCGGCGCGATGGCCAGGCGGTGGGGTTCTGAGCCTGCTGACTCAGTTGCCTGCGCCATGAAAAACGCCCGGGTCCGCCCGGGCGTTTTTCATGGCGCGGCAGAACTGTCCGCAACTGGCCCGCCCGCGATCGGCCCAACTGTGCATGGTGTGTCCGCGCCCGCTCCGTACACTGGTGAACCACCAGCCTTCGGAGCCCCCCGCGCCATGACCACCTACGCTTTCCGCCTGCTCAACGTCTTTGCCGAATCCACCTTCGGTGGCAATCCGCTGTGCGTGTTCGAGGATGCGCGCGGCATGGACGATGCCACCATGCAGGCGCTGGCGCTGCAGTTCAACCTGTCGGAAACCACCTTTATCCTGCCGTCGGAACGTGCCAGCGCGAGGGTGCGCATCTTCACGCCGGGCTATGAGATGCGCTTCGCCGGCCATCCGGCGCTGGGCACCGCGCACGTGGTGCGCGAACTGGCCGGCACCGGCGACGCGCTGACGATGGAGTTCCCGGCGGGCGTGGTGCCGGTGACGGCGCAGGGCGATGTTTGGACCTTCACCGCCCCTCACAACGGCAAGCCGAAGACCGCGCCGGCCGGCCTGCCCGATGCCGACATGGCCAGCCTGCTCGGCCTGCAGGAACGCGACCTGCTGGTGTCGCCGATGTGGGTCGACACCGGCGCCGACCAGTTGCTGGTGGCAGTGCGCAGCACCGATGCCGTGCGCCGCGCCAACCCCGACAGCGCGCGCCTGCAGATCTGGCCGCAAAGCAGCCTGGGCCGCAAGACCGCCTACGTCTTTGCCTTCGACCCGGAACGGCCCGGCCGCGTGCTGTCTCGCTACTTCTTCACCAAGCAGGGCGGCGGCGTGGCTGAGGATCCGGGCACGGGCTCGGCCTGCGCCAACCTGGGCGGCTGGCTGCTGGCCACCGGCCGAGCGCTGCCGGCCGAATACGCGATCGATCAGGGCGAGGCCGTTGGTCGCCCCTGCCGGCTGCACCTGGCCGTCAGCGCCGACGGTGCGATCCACGTGGGCGGCCGCGTGCTGGAGATCGGCCGGGGTACCGTGACCGTGTAACCGCATCTGCGCTACATTGACGGTTTCGCCCCCCGCCGACCCACGCCCCGCCTGCCATGACCTCGCACGCCATCACCACGCTGGCCGAACTGGAAGCGCTCTACGCGCAACCGGCGGCTCCGTCGCTGTCCAAGGAAGTCGACTACCTGCACCCGCACTACCGCGCCTTTATCGAAGCGGCGCCCTTCTGCCTGCTGTCGACGGTGGGCGAGGACTGGGCCGAATGCTCGCCGCGCGGCGATGCGCCGGGCTTTGTGCAGGTGCTGGACGAACGCACGCTGCTGCTGCCCGACCGGCGCGGCAACAACCGCATCGACAGCCTGCGCAATATCGTTGCCGATCCGCGCGTGGGGCTGCTGTTCGTGATCCCCGGCATCAACGAGACCATCCGCGTCAACGGCACCGCGCAGATCAGCGTCGACCCGGCGCTGGTCGCGCGTTGCGTGGTCGACGGCAAGGCCCCGACCACGGTGCTGGTGGTCACGGTGCAGTCAGTGTTCTTCCAGTGCGCCCGCGCGCTGATCCGCTCGCGCCTGTGGGCAGCGGATGCGCAGGTGGCACGCCAGTCGCTGCCCAGCAACGGCGAGATCCTGTCCACGCTGACCGACAACGCCATCGACGGCGCCGCCTACGACCGCGACCTGCCCGAGCGGCAGCGCACCACGCTCTACTAACCTAAACCTAACCGCGCGGCAGCCACTCCGGCGCGTGCGTGCCGAGCGGCTCGGACGGCAAGGTCCAGCGCGCCGGCGTTTCCGACAGATGCGCCGCATGGCGCACCACCGTCAGCATGCCGAAGCCCGACGGCACCGCCTCGAGCAAATCGGAAACGTCGTCGATCTTCTGCTCGGGCGCCTTGAGCCCGTCCGGCACGCGCCCCAGGCCGCGCAGCCACTGCCCCACCTGCGCCAGCGACACCCGCACATGCCAGCTGCCGCCTTCCACCGCGCGCCGGTGCAGCGCGGCCATCGCGCCGAAGGCCAGCAGGTAGCCCGCGGCGTGGTCCAGCACCTGCGCCGGCAACGGACGCGGTGTGTCGCTGCCGGCCGCCTGCGCTTCGGCATCATTGAAGCCGGTGGCGGTCTGCACCAGCGAATCGAAACCGCGCTTGTGCGACCACGGCCCGACGTGGCCATAGGCGCTCAGCGACACATAGATGATGCCCGGACGCGCGCGCGCCGCGGCCTCCGGCCCCACGCCCAGCTCGGCCAGGCCGCCGGGGCGATAGCCCTGCACCATCACGTCGGCACCGTGCAGCAGCTTGTGCAGCGTGCGCTTGTCGTCCGGATCGCGCAGGTCCAGCTGGCAGCTGCGCTTGCCGCGGCCGGTGTCGATCACCAGCGGCGGGATCGACGGCAGGTGCGAGGCGGTGACCAGCAGCACGTCGGCGCCATGCGCGGCCAGCGTGCGGCCCGCCACCGGGCCGGCGATGATGCGGGTGAAATCGAGCACGTGCACGCCCGACAGCGGCTGCGCGTCCGGGGATGCGGGCGGCGGCAGCGGTTGCGGCGGGGCGTCGCCGATGCGCTCCAGCGTCACCGGCGGCAGGCCGCGCAAGGCGGCCGCCTGCGGATGGCGGTCCCATTCCTCAAAGCTGCGCAATGCCGCAACGACCAGGCCCGCGTCGGACGCCGCGGTCTCGAAGGCTTCGGCGTCCCGCTTGTCCAGCGCGGCCTGCACGGCTGCCTTGTCATTGGCGCAGCCCAGCAAGCGCACCACGCCGTCGCGGTGGTGCGGGAAATTGGTATGCAGGCGCACCCAGCGGCCGTCGCCGCAGCGGTAGATGCCGGCCAGCTTGTCCCACAGTTCTGGCGCGGGGCCGCCGTCGACACGCAGGTAGCGTTCGCTGCGGAATTCGGTAATGGCGTGGCGCATGTCGACGCTGACGTCCTGCCAGCGGCCGGTACGGCTGTGCCACAGCGCGGCGGCGGCCAGCGCCGCGGCGCCAAGGCTGGCCTGGGCGGCGGTGCCCACGGCAAAGCTCGACGGCAGCACCGGCTCGGCGCCGTCCAGCTTCAGGTGCGCCAGCGCCTCGGTGGGCAGGCCGGCATCGCGCCACAGCGCGGCAACGACTTCAGAGGGCTCAAGCGGCACTGGCGCCGCATCGGGTTGGGCGTTCATGGGCATTCCTGCAGCGATGGACCAAAGCCGGCCACCGCGGGCCGGCACGCTTCCATGCTACTCCGACACATCACTTTCGTCGCAGCCAGGCGCGTCCGCGCGGGCGCAAATCAGGGAGATGGGCGGAAATCCGCGGCGGCTCGCGGCGTGCGCCGGCTCCGGCACGGTAAAATCCCGTTATTGGCATTCCGCCACGCAATCTGACGACCCGGCCCAAGCACCCAGACGCATCAGGCCGGCCAACCGGCGCCATCATGAGCCACGACAACAAGCCTACCGACAGCACCCCCGCCGCCTCCAACTTCCTGCGCAGCATCATCGACCAGGACCTCGCCGCCAGCACCTATGCCGGCCGCCAGGACAAGGCCGGCGAACCGCTGCCGACCGTGATCACACGCTTCCCACCGGAGCCCAACGGCTACCTGCATATCGGCCACGCCAAGAGCATCTGCCTGAACTTCGGGCTGGCGCGCGACTACGGCGGCCGCTGCCACCTGCGCTTTGACGACACCAACCCGGTCAAGGAAGACACCGAATACGTCGATTCGATTATCGACGCGGTGCACTGGCTGGGCTTTTCCTGGGACAGCGAGGGCAAGGACGGCGCCAAACAGCCGCACCTGTACTACGCCAGCGACTACTTCGACCAGCTCTACGCCTTTGCCGAGACCCTGATCGAGCGCGGCGCCGCCTATATCGACAGCCAGACCGCCGAACAGATCGCCGCCAACCGCGGCAATTTCTCCGAGCCGGGCAAGCCCTCGCCCTACCGCGAGCGCAGCGTCGAAGAGAACCTGCAGCTGTTCCGCGACATGCGCGCCGGCAAGTACGCCGACGGCGAGCACGTGCTGCGCGCGAAGATCGACATGACCGCGCCCAATATCGTGATGCGCGACCCGGTGCTCTACCGCATCCGCCATGCCCATCACCACCGCACGGGCGACAAGTGGTGCATCTACCCGATGTACGACTTCACCCACTGCATCTCGGACGCGCTGGAGAACATCACGCATTCGCTGTGCACGCTGGAGTTCGAGAACAACCGCCCGCTGTACGACTGGGTGCTGGAGCACCTGCGCGACAGCGGCGTATTCCGCGACCCGCTGCCGCACCAGTATGAGTTCGCACGCCTGAACCTGACCTACGCCATCACCAGCAAGCGCAGGCTCAAGCAGCTGGTCGATGAACAGCGCGTGGACGGCTGGGACGATCCGCGCATGCCCACGCTGGTGGGCTTGCGCCGCCGCGGCTACACCCCGGAATCGATCCAGCTGTTCTGCGACCGCGTGGGCGTGGCCAAGGCCGACAGCTGGATCGACATGAGCACCCTCGAAGGCGCGGTGCGCGACGACCTGGACGGCCGTGCCGCGCGCGGCGTGGCCGTGCTGGACCCGCTGCGCCTGGTGATCGACAACTACCCCGAAGGCCAGAGCGAAGAATGCTCGGCGCCGGTGCACCCGAAGAAGCCCGAACTGGGCCGCCGCGTGTTCCCGCTGTCGCGCGAGCTGTGGATCGAACGCGAGGACTTCAACGAGACCCCGCCCAAGGGCTACTTCCGCCTGTTCCCGGGCAACAAGGTGCGGCTGAAGTACGGCTACGTGATCGAGTGCACCGGCGTGGACAAGGATGCCGACGGCAACGTGATCGCCGTGCACGCCAACTACCTGCCCGAAACCAAGAGCGGCACGCCGGGCGCCGACAGCGTCAAGGTGAAGGGCGTGATCCACTGGGTCAGCGCTGCGCACGCGTACGAGGCCGAAGTGCGCCTGTACGACCGCCTGTTCAACGACCCCAACCCGGATGCCGGCGGCAAGAACTTCCTGGATGCGCTCAACCCAGATTCCAAGCAGGTGATCACCGCCTACCTGGAGCCGGGCCTGCGCGAAGCGCAGCCCGAAGACCGCTTCCAGTTCGAGCGCCATGGCTACTTCGTCGCCGACCGCACCGATTCGCAGCCGGGCAAGCCGGTCTTCAACCGCATCGTCGGTCTGAAAGACAGCTGGGGCAAGTGATGGCCAAACCTGGCAAGGCAGCCGTTCAAACCATCACCTTCCCGCTCGAGGGCGAGTTCATCGCGCTCAATGACCTGCTCAAGCTGGCGGGCGTGTGCGACAGCGGCGGCGCCGGCAAGGCGCTGGTCGCTGCCGGCGAAGTCTCGGTGGACGGCGCGCCCGAATCGCGCAAGACTGCCAAGATCCGCGCCGGGCAGGTGGTGGGCCTGGCGGGCATCGAGATCCGCGTGGTCGCCGCCTGACCGCGCGGGCCGGGCCGGTGGCGCCAGTGATGGCGCCGCCGGCATTGCAACCGAAAGGACTGGACTATGCCGATCGCTTTCTGGTGCGTGCTGCTGGCCGGCATCCTGCCGCTGGCGACGGTGGCCATCGCCAAGGCCAGCGGGCCTGGCTATGACAACCATGACCCGCGCGGCTGGCTGGAGCAGCAGTCCGGCCGCGCGCGCCGCGCCGACATGGCGCACCGCAACCACTTCGAGGCCTTCCCCTTCTTTGCCGCCGCCGTGCTGGCCGCCAGCCACCTGCAGGCGCCGCAGGCCCGCATCGACGAGCTGGCCGTGGTCTTCATCGTGGCCCGCCTGCTCTACACCGTGTGCTACGTGACCGACCGCGCCACGCTGCGCACGCTGTGCTGGACCATCGGCTACCTGTCGGTGGTGGGAATGTTCCTGCTGCCCGTGTTTGTCCACTGAACACCGACTGAGCCATGGCCGCACGCGCGCTGGCACTTGCTGCCGCCCTGGGAATCACCGCTGCGCAGGCGGCGCCGCTTGAATACACCATCGATCCGGCGCACACCACCGTCTATTTTTCCGCCAGCCATTTCGAGCGCAGCTCGGTGCGCGGGCGCTTCGGCAAGATCGACGGGCGCCTCGTCTATGACGCGGACAGCGGCGCCGGCGCACTCGATGTGACCGTGGACCTTGCTTCGGTCGATACCGGCAACCGCACCCTGGATGGCGTGCTGCGCTCGGCACAATTCTTCGATACTGCCCAGCACCCGGTGGCGCGGCTGCGCGCGAACCGCTTCCTGATGGAAGGCGGCCGGCTGGCCGCCGTGGAAGGTGAGCTGACGCTGCACGGCGTCACGCAGCCACTGCGCCTGCAGGCCGAGCGTTTCCGCTGCGGCGAGGTGACCTTCTTCGGCGTGAGCCGGCAGGTCTGCGGCGGCGACTTCCGCGCCGAGGTGCCGCGCAGTGCCTTTGGCATGACCCGCTTCCTGCCCGAGGTAGGCGACACCGTGACGCTGCAAGTGGCGGTCGAGGCATCGCCCGCGGGCAGCACCCCACAGTAACCCTATTCGTCACCTCCGGCGCAAATTTCTCTTGTAGAATCAGCGTTTTGCCCAATTCCTGCCACGCTCGCCTGCGTGTGCCTGATGGGGGGCGCGCGAGACCGAGACCATGTTCGACATCCATTCTGGCGACATCGTGGCCGCCGCACTGGCAGCTGCCGGTGCCTGCCTGGCCTGCAGCATTCCGGGCGACTTCCTGCGCCGCTTCCCGCTGTGGGCAGTGCAGACCTACGGCCGCGGCGCGCTGCTGATGCCATTCCTGGCGATGATGGTCGGCACCTGGCTGTTCCGCCTCGGGGTGGCCGGCCAGATCAACACCACCGCCGGGCAGGCCCTGATCGTTGCCGCCGGCTTCCTGAGCACGCTGCTGCTGTCGGCGCTGCTGCGCTTCTACCTCAAGGAATACCGCAAGCGCTGAGCCGCTGCGCGAGTATGCCGGGCTGGTAAGCCGTGTCCGGCAAATGGCGTATGATGCGGCCTTTTGCGTCTCCCGCACCCCAGCCGGGGCGCCTGCCGCACACTTCACCTCATGGCGCTCAAATCCACCATCTTCAAAGCTGACCTGTCGGTCTCCGACATGGACCGGCCCTACTACGGCAGCCACAGCCTGACCATCGCCAAGCACCCGTCCGAGAATGACGCGCGCATGATGGTGCGCCTGCTGGCCTTTGCCTGCGAAGCCACCGAAACGCTGGCCTTCACGCGCGGCCTGGACGAACCCGACGAACCCGACCTGTGGGACAAGCGCCTGACCGGCGACATCGCCCACTGGGTCGAACTGGGCCAGCCCGACGAAGCGCGCCTGAAGCGCGCCGCCGCCCGGGCCGAGCGCGTGACCGTCTACACCTACAACGCCGCCAGTGCGCGCGAATGGTGGAAGGGCATCGCGGGCAAGGCCGGCAAGCTGCGCAACGTCACCGTCTACAATGTCCCGGCGGAAGCGGTCGAAGCCCTGGCCGCGCTGGCGCAGCGCGCCATGCGCCTGTCGGTGACGATCCAGGATGGCGACATCTGGGTGGCCGACGACGACCGCAATGTGCAACTGACGCTGGATGTGCTCCAGCGCGCCCAAGCCTGAACGCAGCCGCGCTGCGTTCTCCTCTCACTACGTCTGTTCCCATCGGAAGGAAATACGCCATGCAAACCACGCCCTCTGGCCTGCAATACGAAGACACCACCGTCGGCGCCGGCGCCGAAGCCACCGCCGGCAAGCACGTCACCGTGCACTACACCGGCTGGCTGTACGAGAACGGCCAGGCTGGCCGCAAGTTTGATTCGAGCAAGGACCGCAACGACCCGTTCGTGTTCCCGCTGGGTGCCGGCCATGTGATCCGCGGCTGGGACGAAGGCGTGCAGGGCATGAAGGTGGGCGGCGTGCGCCGCCTGGTGATCCCGGCCGACCTCGGCTACGGTGCCCGTGGCGCCGGCGGCGTGATCCCGCCGAACGCTACCCTGCTGTTTGAAGTGGAACTGCTGGCAGTCTAAGCCGGCAGGAAGATTGTCGCTCCTGCACAGGCAGGGGCGACAAACTACCCGTTTTGCTGGCGCGCCCGCGCCTCAGAACCCGATGGCGGCGTTGCCGACATCGACGCGGACCTTGTCCCGGTCCAGCAGCCGCGCCGCATGGCGGGCATAGTCCTGCGCCCAGGCAGGATCGCCGGAGAAGCGCGCTTCTCCGGAAAACTTGGCGACATTGAGGATCTTGTCGATCACCAGCACCTTACCGACCGGGCTCGACGCCTGGCAGTCCAGCTCGGTGTATTCCCGGTCGAACCAGCGCCACGCGGCGTCCTCGGTGACCGCGGCCAGCTCGTCCGTGCCGATCGTGAAGTCATATTCCTTGCCACTGCCGAACACCACCGTAAGCGTACGTGCCATCGCGGGTTCCCCCTGGTCAGATTGAGGCCACCATTGTAAGGACATGGCAGCCGCGCGGGCCAGCAATTCACGGCCGCCTGATCGCGGACAAAGGTGCGGCAGCACTCGTCCGCGGCGAGTGACAGAGGCGGCACGCCGCCGCAACCGTTGCGAACCGCCCACACCCGCCCCGCTCGCTCAGACAATTCCGAGGAAAACTGGCACTTATGTCATTTCCCCCACCTTCCCGTGGCGCAGCTTTGATTTATGCTTGCACCATGGCCATCACGCGACAGGACCTCGAATCCGACCGTCTGCGCACCTCGCTGTGCAGTACTCCGGTCGCGTCTTCGCTGCTGCCGGAAGCCGTGCTGGAGCAGTCCCTGTCCGATGCGCTGGCGCGCCGCCCGGAAGATCCCGCGCTTGGCGGCGATGTCTGGCTGTTCGGCTATGGCTCGCTGATCTGGAACCCGATGGTGGTGCACACCGAGCGCCAGCGCGCCACGGTGCATGGCTACCACCGCGGCTTCTACCTCTATTCCCGCATCAACCGGGGCACCTGGGACAACCCGGGCCTGGTGCTGGGCCTGGACCGTGGCGGCTGCTGCCACGGCATGGTGTTCCGCATCCCCAGCCATGTGGTCGAGCAGGAATTCCGCGTGCTGTGGCGCCGCGAGATGCTGACCGGGGCCTACCATCCGCGCTGGCTGCGCATCCGCACCGGCGATGCCCGCGCGCCTGAGCAGCGCGCCCTCGCCTTCGTCATGAACCGCTCGCATGAGGCCTACGCTGGCCGGCTGCCGGATATCCGCGTGGTCGAGCGCCTGCGCCACGCTGCCGGACTGTACGGCCCCGCGCGCGAATACCTGCAGCAGACCCTGCTGGGCCTGGCCACCAACGGCGTCGACGATCCCTACCTGGGCCGGCTCTGGCGCCAGTTGCAGGCCGACGATGCCGCCGATGCCGAGCGCGCTGCGCACGCTGCCCTCGACCACGCAGCGCCCCTGCCGGCCAGCCCCCACGAAACCGTCTGAGCCCAGGAGCTGCCGCCATGACGCGCCCCGCCGCCCGCACCCGCAGACAGGCACTCAACGAGCTGCTGGGCCTGATGGGATTGCTGATGGGCGGCGGCCTGCTGGCGGTCCAGGGCGGGCAGACCCTGGCGGCACGGCCCACCGGCGGCGCGGCCAGCCAGCCCGCCGCCCGCCCGCCGCGCAGCGCGGCCATGCAGCCGCCTCTTCACCGCGACGCTATCGGCACGCTTGACCGCAACCTGATCACCGCAGCCAGCGCTGGCGACCAGGAACTGGTGGCGCGCCTGCTGGCCGCCGGCGCCTCGGCGCGCGCCGCAGATGAACGCGGGCGCAGCGCGCTGCTGGCGGCCGTGCAGAACCGGCGCGCCGAGGTCGCGCGCACACTGCTGCTGGCCGGTGCCGACGTGAACCTGAAGGACGCCGAATCCAACAGCCCCTTCCTGCTGGCCGCCGCCACCGGCCAGGCCGATGTGGTGCGCCTGGCCCTGGCCAACGGCGCCGACCTGGCCAGCACCGACCGCTATGACGGCACCGCGCTGATCGTCGCCAGCCAGCACGGCCATGTCGAGGTGGTGAAGCTGCTGCTGAAGGCCGGCGTTGCCGTGGACCATGTCAACGACCTGGGCTGGACCGCGCTGCTGGAAGCGGTGATCCTGGGCGATGGCAGCACCCGCTACGAGGAAACGGTGCAGCTGCTGCTGGATGCCGGCGCTGACGCCAATCTCGCCGACCGCGAAGGCGTGACCCCCACGCGCCATGCGCGCGAGCGGGGCTACAAGACGATGGTGAAGATGCTGATGCGGGTGCGGGGGCATTGAGGGCCGGCACCGCGTAAATGAAAAAGGCTGGTCGGTCGACCAGCCTTTTTCATTGGCTACCCGGCTGCCTCAGGCCGCGGGCTTCTCCTCTGCGCCGGCATTGCGCGCATTCTCGCTTTCCTGCAGATGGCGCCACATCACCTTGCCGGTGCCCGACTTCGGCAGCGCCTCAACCAACTCCACCACGCGCGGGTACTTGTAGGCGGCCATGTTCTCCTTGGCCCATTCGATGATCTGCTCCGGCGTGGTCTTGCCCCTGGCATGGGCGCGCAGCACCACCACCGCCTTGACGGTCTCGCCGCGGTACGGGTCGCGCGTGCCGATGATGCAGGCCTCCTGCACATCCGGATGCTTGTACAGCAGGTTCTCCACCTCGGCCGGCCACACCTTGAAGCCAGACGCATTGATCATGCGCTTGAGGCGATCGGTGATGAAGTAGTAGCCCTCTTCGTCCATGCGGCCCAGGTCGCCGGTGCGGAAGAAGGTCTTGCCCTGGAACTCGATGAAGGCGTCGCGGGTGGCTTCTTGCTTGCCCCAGTAGCCCTTGAACACCTGCGGGCCGCTGACGATGATCTCGCCGATCTCGTTGGGCGGCAGTTCCTTGAGCGTGACCGGGTCGACCACGCGCGCGTCGGTGTTGAAGGTCGGCACGCCCAGGCACTGCAGCTTGGGCCGGTCCGACGGGTTGCTGTGCGTCGGCGCCATGGTCTCGGACAGGCCGTAGCCTTCCAGGTAGTTCAGCCCGAACTGCTCGCGCAGGCGCTCGGCCACGGCCTGCGGCATGGCCGCGCCGCCGCCGCCGATGTAGCGCAGGCTGGACAAGTCGAACTGGTCCAGGTTGGGGCTGGCCAGGAAGTCGATCACCATGGTCGGGATATTGGTCCAGTGCGTGACCTGGTAGCGCGAGATCAGGCGGCCGGCCACCTCGCGGTCCCAGCGCGGCAGCATCACCACGGTGGCGCCGCTGTAGATCGGGCCGTTCATGCCGTACTGCATGCCGGTGACGTGGAACAGCGGCAGCACCGACAGGATTACCGATTCGGCGCCCGAGCCCGACCAGGTCGCGCCGCCAACGATGTTGTGCATCACCGAGCGGTGCGTGTGGATACAGCCCTTGGGGAAGCCGGTGGTGCCCGAGGTGTAGGGCATCACCGCCATGTCGTCCGGGCCGGCGGTGTGCGGGCCGGGCTGCAGGCCGGCGCCCAGCGCCTCGGGCCACGCGGTGGCGCCCGCGGGCAGCGGATGCGGCGTGGTCAACCAGGCCGGCGCCGCGTCTTCCGGGTGTTCGTGCGTGGGCGGCAGCGCATCGGCATACTGGGTCACCAGCAAATGCTGCAGGCGCTCGGCCGGCGCCAGCTCCGCCTGCGCCTGCTCGACCCCGGCGGCCAGGTCGGCGGTGAAGATCGCCACGCGCGCCTGCGCGTCAGTGACGTAGTGTTTGAACTCCTCGGCGCGGTTCATCGGGTTGACCGGCACCACCACCGCGTCGGCGCGCAGGATAGCGTAGTAGCTGACGATGAACTGCGGGCAGTTCTGCATATACAGCAGCACCCGGTCACCCTTCTTCACGCCCGCCTTCTGCTGCAGCCAGCCGGCCAGCGCGGTGGCCTGCGCCTCCAGTTCACGGAAGGTGATGGCATTGCCGAAGTAGCGGATCGCGGCCTTGTCGGCATAGCGGAGCGCCGAGACTTCCAGGTTGGCCCAGAGCGAGGTCTCCGGCAGCACGATGGCGGTCGGCAGGCGCTTCGGCCAGAACTGGAAATGCGGGCGAGCTGGGGTCTGCATGCAACGTCTCCTGTGCGGTCTCGCGGACCGGGTCTTTCGGTATGGTCAAGGACTATAACCGAACGATCGTTCTATTTTCAACCACAGACTTTCCCGAACCCCGCGGGCGCGGTATCGGCACCGGGCGTTGCATTCGGCGCCTTCGCCCTCACAATAGGGGTATAGATTGCCCTGACTTGCGGCCCGCCCAAGCTGGCCGCTCCCGCCTCTCCCCGATCCAGGATTCCCCATGAGCGACGTCACCCTGCAGAATTTCGAAACCGAAGTGATCGAGGCCTCGCGCCAGGCACCCGTGCTGGTCGACTTCTGGGCGCCGTGGTGCGGCCCCTGCCGCACGCTGGGCCCGATGCTGGAACGGCTGGAGACCGAGGCCAGTGGTCAGTGGAAGCTGGTCAAGGTCAATGTCGACGAGAACCAGGACCTGGCCGCGCACTTCGGTGTGCGCAGCATCCCGCACGTGGTGGCAATTGCCGACGGCGAAGCGGTGGACCAGTTCATCGGCGTGCTGCCTGAGTCTGGCCTGCGTGAATTCCTGGGGCGGCTGATGCCCAAGCCCGCGCAGGTAGCCCTGCATGACGCGCTGCAACTGGCCGCCGAGGGCGACCGGGCCGGCGCCGAGGCGAAGTTTGACGAAGCCATTGCACTCGACCCCGAGACCGACGCCGCCCGGCTGGCCTATATCGGCTTCCTGCTGGACGGCAATGCGATCGCCGAGGCCAGGTCGCAGTTCGAAGCCCTGTCGCCGCAGGCCGAGCAGCAGGACGCCCATGCTGCGCTGCGCATGCGCATGGACGCGATGGAGGGCCTGTCCGGCCTGCCGGACGAGTCCACCCTGAGCGCGCGCATCGCCGCCGACCCGCGCGACCTGGCCGCGCGCCTGGACCTGTCCAGGCTGCTGATCGCGCGCCAGCAGTACGAGCCGGCGCTGGAGCAGTTGCTGGAAATCGTGCGCACCGACCGCACCTTCGAGGACGATATCGGCCGCAAGACCATGCTGTCGGTGTTCGAGATGCTGGCCGACCGGCCCGACGTGGTGTCGCGCTGGCGCCGCCAGCTGAGCACGGCGCTGAACTGAGCGGCCGGGCCGCGGCCCCGGCGAGGTAAACTGGCGGACTCAGTTCCGCCATTTTTCCTGCCATCCGCCATGCCAGCGCCCCGCCTGATCGACTTCAAGACCGAGCCCGCCCCCAGCCACGACCGCCCGCGCCCGGACCGGCTGGTGTCAGGCAACCCCGACCGCACCACCTGGACGCACTACAGCGCGCAGCACGGCGATTTCGACTGCGGCATCTGGGCGTGCGAGCCGGGGGCGTGGCGCATCGCCTTCCCGGCCGGCAAGGAAGAGTTCTTCCATGTCATCAGCGGCCGGATCCGCATCAGCGACGATGCCGGCCAGGCCAGCGACTTCGGCCCCGGCGACGCCTGCGTGATCCCGGCCGGCTTTACCGGGCTGTTCGAGGTGCTGGCGCCGGTGCGCAAGTATTTCGTGGTGATCGACCGCGACGCCGCGCACCCGGCCTGACGGTGCTCAGGCCGCGGTGACGGGCCCTTCGACCAGCGTGAAGCCGTGCTCGCGCATATGCTCCACCATCATCGCGTCCATCGACTTGACATGATGGTCGAACCAGCCCGAGAGCTCGGCCACCAACCGGCGGCCAAGCTGGAACTCGGCATCGGTGTGCACCTTGTCGCGCACCGCGACGGCCACGGCCAGTACCTGCTGGTGCTCGCCCGCATGGCAATGGCGCGGGCCGAAGCCCATCGCCTCCATCCACTGCTCTTCCTGGGCGAAATGATGGCGGGTATGGTCGATCCATGCGTCCATCGCCGCCAGGAAGCCGGCGTCGTCGGCGCCGGCCACCGCGGCCAGCAGCTGCACGAACTCGGCATGGGTGGCGTCGGTGACCGGTTCACCCAGATGGAGGTGGTCCGGCAGGCCGGCGGAGGAGAGCTGGTCTTTGGCGTCCATGGGATTGACGGCAATCGTGGGAGAAAACGGCAAGGATACCGAATCGGCGCGGCCCGGGGCTGATCTGGCGCAAGCCAGGGGTATGCTGTGGGCGATGCGCCCTGTCCGCTACACCTATCCCTCATGCCACGACTGATCTTCTTCTGCGGCCATGCCGGCACCGGCAAGACCACCCTCGCCCACCGCCTGATCGGCCCGCTGATGCAGGCCACCGGCGAACCTTTCTGCCTGCTCGACAAGGATACCCTGTACGGCCGCTACAGCGCCGCGGCCATGGCCGCGATCACCGGCGACCCCAATGACCGCGACAGCCCGGCCTACCTGGACAACCTGCGCGACCCGGAATACCAGGGCCTGCTCGACACCGCGCGCGAGAACCTGGCGCTGGGCATCAGCGTGATCGTGATCGGCCCGCTGTCGCGCGAGATCCGCGCCCACCTGCTGAACGATCCGGCTTGGCTGCACGTGCCAGACGGCACCACGGTGCGCATCGTGTGGGTCCACCTGCCGGAAGACGAGGCGCATGCGCGCATCATCAAACGCGGCAACCCCAACGATGCCTACAAGCTGCACCACTGGGAGGCCTACCGCACGCGGCGCTTCATGCCGGCACCCGAGGACTATCCGGAACTGATCTTCTTCGACAACCAGGCACCCGGCGACGCCGAGATCGACGGGCTGCTGCGCGCGCTGAGCGCCTAAACGGCCCGGGCGGCTTCAGCCGCGCGCGATCTCGCCGATCACCGCCGACGCCGCGACAAAGCCGAACACCGCCGTCACCGCCACCGACGAGCCAAAGCCCGCGCACGCCAGCCCCTGCGGGCCGCGCATGGCTGGCTGGCCCGGCTGCCCGTCCAGCGGCGGCGCCTCGTCGATCTCGCAGGCCTGCTGCTCGGGTTCGGGGTATTGCAGCGGCTCGTCCGAATAGACCGCGGCGATGCCGAACTTCTTCTTCGGGTCGCGCGTAAAGCCCCATTGCTTGCGCAGGCCGGCGCGCACCTTGGACAGCAGCGGGTCCTGGATCGTGCGCGCCAGGTCGTCGATGCGCACGCGCGTGGGGTCGAGCTGGCCGCCCGCGCCGCCGCAGGTGATCACCGGCACGCCCTGGCGCCGGGCCCAGCCCAGCATCCCGGTCTTGACGCGCACCGCGTCGATGGCGTCGATCACATAGTCATAGCCGGCGCCGAGCAGCTCGGGCACGTTGTCCGGCGTGACGAAATCATCGACCTGGGTCACCTGGCAGCGCGGGTTGATGGCCACGATGCGCTCGGCCATCGCCTCGACCTTGGCGCGCCCGTAGGCATCGCCCAGCGCATGGATCTGGCGGTTGGTGTTGGACAGCGCGATATGGTCCAGGTCGATCAGCGTGATGCGCCCGACCGCATTGCGCGCCAGCGCCTCGGCCGCCCAGCTGCCGACGCCGCCAATGCCGACCACGCACACGCTGGCCGCCTCCAGGCGGGCCAGGCCGGCGGCGCCATAGAGCCGTGCCACGCCGCCGAAGCGGCGGTGGTAGTCATCTTCGGCCGGGCTTTCGTGGGTCAGCGGCTCGGGCAGGCCGGCCAGCTCGTGTGCGGCATCGTTCATGCTGGAGGAATCGGGTCGATGGAGATCGGCAGGTCGGCGCCCGGCTGCAGCGGGGCAAGAATCCGGCATTTTCCGGCGGCGATGTCAGCCAATCCCCGACAAAAGCGGGAAGCGCGCAACTATACAATAGACGTGCAGTGGTCCGTTCGCCGCCCCGCGCTGGCGTGGGCGGCCCCGGCCCTGCCCCCCGCCAGACAGGAGAGCCCGCCTCATGCCCGTGCGCCGCAAGGTTGTTCTGTGGAGTGTGCTGACACCGGTTGCGCTGATCGCGCTGCTGGTGGTCTTGATCCTGACCTTCGACTGGAACCGCCTCAAGCCCTGGCTCAACGACCGCGTCTCGGAGGCCATCGGCCGCCCCTTTGCCATCAACGGCGACCTGACCGTGACCTGGCGCCACGGTGAGGGCGAGAAAGGCTGGCATACGCTGGTGCCGTGGCCACGGCTGTCGGCGCGCGACATCACCATCGGCAATACCGACTGGGCCAAGCAGCCCAATCTGGCGACCGTGCGCGAACTGATCTTCGTGCTGCGTCCGATACCGCTGCTGGCGCACCAGATCGCGGTGCCGACCATTGTCGTCGACACCCCGGCGGTGTGGCTGGAGCGCCTGCCGGACGCCCGCAACAACTGGACCCTTGAGTTCGGCCCCAAGAAAGGCCCGTCCGAATGGGAGCTGGATATCGGCGAGGTGGTGCTGGCGCGCGGCAACCTGGCGCTGGCTGACCAGTTCAAGAAGATCGAGCTGCAGGCGGAACTCGACACCATCGGCGAGAACCCGCTCTATGACAAGGCCCGCGACGGCGCACTGGTAGCACCCGAGGCGTCCCAGGTGCCGCCCGGGCCGCCCGCCAGTGCGGCCGCGGCAGCCTCCGCGCCGGCGGCTTCGGCATCCGGCGCGGCCAGCGCACCCGGCGCATCGGGCCCGCCGGCCTCGGCCACCGCCGCCAACGGCCGCTACGGCGTGCGCTGGAAAGCCACCGGCCGCTACAACGAGGCCACCATCAACGCCAGCGGCAAGGCCGGCACGGTGCTGAGCCTGCGCAACACCGACGTGCCCTTCCCGATCCTGGCCGATGTGCGGGTTGGCACCACCCGCGCCGTGATCGAAGGTACCGTGACCAACCCCGCCCATCTGGCCGCGCTGGACGTGCATCTGACGCTGGCCGGCGACAGCATGGCCAAGCTCTATGCGCTGACCGGCGTGGTGCTGCCGTCCACGCCCCCGTACCAGACCCGCGGCCGGCTGATGGCAACGCTGCGCAAGGAAGGCTCGATCTACGAATACCAGAAGTTCACCGGCCGCGTCGGCGGCAGCGACCTGTCCGGCACGCTGACCTTCACCAAGCGTGACCCGCGTCCGCTGCTGGCGGGCAACCTGGTGTCGAACCAGCTGCGCTTTGTCGACCTGGCCCCGTTGATCGGCGCCGATGCCAAACCCGGCCGCCCCGCCAAGGACAGCCCGGTAGCCCAGCCCGCCGACAAGGCCCTGCCGGTGGCCCCGTTCCGCACTGAGCGCTGGGACGAGATCGATGCCGACGTGCACTTCACCGGTAAGCGCATCATCCGCGATGCCGAACTGCCGATCAGCGACCTGGTCACCCACCTGAAGTTGCAGGACGGCGTGCTGCTGCTGGACCCGCTCAACTTCGGCGTCGCCGGCGGCAACCTGGTGTCGACCATGCGCCTGGACGGCAAGCGCGAGCCGATGGGGGCCACGGTCGACATGACCGCGCGCCACATGAAACTCAAGCAGCTGTTCCCCACCTTTGACCTGATGCGCGCCAGCATCGGCGAACTCAACGGCAGCGCCAAGCTCTCGGCCACCGGCAATTCAGTGGCGGCGCTGATGGCCTCTTCCAACGGCGAAGCCAAGCTGCTGGTCGAGAACGGCACGGTCAGCAAGTTCTTGCTTGAAGCGATGGGGCTGAACGTGGGCAGCGTGGTGATCCGCAAGCTGTTCGGCGACAGGCCGGTACGGATCAACTGCGGCGTCAGCGACTTTGCCTTCACCGACGGCATCGCGCGCGCACGCACCTTCGTGCTGGATACGGACGATGCTGTGATCGAGACTACCGGCGGCATCGACCTGCGCAATGAAAAGCTGGCGCTGACCATCCACCCGGACTCCAAGGGCCTGCGCGTGTTCTCGCTGCGCTCACCGCTGTACGTGGGCGGCACCATGAAGAAGCCGTCCGTCAGCCCCGATATCGGGGTGCTGGCGCTGCGCGCCGGCGGCGCGCTGTCGCTGGCGCTGCTGGCACCGGTGGCGACGGCGGTGCTGCCGCTGGTGGACCTGTCCCCGGGCGGCGAAGACAACCTGTGCGCAACGCTGCTGGCCGACCTGCGCAAACGCCCGGTCGCGCCGCCGCCGGGCAAGACCTACAAGGATCCCAGGACCGGCAAGACCGCCGGCATGACCGCCGGCAAGCCGATCCCGAAGGAAACGCCGGGGACCGCCGCGCAGGCTGACGCCCAGACCCGCCAGCCGGCACGCGCCAGCGAGCGCGAGGAGCGCAAGCCGGCGCCGGCACCGGCGCGCCCGGACAACGATCCCCTGTACAAGGGCGGTTGAGGCGCGTGCAAACCATGGCGCGTCGCCTGGCGGCCACATGTCCGCCCTTGTCTGAAGCAAAATCGCAACACTTTGCCCCGCTGCGACATCCTGCCGCACACAGCCGTTGTGCCGCGCCCACGTCGGGCGCATAATTAAACGGCCATTTACAAGAAGTTTAAGCATGGCAAGCATCGGATGCGGTGCGGGTTCGCCCGTCTGCATCCTTCTGAAGGCGCGGCTGCGGCCGCCCTTTGTTTCCTCTTTGTTTTCCGCCTCGGCACGGCCGCCGGCCGCCATGAGCGCGGTCACCGCGAGCCCCCGTTCCCATGTCGCTGCCGCACGCCGCCGTCCCGCCGATCACCTGGCTGATCGCGCTGACGGTGTGCAACCACGTGGCCTTCAATGCCAGCCGCGTGGTGGTGTCGCTGTTCGCGATTTCCCTCAAAGCCTCCACCGTCACGCTCGGCGTGCTGATGTCGCTGTATGCGCTGCTGCCGATGCTGCTGGCAATCCGCGCCGGCAAGCGCATCGACGAGATCGGGCCGCGCAAGCCGATGACCGCGGGCTCGCTGATGGTGGTGGCGGGCACGCTGCTGCCGGCGCTCTGGCACGACCTCGGCGCGCTGTACCTGTCATGCGCGCTGATCGGCGTGGGCTTCATGCTGGTGCAGGTGGCGATGCAGCTGCTGATCGGCCAGGTCTCCACCAATGAGACCCGGCTGCGCAACTACACCTGGCATGCGCTGGGGCTGTCGGTGTCCGGCACGCTCGGGCCGGTGACGATGGGCTATGTGATCGAGCATGCGGGCTTCCGGCCCGCCTTCATGGTGCTGGTGGCGGTGGCGCTGGTCGGCCAGGCCGGCCTGCAATGGCTGCGTCCGCGCCTGCCGGCGCAAGGCGGCAATGCCGGGCGCATCGCCATCGAGAACGGCAGCCGCCGTTCCACGCTGGACCTGCTGCAGCAACCCGAGCTGCGCGCAGTCTTCATCGCCAGCGCGGTGCTGTCCGCCGCATGGGACCTGCACGCCTTCCTGATCCCGATCCAGGGCTCGCGCATCGGCCTGTCGCCGTCATCGATCGGCTGGGTGCTGGGCGCTTTCGCCATGGCCACCTTTGCCATCCGCGTGGCAATGCCGGCGGTGTCACGCCGGCTCTCGGAGTGGAAGATCATCCGCAGCGCGCTGCTGGTGGGCGCGCTGGCCTACCTGGCCTACCCCTTCGTCACGCACTTCTGGCTGATGTGCGGGCTGGCCTTCGTGCTGGGCCTGGCGCTGGGCAGCGCCCAGCCCAATGTCATGAACATCCTGCACACGGCTTCGCCGCACGGCCGCGCCGGCGAGGCACTGGGCCTGCGCTCAGCGGTGCTCAATACCAGCCAGGTGGTGTGGCCGCTCACGTTTGGCGTGGTCGGCACGGCACTGGGCATGCTGCCGATCTTCCTGTCGATGGCGGGCGCGATGGGCGCGGTCGGTTACTACTCGCGGCGCCAGGGGCGCAAGGTGCTGCCGCCGCCGGTTTAGCCCCCGCGGCAGGTGGCGCTGCCGATACGCTTGTCGCCACGCAAATGCGATCCCCGATGCATTCGCTATACTCGAATCAGCCGGACCTGCGGCCCCCGCCCCCGGGCGCACCGCGCATCCCGACCGATATCCTGATGATTGCGACATGACTCAACTTGCCGACCTTCGCCGTACCTATGTGCTGGGCTCTCTGTCCGAAACCGACGTAGCGCCCGACCCGATGAGCCAGTTCAAACGCTGGTTCGACGAGGCGGTCATGGCCAAGCTGCCCGAACCCAATGCCATGACCCTGGCCACGGTCGACGCCGACGGCCAGCCCTCCGCGCGCATCGTGCTGCTCAAGGGCATCGACGACCGCGGCTTCACCTTCTTCACCAACTACGAAAGCCGCAAGGGCCTGGACCTGGCGGCAAACCCGCGCGCGGCGCTGCTGTTCCACTGGGTGCAACTGGAGCGCCAGGTACGCGTCGAAGGCCACGTCGAGAAAGTCTCGGACGACGAGAGCGACGCCTATTTCGCCACGCGCCCGCTGGGCTCTCGCGTGGGCGCCTGGGCCTCTGAGCAAAGCCGCGAGGTGCCCGGCCGCGACGTGCTGGAGCAGCGCGAGCAGGAATACCGCAGCAAGTTCGGCGAAAACCCGCCGCGCCCGCCGCACTGGGGCGGCTACCGCCTGGTGCCGACCGCGCTGGAGTTCTGGCAGGGCCGCCCGTCGCGGCTGCATGACCGCATCGCCTTCCGCCTGCAACCCGGCGGCGACTGGCAGATCGTGCGGCTGTCGCCCTGAAGCGGTTGGCGCGCACCTGAACATGCGCCAACAGCGCCGAACGGGTCGGTAGTGGAGTCTTCTGGACGGTGCGCTGCACAAGCTGCGGAATTGGACTAAAGTGAGACAGGCGTCGCTTGGCTACTCTTTTCTTGCAGCGTTCGCGATGGATTGGGCAAGGTTCCAGCTCAGTACCAACCTTGCCTGATGCCTCGGCCGAAGCGTGTGCCGCAACCATCAGGAGGTAAAGCGCATGTTTTTCAAGCAAGCCCTGGAAAAGCAACTCGACAACTGGATCGCCGACCTGCGAGAGAATGCCAATCTGCCGGTCAGCTTGCGGCTGTGGAATGGCACCGAATACCCGCTCGGGCACTTCGACAAGCCGGCTGTCACGCTGACCGTACGCGAGGCCGCGGCCCTGCCGCTGCTGCTGACGCCGAGCCTGGACAACCTGGGCGAAGCGTATGTGCAGGAGAAAATCGACTTCGAGGGCAGGCTGACGGACATCATCAAGGTCGCCTACGGCTTCTCGGCCGCGGCCACCCACCGCGCCGGCGGTGCGCTGTTCAAGGTGGCGCAGCACTTCACGCATACCAAGCAGGAAGACAAGAACTCGATCCAGTACCACTACGACGTCTCCAACGACTTCTACAAGCTCTGGCTCGATCCCAACATGGTCTACTCCTGCGCCTACTTCGAGCACGGCGACGAAGACCTCGCCACGGCGCAACTCAAGAAGATCGACCACATCCTGACCAAGATCCGGCTGCAGCCGGACCAGACGCTGCTGGACATCGGCTGCGGCTGGGGCGCGCTGGTGCTGCGCGCCGCGCAGAAGTTCGGGGCGCGCTGCGTGGGCATCACGCTGTCGCAGAACCAGTTCGACCTGGCCACCGAGCGCGTCAGGGCCGCGGGCCTGTCCGACCGCATCGAGATCCGGCTGCAGGACTACCGCGACACCGCCGGCACCTTCGACCGCATCACCAGCGTCGGCATGTTCGAGCATGTGGGCAAGGACAACCTGCCCGGCTACTTCAGCCGCATCCGCGAACTGCTGGCCGACGACGGCTATGCAATGAACCACGGCATCACCTCGCCCGACCCGGACAACGGCGCGACGCCGATGGACGGCGCCGAGTTCATGGACCGCTATGTGTTCCCGCAGGGCGAGCTGCCGCATATCGGGCTGGTGCTGCGCACGCTGCAGCAAGGCGGCCTGGAAGCCTTCGACGTCGAACTGCTGCGCCGCCACTACGCGCAGACGCTGCACCACTGGGCCGACAACTTCGAGGCCCGCGGCGACACCATCCGCGGCCTGGTCGGCGAGAAGAAGTACCGCATCTGGCGGGTCTACCTGGCCGGCTGCGCGCATGCCTTCGACACCGAGAAGATGTCGATCTACCAGGTGCTCTGCCACAAGGCCGGGCTGCCAGCCGATACGCTGCCGTGGTCGCGCCGCTATATCTACGACCAACCCATTGGCCGCAACGACTGAAGGCAACGCTGGCGATTGACTGAAGACCTCTTTGGCGGGCTGCCCCTGCCCACCCCACCCGCCCTTCCGGAACGGCCCGCCTCCCACCCGGGCGCGGCCGTCCCGCCCGCCCCCTCCGGCAAACCCGCGCGCGGCAAGAGCGTGCAACCCGCACAGGCGAATGAAGCCTTGCGCGCGCTCGCTGTGCAGCTGCCATCGAACCTGTACTTCGGCACGTCCTCCTGGGCCTACCCCGGCTGGAACGGGCTGGTCTATGACGGCGAGTACGGCGACAGCCTGCTGTCGCGCAAGGGCCTGGCCGCGTATTCGCGCCATCCGCTGCTGCGCGCCGCCGGCATCGACCGCGGCTTCTACGGGCCGATCCCGCTGGCGGACTACCTGTCCTACGCCGCGCAGGTCCCCGATGGCTTCCGCTTCCTGGTCAAGGCGCCCGCGAGTGTCTGCGATGCCTGGCTGCGCGGCTCCGACGGCGCCGGCCGGCTGGCCAACGCCGCCTTCCTGGATGCGGAGATCGCGGTGCGCGACTTCATCGTGCCTGCCACCAGCGGGCTGGGCAGCAAATGCGGGCCGCTGCTGTTCCAGCTGTCGCCGATGGGTCCGCTGGCCGACAGCGCCGTGTTCCTGGAACGGCTCGACGCCTTCCTGGGCGCGCTGCCGGCGCTCGACCCGTCGATCACCCCGCATGCGTGCTACACGGTTGAGCTGCGCGACCCGGCACTGCTGACGCCGCGCTACATCCGGCTGCTGCGCCGCCACGGCGTGCGCTTCTGCCTGTCGGCACGCGACCGCCTGCCGCCGGTGCCGCGCCAGGCCGCGGCGCAGGCGCTGCTGGACGAGGAAGCGCCGGGTCCGCTGGTGCTGCGCTGGATGCTGCATGGGGGCCGGCCCTACGCCTACGCGGAAAAGCTGTACGCACCCTTCGACCGCATCGTCGACGACGACCCCGACACCCGCCATGCCATCGCCGATGTGGTGGCGCGCACGCTGCGCGCGGGGCAGCCTGCCATCGTCATTGTCAGCAACAACGCCGAGGGCTGCGCGCCGCTGAGTTGCGTGCGGCTGGCCGAGGCGATCATTGCGAGGCTGGCGCGGTGAATGACTGACGGCCGGCGCACGGTGACCGATAGGCCGCTCCCGCAGGCAAGGGCCGCCAATGCCTGAAGACTTGTGCACAATGTGCACAGCCGGAGACCATGCGCTTGTCGCCAACCACGTGATCGGCTTGAATCGGGGCACCTTCCGACCGAGGAAGGATGGAGACGACGATGCCCCTTTCCACTTCGGCGCGCGCACCGGGCCGCGCCGCCCTGCCGCAGCTGCTTGATCCTGCCTCGATAGCCGTGATCGGCGCCTCGCGCGATACCAGCCGCATTGGCGGCGTGGCGTTGGACCACTTGCAGCGCCTTGGATACCAGGGCCAGGTGTATCCGATCAATCCGCGCTATGCGGAGATCGCCGGCCTGGCGTGCTATCCCGATATCGAATCCGTGCCGCAGGTGCCTGACGTGGCGGTGCTGGCGCTCGGCGCGGACGAGGTGCTGCCGCAGTTGCAGCGCTGCTATGCCCGCGGCGTCCGTGCCGCCATCGTCTACGCCTCGGGCTTTGCCGAGGCCGGTGAAGCTGGTGCCGGGCGCCAGGCCGCACTTGCGGCCTTCGCCCGCGAGAGAGGCATGGCGATCGCCGGACCCAACTGCATGGGGCTGGCCAACCTGACCACGCGCGCCATCACCGCATTTGCCACCACGTTCCGCGCGTTCCCGCCGCAGGACGGCCCGGGTGCCGTGAGCCTGCTGACCCAGAGCGGCAACGTCTGCGCCATCGTCTACGCCACAGGCAGGCAGATGGACGTGGGCTTCCACCAGTTCATCAATACCGGCAACGAAGCCTGCCTGGACTATTCGGATTACCTCGACTACCTCGCAGACGATCCGCAAACCGCGGCCGTGGTCGGTTACGTGGAGGGCCTGCGCAACGGCAGTGGCTTCATCGAAGCCGCGGCGCGCCTGCGCGCGGCAAACAAGCCACTGATCCTGCTGAAGGCCGGCGAAAGCGAGGCCGGTTCGGCGGCCACTCAATCCCATACCGCCGTGCTGGCCGGCAACCAGGCCATCTACCGCGCCGCCTTCGCCCAGATCGGCGCGATGCAGGCGGGTGATCCGACCCACCTGACCGACCTGGCCTACCTGGCCGGCTTCCGCCATCGCAGCGCGGGGCGCCGGGTGGTGGTGGCTTCCGTGTCGGGCGCGATGGGTGCCCTGTCGGCTGACCTGCTCAGCGCTGCCGGACTCGACGTGCCGCGCCTGCCCGAGGCGGTACAGCAGCGCCTGCTGGCGGGCGTGCCGGAGCTCGGCGCGGTGGCGAATCCCGTCGACCTGACCGGCCAGCTGTTCAACCGCAGCGGCCTGGCCTACGCCGTGCTCGACAACCTTGCCGCCACTGACGGCATCGACGTCATCTTCCTCTACGCCACCGCCTACCTGCTGGATCGCGTGGCCGACGAGCTGATCGAGGTGGTGGGCAAGACCGATCGCCTGATCGTCGTCGCCACCACGGGCGAGCCGGCCAGCCGCGCACGGCTGGCTGGTGCCGGTGTGGCGCTGTTCCCGGATTGCGCACGCGCGGCCCGGGCCCTGGGCACGTACGTGGGCTGGCTCGGCACGGCGGCGCCGACCTCGCACTGGATGGCGCTGCGCGCGCAGGCCGGCGGCGACGCGGCCGCCCGCGCGCCTTCCGGCGCCATGGACGAGCACCAGGCCAAGCAGTGGCTGGCGGGCTTCGGCGTGCCGGTCGGCGCGGAGGCGGCCGCGGCCACGCCCGAGGACGCCGCGCGCGCCGCCGAAGCCATCGGCTTCCCGGTCGCGGTGAAAGTGCTGAGCCCGGACATCGTGCACAAGACCGAGGTCGGCGGCGTCCGGCTGGGACTGGCCAACGCCCAGCAGGTGCGCGAGGCGGCGGCCGAGGTGGCTGCCGCCGCCGCGCAGGCGCTGCCGCAGGCACGACAGCGCGGCGTGCTGGTGCAGCAAATGGCGAGCGGCGTGTGCGAACTGATCGTCGGCGTGACGCGCGACCCGGTCTTCGGCCTGGCCATGACGGTAGGCATGGGCGGGATCTTCACCGAGATCTTCCACGACGTCGCGCACCGCCTGCTGCCGGTGGACCGCGCCATGGCGCGCGACATGCTGGCGAGCCTGCGCGGCTACCGGCTGATGACAGGCTTCCGCGGCAAGCCCGCGGCCGACATCGACGCGGCGGCCGACGCGATTGCCTCGCTCTCCGACGCCGCCATGTCGCTGGGCGACAGCCTCGCCGAAATGGAAGTGAATCCCATGCTGGTGCGCGCTGCCGGGCGCGGTGCCGTCGCCCTCGACGCGCTGGTCCTGATGCAGCCTCAGAACCCCGAGGGAGGTGCGCAATGACGCGGGATATCACCAGACCCGGGATCGTGGACGGCCGCCGCCGCGACACGCTCACGCTGCTGGCAATGGGCGCCCTGGCCCCGCTCGGCGCCCTGGCATCGCGCAAGGCACTGGCGCACAGTTTTCCCACCCAGCCGGTCACGCTGATCGTCCCCTTCGCGGCGGGCGGCGCCACCGATACGCTGGTGCGCACGCTGGCCGATGGCGCGGCCAGGACGCTGGGCCAGCCTGTCGTCGTGGAAAACCGCCCGGGCGCGGCGGGCGTACTGGGCGCCAATGTCGTGGCGCGGGCCAGGCCGGATGGCTACACCCTGACCGTGATCCCGGAACCGGTGTTCCGGCTGCCTCACCTGCAGAAGACGCAGTTCGACCCGCTGCGGGACTTCACCTATGTGATCCACCTGACCGGCTACACGCTGGGGGTGGCGGCGCGCGCCGACGCGCCATGGAAATCCTGGCAGGACATGGTCGAGGATGCCCGGCGCCGTCCCGGCAAGATCAGCTATGGCAGCACCGGCACCAACGGCACCATGCATGTGACGATGGAAGAGATCAGCGGAAAGCTCGGCATCGAACTCAACCATGTGCCCTACAAGGGCGAGTCCGAGATCATCACCGCAATGCTCGGCGGCCATATCGACCTGGCGGTCACGGCCGGCGGCATCGGTCCCTATGTCGACAGCGGCAAGGCGCGCTGGCTGGTGCTGTGGACCGCCGAGCACTCGCGGCGCTGGACCCGCGTGCCAACGCTGCGCGATGTCGGCATCGACATGGTGTCGACCTCGCCGTTCGGCATCGCCGGGCCCCGCAACATGGACCCGCAGTCCGTGCAGGTGCTGCACGATGCGTTTCGCAAGGCCTTGAACGACCCCGCCATGCAGAAGGTGCTGGAGCGGTTCGACCAGGAGAGCGCCTACCTGAACAGCGCCGACTACACCGCCTTCGCGCGCCAGCGCTACGAGAGCCAGGGCAAGCTGGTGAAGCGCCTCGGCCTGACGGCCAATCCATGACCGCGGAGACCACCATGTCCTATCGTTCCGTATTCCATCGCGGCCTGTTCGTCGGCCGCACGGTGCTGGTAACCGGCGCCGGCAGCGGCATCGGCCGTTGCACGGCACACGAACTGGCCAGTCTTGGCGCACGCCTTGCGCTGGCCGGCCGCAAGCTCGAGAAGCTTGAGCAGGTGCAGGCCGAGATCATCGCCGTCGAGCCCGAAGCCGCCAGCCGCATCACGCTGCACAGCTGCGACATCCGCGACGAGGCCCAGGTGCGCGAGACCGTAGCCGCCGTGCTGGCCGCGCACGGCGCCATCAACGGCCTCTTCAACAACGCCGGCGGGCAGTTTCCGTCGCCGCTGCGCGATATCAGCCTGAAGGGCTGGGAAGCCGTGGTGCGCAACAACCTTACTGGCGGCTTCCTGGTGGCACGTGAGTGCTTCACGCAATGGATGGAAGCCAACGGCGGCGCCATCGTCAACATCATTGCCGATATGTGGAATGGCATGCCGGGCATGGGCCATTCGGGTGCCGCGCGCGCCGGCATGCTGTCTTTCACCGAGACCGCCGCCTGCGAATGGGCCGCTGCAGGCGTGCGCGTGAACGCGGTGGCGCCAGGCTGGATCGCTTCCAGCGGCTTTGACACCTACCCGCCGGAATTCCAGGCCAAGATCCGCCAGCTGGCGCGCAAGGTGCCGCTGCAGCGCCTGGGCACCGAAGCCGAAGTCTCAGCGGCGGTGGTGTTCCTGCTCTCGCCGGCGGCGGCCTTCATCACCGGCTCGACCATCCGTGTCGACGGCGGCGTGCCCAACGCCAAGCACACCTGGCCGCAGCCCGAGCACCAGCGCTCGGAGCCTTTCAACGGCTTCCCGCTCTACACGCTGCCGCAGTGCCTGACGCCAGCCACCAAATCAGAGACACCATGACCCTGCAACCGCCAAATCCACGCTACTACAGCGCCGACCACGAAGCCTTCCGCGCCAGCGTGCGGCGCTTCTTCGAGAAAGAGGTGGCACCCAACGCCGAGGCCTGGGACGAAGCCGGCAGCTTCCCGCGCGAGCTGTACCGGAAGGCCGCCGCAGCCGGCCTGCTGCAGCCGGGCTTTCCGGAAGCATACGGTGGCGCCCCATGCGATGCCTTCTATCGCATGATCCTGTTCGAAGAGCGCGCCTGGGGCGGCTCGGGCGGCATCGCCTCGGGGCTGTTCTCGCACACCATCGGCGCGCCACCGATCGCCGCGGTGGGCAGCGAGGCGCTGAAGGCGCGCGTGCTACCGCAGATCCTTGCCGGCGAGAAGATCTCCGCGCTCGCCATCACCGAGCCCGACGCCGGTTCCGACGTGGCGCAGCTGTCCACCAGCGCGCGGCGCGAGTGCGGCCACTACGTGGTCAACGGCACCAAGCTCTACATCACCTCCGGCATGCGCGCGGACTACTTCACGGTGGCCGTGCGCACCGGCGGCCCGGGTTCCGGCGGCGTGTCGCTGCTGCTGATCGAGGGCGATACGCCGGGCCTGACGCGCACGCCGCTGAAGAAGATGGGCTGGTGGGCGTCCGACACCGCGCAGCTGTTCTTCGACGGGTGCCGCGTGCCGGTGGAAAACCTGATCGGCGAGGAGGGCAAGGGCTTTGCCGCCATCACGAAGAATTTCAACCACGAGCGGCTGGCGCTGGCCGCGGCCGCCTGCGGCTATGCGCAGGTCTGCTTCCATGACGCGCTGGCGTGGGCGCGCGAACGGCGCACCTTCGGCAAGCGGCTGGCCGACCACCAGGTGGTACGCCACCAATTGGTGGACATGGCCACGCGCATCGAATCCACGCGCGCCCTGCTGGACGACCTGGCCGCGCGCCTGGATGACGGCGCCGCGCCGGTGGCGCAGATCGCAATGGCCAAGAACATGGCCACGCGCACCTTCCAGTTCTGCGCGGACCGCGCGGTGCAGTTGCTGGGCGGGATGGGCTATATGCGCGGCAGCCGGGTGGAGCGCCTGTATCGCGAGGTCAAGGTGATGATGATCGGCGGCGGCGCCGAGGAAATCATGAAGGACCTGGCGGCGAAGCAACTGAGCCTGTAGCAAGCCGCGGACGGTGCCGGCAGGTGCCGTCCGCAGCCGCCTTCCTCTTACTCCAGGCGCAGCCCGCCCTTCTTCACCACTTCACCCCATCGCACCGCTTCGGCCTTGATGAACGCCTGGAACTGCTCCGGCTTGCCGCCGACCGGATCAATCCCATAGTCGATCAGCCTTGCCCGTACGTCAGGCTGCTGCAGGACCGCTTCCATTTCCCGGGCCAGCTTTGCCTGCACCGCCGGCGGCGTCATCGCCGGCGCGATCAGGCCGATCCAGCTGCCTGCCGTGACGCCCGGATAACCGGCTTCGGCCATGGTCGGCACCTCCGGCGCGGCCGGCCAGCGCGTCGGGCTGGAGATCGCCAGCGCGCGCACCTTGCCCGCCTTCACCTGCGGCATCATGGTCTGCACCGAATCGAAGATGATGGCAACCTGCCCCGAGAACAAATCAGGCAGCGCCGGCGAAATGCCCTTGTAAGGCACGTGCGTCATCTGCATGCCGACCGACTGCGCGAACAGCTCGCCCGCCAGGTGCGCGCCGGAGCCATTGCCGCTGGAGGCAAAGGTCATCTTCGCGGGATTGGCCTTGCCCCAGCCCACCAGCTCTTTCACCGTGGTCGGCGGCAGCTGCGCGCTGGAGACCAGCAGCAGCGGAATCCGCCCGATCATGCTGACGCCAGTGAGGTCCTTGAGCGGGTCATAGCCCATCTTCGGATACAGGCTGTGATTGATGGCGTGCCCGGCCACCACCACCAGCAGCGAATAACCGTCTGGCGCGGACCTGGCGACGTTCTCCGAGCCGATCATGCCGTTGGCGCCGGGGCGGTTCTCCACCACCACCGGCTGGCCGATGCGTTGCGCCAGCTTCTGCATCACCAGCCGCGTCACCGCGTCTGACACACCACCGGGCGTGTACGGCACGACCACGCGGATCGGGCGGTTGGGATAGGCGTCGCCCTGCGCCATGGCGGGCAAGGGGCCGGCGAGGCTGCCTGCGGCCAGTCCTGCGAACAGGCCCAGGCATAGCTGGCGCCGGATGCGCGCTTCGGGCTTGGGTCGGGTCATGTCTCCTCCTGGTTGCGCGCGCCAGTGCCGGCACGCAAGGTCTCTGGCCGGGTCTATGCCCAGCTGCGGGGTACGGAAAGCGGAAAGTCCAGCAGCAACTGCGCGTAGCTCTTGCCCAGCGGGTCCGAACGCAGGCTGGCCACGCCGCCACCGCCCAACGCGCCGTGCATCAGGAAGTTCAGCGCGTGCAGGCCAGGCACGTCAAAGCGCTCGACCTCGCCCTGCACCAGGTGGGCAAAGTACGCGCGCACGGCTTGCGGGGTGAGTTGCTCGCGCAGCAGTGCCAGGTACTCTGGCTTGCGGGCGATCACGCCGATGTTCTCGTCATCGCCCTTGTCGCCGCTGCGCGCATAGGCAAGCGTGACCAGTGGCCGCTCGACGCGCGGCTCATGGAGGAGCGCAGGCGATGCCGGCGCGTCGAGCGCGACCGGCGGCTCCTGCGCCGCGCTCGCTGCGGCGTTGGGCAGCAGGATCTCGCCAGCCTCGAACTCCACGCGCATCGGCACCTCCGACTTGGGCACCAGGAAGGAAAACACCTTCACCACGGGCTGGATGTCGACCCGACCCGCAAAGGAAGAGCGCGTACCGGCCGCCATGGACGTCCCCGCGGAAGAGCATTCGCGCTGCAGGAAGCTCAGCCCCCTGGCGAGCGGATGGCGCGCGCCGATGCGCAGCACCACTTCCCGCGTCGGCAACGCGCGCGCATGCGGGCCATACTGCGATTCGCAGCCGAGCAGTTCGACCACGGTCTCGGTGTAGTCCGGCATCTGGCGTTCGGCCAGCATGGCGCGGGTGCGCGCCAGCAGCGCCTCGGCGGTGCGGCGCGCCTTGGCGGGGGCATCGATGCCGCGGATCGCCATCATCAGGCTGATCTGGTACCCATCCTGCCAGGTGGCATTGCCCTTGTAGTGCGTGCCGGGTGCCCGGCCACGCGCGCCATGCACGCGTACGCGCCCGGGCTCGACCAGTTCCGTGCGCACCATGCGGAAGTCGCAGGTCACGTCCGGCATCAGGTAGTTGGCGGGATCACCGACCTCATACAGCACCTGCTCCGCGACCGCGGCCGGGTCGATCAGTCCCCCAGTTCCCTCTGGCTTGCTCAGCACGAAGCTGCCGTCGTGCGCGCAGTCGATCACCGGATAGCCCATGCGCTCCCAGCCCGGCACACGCTGCCAGTCGGTAAACAGCCCGCCCGTGGCCTGGGCACCGCACTCGATCACGTGGCCTGCCAGCGTGCCGGCCGCCAGGCGGTCCCAATCGGCCCAGCTCCAGCCGAACTCGTGGGCCAGCGCGCCCACCACGACGGCGCTGTCGACGCAGCGCCCGGCAATGACGATATCCGCGCCCAGCGCCAGCGCGCGGGCAATGCCTTGCGCGCCGGTGTAGGCGTTGGCCGACCAGGGCTCGGTGGTTGGCACCGGATTGCCGGCAAGGTCAGCCAGCCCCTCGGCGCACCACTGCGCGAAGCGCGGCTGCACGTCGTCGCCGCTGACCACCGCGATGCGCGGCGACAGCCCCTGCTGCGCCGCCACCTTGAGCAGTGCGTCGCGGCAGCCGTGCGGATTGAGGCCGCCGGCATTGGCAACGACACGGATCCCCCGCCGCAGGATTTCACCGAGGTTCGGTCCCATCGCCGCGTGCACGAAGTCGGTGGCGTAGCCCTGCGCCGGATCCTTGGCGCGGGCGCGTGCCAGGATCGACATGGTGGTCTCGGCCAGGTAGTCATAGACCAGGTATTGCAGGCCGGGCACCGCCAGCAGTTGCGGCGTGGCGGTGGCGGAATCGCCCCAGAAGCCGGAAGCGCCACCGATGCGCACAGTCTTGCCGGCGCGCACTTCGCCTTGCATGGATTCGCTCATGCTTCTTCCTTTGCGGCCACATCGGCCTCCACCCGCGCCAGCAACGAACCGGCGCTGGCCTGCCCACCGGCGCGCGCGGGCACCTCCGCCACCACGCCGGCAAACGGCGCCAAAATGGTGTGCTCCATCTTCATGGCCTCCAGCACCACCAGCGCCTGGCCCGCTTCCACGTGGTCGCCCTCGGCCACATTGACCGCGACGATGCGGGCCGTCAGCGGCGCCTGCAACGCGCCGTCGGCGTCGCCCGCATCGCGGCGGCGGCGCGGATCGTGCAGCGGGAAGTGCCAGGCGCGGCCGGACTGGAACAGGTGCAGCGCGTGCTTTTCGGCGGCGAACACCAGCGGATAGGCCACGCCGTCGCATTCGACCAGGGCCGTGCCGTTGGCGGCATCGGCGCGCAGCACGCGCAGCCTGCATTCCACCGGCGCGTGGTCTTCACCGCGCTGGCGCAGGCTGACGCGCCAGCCGTCGGCGGACACGCGCAGGAACGCTTCCCAGGCCTTGCCGGCCGCATTCAGCACCACGCTGGAAGCCGCACGCGCAAGCGTGGCCGGCTTGCCGTTGCCGCCCAGCAGCCCCGACGCGGCCAGCGCGGCGCTTGCCGTCACATGCACCGGAGCCACCGGGGCCTGCAGCGCCGCCTGCATGTGGATGTCGACAAAGCCCGTATGCACGTCATTGCCGGCGAATGCCGGGTGCGCCAGGCACGCGGCCAGGAACCCCTGGTTGGTGGGCACGCCCAGCAGCGCGCAGTCCTGCACCGCGCGCAGCAGCTTGCGGCGCGCCTCTTCGCGGTCGGCGCCATGCGCGACCAGCTTGGCGACCATCGAGTCATAGTGGGTGGGGATAGCACCGCCCTCTTCCAGCGCATGGTCCACACGTACATCGAGACCAGCGGCGGGCGGGCGCCAGCGCAGCAGCGGCCCGCCCTGCGGCAGGAAGCCGGCCGGCACGTCCTCGGCGGTGAGTCGCACTTCGATGGCATGGCCGTTGAGCCGGACCTGGTCCTGCGTGACCGGCAGCGGCTCGCCCGCCGCCACGCGCAATTGCCATTCGACCAGGTCGAAGCCGGTGATGGCCTCGGTCACGGCGTGTTCGACCTGCAGCCGCGTGTTCATCTCCATGAAGTAGAAGCTGCCCTCGGCATCGAGCAGGAACTCCATGGTGCCGGCGCCGACGTAGCCGATGGCCTTTGCCGCGCGCACGGCGGCCTCGCCCATGCGCGCGCGCAGCACCGGGCCGACCGCGGGCGACGGCGCTTCCTCGATGACCTTCTGGTGGCGGCGCTGCACGGAGCAGTCGCGCTCGCCGAGATGGATGACATTGCCGTGGGTATCGGCAAAGACCTGGATCTCCACGTGGCGCGGCGCGATCACGGCGCGCTCGAGGATCAGCTCGTCGGAGCCGAAGGCCGCCGCCGCCTCGGAGCGTGCGCTCGACAGCGCCGCGGGCAGCGCCGCCGCGTCGCGCACCAGCCGCATGCCGCGCCCGCCGCCGCCCGCCGCGGCCTTGACCATCAGGGGGAAGCCGATGGACCCGGCCTCGGCCAGCAGCGTGGCGTCATCCTGCGCGGCCCCCTGATAGCCGGGCACGCAGGGCATGTCGGCAGCCAGCATCAGCCGCTTGGCTTCGGCCTTGTTGCCCATGGCGCGAATCGCCGCGGCGGGCGGGCCAACGAAGACCAGGCCGGCGGCGGTGACCGCCTCGGCAAAGGCGGCGTTCTCGGCCAGGAAGCCATAGCCGGGGTGCACCGCATCGGCACCGCTGGCGCGGGCCGCTTCGACGATGGCGGCAATGTTCAGGTACGACTCGCGCGGCGCGGCGGCGCCGATGCACACGGCACGGTCGGCGCAGGCAAGGTGCGGGCTGTGGCGGTCCGCTTCGGAATAGACGGCCACGGTAGCCAGCCCGAGGCGGCGGGCGGTGCGCATGATGCGCACCGCGATCTCGCCGCGATTGGCAACGAGCAGCGTATGGAAGGATCGGCGGGTAGCAGACATGGGAAATCCTGTGAATCTCTTGGAAGATGCGGCCGGCGCGGTCAGCCGGTCGACTGCGCGGCGCGCACCGCCTCGGCATCGAAGCGAACGGTCCAGGCGGCATCGCGCTTCTCGCGGAATGCCGCCACGCCTTCGGCGCCCTCGCGCCGCATGCATTGCGCAAACTGGCGCGAGGCCTGGTCCAGCAGCGGGCCCAGCGGCTCGTGGCCGCAGCGGCCGACCAGTGCCTTGAACACGCGGTTGGCATTCGGGCCGCAACGGCCGATGCGCGTCAGCCACTCGGCAATCAGGGCGTCCAGCTCCGCGCTGTCGCCCGCGATCTGGTCGACCAGGCCGATGGCTACCGCTGCATCGCCGCTGACGCGTTCGCCGGTCAGGCCCAGGCGGCGCGTGGCGGCAGCGCCCAGCCTTTGCACCACAAAGGGAGCGATCTGCGCGGCGACAATGCCCAGCGTGGTCTCCGACAACGCAAAGCGCGCATCGCGCGTAGCCAGCACGATATCGGCCGCGCAGGCCAGGCCCATGCCGCCGCCCATGGCCGCGCCCTCAACCGCGGCGATCACAGGTACCGGCAGCACGCTCAGGCGCTCCATGAAGTAGCCGAACTGGCGGTTGCGCGTGGCGACCGGATCTTCCTGGCTGGCGTCGGCATCGAGCCGGGCCTGGAAGCTGCCCACGTTGCCGCCTGCGCTGAAGCTGCCGCCGGCGCCGCGCAGCACCAGCGCGCGGACGTCCGGATCGGCTTCTGCCTGCGCCACGGCGGCGGCCAGCGCGGCCACCACTTCGGGCGCCAGCGCGTTGCGCGTGGCAGGGATATTGAGGGTGGCGAACAGTACGCCGCCGGCGCGGCGCACGATCACGACATCGTTGTATAAGCTGTCAGGCATGACGATCCTGGCTGGTGGTTGGTTCAGGATCGCGTCAGCCGCGCGACATCAGGCCCATCTGCTTGGCAATGACCTGGAGCATGACCTCGTCCGCCCCGCCGCCGATCGAGCCCAGCCGGAAATCGCGATAGGCGCGCGACGCGTGGTTGTCCCACGTGTAGCCCATGCCGCCCTGGAACTGCATGCACCAGTCGGCCACCTCGCGCGACAGACGCCCGGCCTTGAGCTTGGCCATCGACGCCAGTTCAATCACATCGCCCCCATTGATATAGGTCTGCGTGGCCATGTAGACCAGCGCGCGCAGCGCCTCCATCTCGGTCTTCAGCTCGGCCAGCTTGAACTGGATGAACTGGTTGTCCAGCAGCGGCTTGCCGAAGGCGATGCGCTGGCGCAGATAGTCGGCGGTCTCCTCGATCAGCGCGTTGCAGGCCAGCCGGCGCGCCGCGCCGTTCAGCCGCTCTTCCTGGAACTGCTTCATCTGGTAGATGAAGCCCATGCCCTCGTCGCCGATGCGGTTGCGCACCGGCACGCGCACTTCATCGAAGAAGATCTGCGCGGTGTCGGAACACCACATGCCGAACTTCCTGATCTTCTGCACTTCCACGCCGCGCACGCGCTTGCCGTCTTCCCTGAGCGGCACCACGATCAGCGACTTGTTCTTGTGGACCGGACCGTCGGAGGTATTGCACAGCAGGCAGATCCAGTCGGCCTGGGTGCCGTTGGTGATCCACATCTTGGAGCCGGAGATGACATAGTCGTCGCCATCGCACACCGCACGGGTCTTGAGCGAGGCCACGTCGGAACCGGCGCCGGCTTCGGACACGCCGATCGAGCACACCATGTCACCGGCGATGGCAGGGGCCAGGTAGTTGCGCTTGAGTTCGTCCGAGCCGAACGCGGTCAGCGCCGGCGTCGCCATGTCGGTCTGCACTCCCACGCCCATGCCAACGCCCTGTGCGTGGGCATAGCCCAGTGCCTCGGCGGCGGCAACGGCGTAGGAGAAGTCGAGCCCCATGCCGCCGTATTCGACCGGCTTGGTGATGCCGAGGAAGCCAAGGTCGCCCATCTTCTTGAACAGTGCATGCGCCGGGAAAATCTCGGCGGCTTCCCACTCATCGACGAAGGGATCAATCTCCGCCGAGACGAAGCGGCGGATGCTGTCCATGATGTTGCGGTGGTCTTCCGTGTAAAGCATGGTGGTCTCCTGGTGTCTTGTTCGTTTGTGACGTGTCGGGATGGCGGCGGCGCTTAGAAGCGCCCGACACCAAACTGGATCGCATGCGGCTTGCGCAGGCTGGCCTCGCGCGCGGTGGCCAGCACGAAGGCCAGCACGGCGCGCGTGTCGCGCGGGTCGATCACCCCGTCGTCCAGCAGCAGCCCGCTGGTGACGAAGGCGCTGGCCTGGCGCTCGAAATTGGCAACGATATCGGCGGTCTGGCTGGCAAGCTGCGCCTCGTCGACCGGCACGCCCTTGCGCGCGGCCTGCTGGCGCGCCACGATCTCAAGCGTCATGGCGGCCTGCTCGCCGCCCATCACGGCGGTGCGCGCGTTCGGCCACGAAAAGCAGAAGCGCGGCCGGAAGCCCCGCCCGCACATGCCGAAGTTGCCCGCCCCGAACGAGGCCCCGCAGTACAACGTGATCTGCGGCACCGTCGAGTTCGACAGCGCCTGGATCATCTTGGCGCCATGCTTGATCATGCCGGCCTCTTCCGAGGCGCGGCCGACGATAAAGCCGGTGGTGTTCTGCAGGAACACGATCGGCGTGTCCGACTGGTTGCATAGCTGGATGAACTGCGCGGCCTTGGTGGCGCCAGCCGGGTCGATGGGACCGTTGTTGGTGATGAAGCCAACCGTATTGCCTTCGATGCGGGCGTGGCCGCACACCGTGCCGGGACCATAGTCGGGCTTGAACGGCAGCCAGGCGGAGTCGTCGACGATGCGCGCGATCACCTCGCGCATGTCCACCGGGCGCTTCATGTCGAGCGTCATCACGCCGTCCAGCTCTGACGGATCGAGCCGCGGAGGGCGGGCGGGCTGCGCGGGCTCCGTCGCCACGGTCGGCCAGTCCAGGCTGGCGACGATGTCGCGCGCGGTGGCAATGGCGTGCTCGTCGTCCTCGGCCAGGTATTCGGCCAGGCCGCTGACCGTCGCATGCAGGTCGGCGCCGCCCAGCTCCTCATCCGTGGCGATTTCGCCGGTGGCGGCCTTCAGCAGCGGCGGTCCCGCCAGGAAGGCGCGCGCGCGATTGCGCACCATCACCACGTAGTCGGACAGCCCCGGCATGTAGGCGCCGCCCGCCGTGGAGGAGCCATGCACGACCGTGATCACCGGCAGCCCGGCCGCGGACAGGCGAGCCAGGTTGTAGAACAGCGCGCCGCCGCGCACGAACTTGTCCACGCGGTACTTGCGCAGGTTGGCACCGGCCGATTCCACCAGGTGGATGAATGGCAGCCGGTTTTCCAGCGCGATCTCCTGGCAGCGCATCAGCTTCATGTTGCCGGCCTCGGTCATGGCACCGGCGTCGATGCCTGAATCCGTGGCAAGCACCATGCAGCGCACGCCGCAGACGAAACCGATGCCGGCCACCAGCGAACCGCCGGGGATGGAGGTCTCGGGGTCGGGGTCGTCCATGCCGAAGCCGGCCAGCGTGGCCATCGGCAGGAACGGCGCGCCTGCGTCCAGCAGGCGGCCGATGCGCTCGCGCGGCAGCAGCGCCCCGCGCTTGGCAAAGGTGGGCCGGGCGCGCTCCGAGGCGGCTACGGCACGCTGTTCGAGGCCATGGAGGCGGTCGATCAGGGCCTGCATGCCGGCGCGCTGGCTGGCGAAAGCGTCGGAAGATGAGTCGATGCGTGAGTCGATGGGAATCATGGCGCTTGCGTGAGGTTCCGTAATGCATGGATTGCAAACCACCACGCCGCCCGGGACAACCGCAATCACTCAGGTTGTGCATAATGTGCACAAGCCAGAAACCCGGGACGCGGGGCGCGGCATCCGCCACCCCCAAAGCGCCCCCCGACGCACCTTCCCATGCCCACCAAGACCCCCTCGCCCGGCGGCGTGCAGAGCCTGTCCCGTGCCTTCGCCCTGCTCCGGCTGCTCGCCGAGCATCACGAGGCGGGACTGACCCTGCCCGAGCTCGCCGCGATAGCGGAGATCGACCGTACCACTGCGCACCGGATGGCGCGCTTCCTGGAATCCGCGGGGTATGTCGAGCGCGAGTCGGGGGGCAAGCGTTATCACCTGGGCACTGCCGCCATGGCGCTGGGCCTGCGCGCGATGAACCGGCCGCCGCCCAACAGCGCGCTGGTGAGCAAGATGAAGGCGCTGGCCCGGCTCACGGGCGACGCGGTGTTCCTGACCGTGCGCATCGGCGACCATGGGCACTGCCTGCATACCGAGGAAGGCAGCCACCGGATCAAGACCTTCCACTTGCTGACCGGCACTTCCCGCCTGCTGGGCCAGGGCACCGGCAGCATGGCGTTGCTGGCGAAGATGGACAACGAGGCGGTGCGTGCGCACTACGAGCGGCACCGCGCCGAGTACGCAGCCGGGGGCCTGAGCCTGCTCAGGCTGTTGCGCGGTGTAGAGCGCGCCCGCAAGCTGGGCTATGCGCTTGCGGGCGCGGAGGGGGTGGCAGGCGTGGGCATTGCACTGCCCCTGGAAATGGGCGCCGAGGCGGCCATCAGCATCATGTCGACTGCGTCGCGGATGCCCGCGGCGCGGCGGCATGAGATGGGGGCGATTGTCGGCGCGATGTTTGCGCAGGGAAGTTAGGGCCGGTTTCTGGCGCCGACCCAGGCGCCCAGTCCCTACTTCCTCAACTTCCCCCCAAACTGCTTTCGAAACTTGGCCAGTTTCGGCGAGATCACCAGGGCACAGTACCCCTGGCTCGGATTGTCCTGATAGTAGTTCTGGTGACTTGCCTCGGCGCGCCAGTACGGCTGCTCCGGCTCGACCTGCGTAACAATCGGCGCATCAAAAACCTTGGCCGCGGCCAGCTCCCGCATCACGTATTCCGCCGTGGCCCGCTGCGCCTCCGAATTCGTAAAGATCGCCGACCGGTACTGCGGCCCCACATCGTTACCCTGCCGGTCCGGCGTGGTCGGGTCGTGGATGGCAAAGAAGATCTCCAGGATCTGCCGAAAATTGATCACCGACGGATTGAAGGTGACACGCACCACCTCGACGTGCCCGGTATCCCCCTCGCAGACCTGCTGGTAAGTCGGGTGATCCACATGCCCGCCGGTATAACCGGACTCCACCGCCACCACGCCATCGACCTGCTGGAAAACCGCTTCGAGGCACCAGAAGCACCCGCCGCCCAGCGTGGCCGTTTCAAGTCCATGTTCCATTTGCGCCGCCCCCTTGCGTTGTCGTCTGTGGTGTCACGGCCTCAAGCATAAGCGCAGATTGGCGCCCTTGCAGCAGATTCAGCCAGGCTGGCGCTGCGCCTCCAGCATCGCGCGCAGTTGCGGCTTGAGCACCTTGCCCAGCGCGCTGCGCGGCAGGTCGTCCAGCAGCACCACCTCGCGCGGTAGCTTGAAGCGGGCAATGCGCATAGCCAGCAGTTCGCGCAGCGGCTCCGCCCCCAGCGCGTCGCGCGGCGCGCCCGGCGCGGGCACGATCACCGCCACCGGCACCTCGCCCCAGCGCGCATCGGCCACGCCGACGACCGCGCACTCCTGCACCCCGGGCAGGCCGACCAGCACATTCTCGATCTCGGCGGGATAGATGTTCTCGCCGCCCGAGATGATCATGTCCTTGCTGCGGCCGACGACTTCGATGCAGCCGCCGGCATCGCGGTGCGCGAGGTCGCCGGAATGGAACCAGCCGTCGGCCAGGCCGTTATCAGGCTGGTTCCAGTAGCCAGCCATCACGTTGGCGCCGCGCACCCACAGCTCGCCAACCTCGCCCGGCGCCACCTCGGCACCGTCCGGGCCGGCCAGCCGGACTTGCGCCTCCGGCTGCGGCCAGCCGGCATAGCCAGGCCGGGCCACCGCATCCTGCAGCTTCAGCACCACCGACACCGGACCGGTCTCGGTCGCGCCATAGACCTGCCCCAGCGGCACGCCGCGCGCATGGAAGGCCTCGATATACGACAGCGGGATGGTCGACGAACCTGCCATCACGCCGCGCAGCGCCGACAGGTCGGCCCCGGGCCAGCCGGGATGCTCAAGCACCGCGCGCAACGTGGCCGGCACCATCAGCGACAGGCTCGGCCGCGCCTGCGTGACCGCGCCAAGCCAGGCATCCGGCGCAAAGCGCTCGTGCAGCGTGACCTGCGCCCCGGCCAGCAGCGCCGGCAGCGTCTGGATGCACAGCCCGCCGACGTGGAACATCGGCAGCACCGACAACACGTGGTCGTCCGCGGTCATGCCGTGCGCCCACCAGCTGGCGCGCGCATTGGCCAGCAGCCCGGCCTGGGTATGCACCGCGCCCTTGGGCTTGCCGGTGGTGCCGGAGGTGTAGGCGAGCAGCAGCGGTGCATCGTCCGGCACCGGCGGATGGGTCACGCCGAACGGCGCGGGATGGTCGACCAGCCGGTCGAGATGCGCGACCTGGCAGCCGCCGCCAGCCTCCTGCGCTAGCCCTGCATGGCGCTCGTCATGGAACAGCGCGGCCAGTTGCGCGTGGGCGGCGATGGTACGCAGCTCCGCCGGCGCCAGCCGGTAGTTCAGCGGCACGAACATCGCCCCGACACGCGCGCAGGCGAACAGCAGCACCAGCTGCAGCTCGTGGTTCAGGCACAGCGTGCCGACGTGGTCGCCCGCGCGGATGCCCCACGTTGCTGCCAGGTGGGCGCTGGCACGCTCGACGCGCCGCCACAGCTTGCCGTAGGTGAAGGTGCGGCCCTGGTAGTGCAACGCCGGCCGCCCCGGCGCCGCGGCGGCATGGTCATGCAGCCTGGCCGGCAGCGCGCCCAGCCCGGCGGCGCCCGCGCGCATGGTGCGGCGGGTGGCGCTCATTCGTCGCGCTCGCCGGATTCGTACAGGGTCTCGCGCCCCATGCGGTCCAGGATCAGTTCGGCGGTCCAGGGCAGCATCAGCGCGCCGCAGCGCGAGTCGCGGTAGAGCCGCTCCAGCGGCAGGTCCTTGAGCATCGACTGCCCGCCGCAGGTGCGGATCGCCAGCCGGGCGATGTCGTTGGCCCCTTCCATCACGGTGTAGTGCGCGGCGTACAGGCGCAGGCGCTCGTCCTTGGTCGGATTGGGCTTCGCCTCATGAATCACGCGCCAGAAGAGCGAGCGCATGGTCTCCAGCTGGATGCGCATCTGCGCCACCGCGATCTGCTTGGTCGGGTACATGCGGCGCTTGACCGGCGGCTGGCCCGGCACCTCGCCGCGCAGGTACTGCACGGTGAAGTCGTAGGCGGCCTGGGCCACGCCCAGGTAGGTCGGCGACAGCGTGAAGAACATCGCCGGCCAGGTCTGCGCGGCACGGTAGTAGACGCCGCGCGGCATCAGCTGCTCATGGTCGGGCACGAACACGTCCTTGAGCAGCAGCGTGCGCGACACCGTGCCGCGCATGCCCATCGGGTCCCACTCGCCGGTCACGGTCAGCCCTTCCGCCTTGCCGGGCACGGCAATGTAGAGCGTGTCGCGCATGTCGGGATGCTGGTCGCCACGGTCCTCGGTGCACAGGATGCCGTAGTAGTCTGCCGCGCCCGACAGCGAGGCGAAGATCTTGCGCCCGTTCAGCACCCAGCCGCCCTCGACCTTGCGCGCGGTGGTGCCGAACGGCGCCTTGCCCGCGGCGGCGGCGGAGCCTTCGGAGAACGGCTGCGCATAGACCGCGCCGTCGCGCACCACGCGCGAGAAATGCAGCTCGCGCCGCGCTTCGTGCTCGGCGCGCTGGTCAGGCGTCATGTCGATGCCGTCGGACAGCACGCCGGTCCACATGATCGAGCAGATATGCATGTTGTACGTCAGCGCCGTGGCCCCGCAGAAGCGGCCGATCTCGGCGCCCACCATGCAGTAGGTGGCAAAGTCCGCGCCCTCGCCGCCGAACGCCCGCGGCACGCACAGGGCCAGCAGGCCGGCCTCGCGCAGGTCGGCATAGTTGGCGAAGGGGAAGCTGGCCTCGCGGTCCCAGGTGGCTGCGCGCTCGGCAAAGCGTTCGCGGCCCAGGCGGTTGGCCAGCGCCAGCAGGCGCGCTTGTTGCGGGGTGAAGTCCGCCGTACCGATGGCGGGAATGAAGTCGAGCTGTCCGGATGGCATGTCGCGGTCTCCTGTTTTCCTGCTCGCGCCGGATGCGGTCGCGGCGCGGCGGTGGTTCTTGTGTTGCGTTGCCGGGAAGCGGCATGGTTCAGTGCACGGGGAAGCGCCGCTGCAGGAAATCCAGCACCGCCTCGTTGAACAGCGCGGGGCGCTCCATGCAGGCCAGGTGGCCGACATCCGGCAGGCAGCGGTACTCGGCGCCCGGAATGCGCTGGGCCATGCGCTCCATCACCTCGGGCGCGGCATTGGTGTCGTGCTGCCCGGCCAGCGCCAGCACCGGCACCGCGATGCGCGGCAGCGCGTCGCGCTGGTTGAAGCGCACCAGCGCGCCCAGCGCCGCGCGGTAGGTGGGCGCCGGCACCGCCGCCATCACCGCCGTGGCAAAGGCCACGGCCTGTGGCTCGGCATCGGGCGCGACCATGGTGCGCACCAGCCCGGCGGCCATCTCTGCCATGGTCCTGCCGGCGTCCAGCGGCGCGGTGCGCGCTGCGATGAAGTCGCGCTGCCAGGGCCCGTCACCCTTGCCAAAGGCGGGCGAGGTGCCGGACAGCACCATGCCGTCGATCAGCGCGGGCGCGGCCGCGCAGGCTTGCTGCGCCACCATGCCGCCCATGCTGTGGCCCAGCAGCACCACGCGCCGGCCGGCGTCGCGCTCGGCCTGCAGCAGCGGCGCCAGCGCTTGCGCCAGCCCGTCGAAGTCATAGGGATCGATCAGGGTGCTGTCGCCGTAGCCGGGCATGTCCCAGGCCACGGCACGGTAGCCGGCCTGCGCCAGCGCCTCGCCCTGCGCGGGCCAGGCGGCCTTGCCGCCGCCGATGCCGTGCAGCATCGCCACCGCCACCGGGCCATCGCCCCAGGCCAGCGTGGCAATGCCATTGGCGTGGCATTGCATCGTCGCGCTCGCGCTCATGCCGCCACCTCCACCAGCGTGCCTGCTTCCACCTCGTTGCGGCCATCCAGCGATACCGTGCAGTTGCGCAGCGGCAGGTCGAAATGGCCCAGCGTATGCCGCCCGGCGACCTCGTTGGCGCCGGTCGAGAACAGGAAGTTGCCGGCAAACGCGCGCAGCTCGGTGCCGTTGCAGTCGCGCTTGTCGTAGAAGGTCATCGCGTCCCAGCGCGCCAGCCGGTTCAGGCCCCAGCCCACGTGCGAGACCGCGTACGCATCGCGCGTGCCCTCGCGGTCGGCCCAGGCCTGGTAGTAGCCGCGCATCATGTCGGCATCCACGCCCTGCCCCTCGACGCCGGCGATGTAGTCGTCCTCGATATGGCAGACCACGGTATCGCGCAGGTAGGTCTTGAAGGTCAGGTTGACGTCGCCCGGAGCCAGCACCAGCGTGCCGTTGACCTGGCGGCTGGCCGGGAACGCCAGGCACAGCCCGCCGGGCCAGTGCGAGACCTGGCCGGGCTTGCTGCAGAAGCCCCAGACCCCGCCCACGCGGGCGTCGGCCAGGCCGATGCGCAACTCGGTGCCGGCCGGCGAATGCACGCGCATCTCGCGCGCGCCGCGCAGGCGCTTCATGGCGGCGCGCACGGTGCCTTCCAGCGCCGGGTCGGGCTGGCAGCGTTCCAGGATCTCGGGATGTTCGTTGCTGACCATCAGCAGGCGCGGCACGATGCCGTCGGCGCCGCGCAGGATCAGCGGCAGTTCCGGCGCGTGCAGCAGGCCTTCCACCGTGCAATCCAGCACCAGGTGGCAGCGCGACAAGGCCGCCACCACCGGAGCGAGGCTCTGCAAGGCATCGCTGGCGCCGGTGGAGCGCACCGGCGCGGGCGCGCTAAGTGCGGGTGTCGGCACCTGGATGCGCACCGGGGTGGCACCCAGCGACTGCACGGCCAGCTCGGCCAAGGCCACGTTGACAGGGCGGGATTGCGACTCCGTTACAATTCCAACGACTTCCGCACCCTGCAGGGCACAGAGTTCCAGCGTGCGCCGGAACGCCGCCAGCCAGCGGTGTTCGATCTGCTCGATGAGCATGACGTTTGTCTCCTGCTTGTTGTATCGGCGGCAGTGCCCGCCTTGTTGTGTGCGCCAGCCCAGCGCCGCGGCCGCAAATAAGCGCACGGCCGGGCTTGAACTTGCTGCCCCTGGCGCGAATAATATATATGAAATTTCATGAACTCCAGCGGAGCCCCCATGGGCATGCCTGAGGCCCAGCCACAGATCGCCAGCGCCGCCGCACCAGATTTCGATGCGCAGCACTTCCGCCGCACCCTGTCGCAGTTCGCGACCGGGGTGACCGTGATCACTACGCGCGCCAGCGCCGAATCTGTCGCCGCCGGCGCGCCGCCGTTCATCGGCATCACCGCCAGTTCGTTCAATTCGGTGTCGCTGGATCCGCCGCTGGTGCTCTGGAGCATGGCCACGCGCGCCAACAGCCTGCCGATGTTCCGCGACGGCACGCACTACATCATCAACGTGCTGTCGGCCTCGCAGCTGGAGCTGTGCCAGCGCTTCGCCACCCTCAAGGGCGACCGTTTCGCCGGCGTCGACTACCGGCTCTCGGCCACCGGCCTGCCGATCCTGTCCAATGCGCTGGCCTGGTTCGAATGCCACAACCGCAGCCGCTACGACGAGGGCGACCACATCATCTTCGTGGGTGAAGTCGAGCGCTGCGGCGTGCTCGATGGCAGCGACGGCCCGCTGGTATTCCAGGGTGGCCAGTTCACTACCACCGCCCCCCTCGACCTCTGAACGGCACCGGGCCCATCATGGCGGACCTGCCCGCGCAATCCCCCCTGCCCTTTGTCGATGGCTACCTGGCCTACCTGCTGGCCCGCGCCAGCCACCTGATCTCGGGCGAATTCCACCGCGAAGTGGAAGCCAGCGGCCTGTCCGTGCAGGAATGGCGCGTGCTGGCCACGCTGGCCGACCGCCCCGACTGCACCATCGGCACGCTCGCCGAAATCACGCTGACCAAGCAGCCGACGCTGACCAAGCTGGTCGACCGCATGGCCGCCGACGGGCTGGTGACGCGCCGCGCCGGCCAGACCGACCGCCGCCAGGCTCTGATCTCCATCACTCCACGCGGCCTCGCGCTGGCGCAGCCGCTGCTGGCGCGCGCCGCCCAGCATGAGCGCGCAGTGCTGGACGACTTTGGCCCCCGCCAGGGTGCACTGCTCAAGGAAACCCTGCGGCAGTTGATCGCGCTGCATACGCAACGCTAGGCATCCTTCGCGCCCGCCTTCAGGATCGCCAGCGGCGAACTGTCCACCTTGATCCGCTGCAGCACGATATTCGAGCGGATGTCCATCACGCCCTTGGTGCGGTACAGCCGGTTCACGATGAAGTCCGAGTAGTGCTTCAGGTTGCGCGCCTGCACCCGCAGGATGTAGTTGCTGTCGCCGGTGATGATGTACGCCGACAGCACTTCCGGCCACGACTGCACCGCGGCGATAAAGGTGTCATGCCAGCCTTCCACGTCATGGCGCATCGAGACCTGCACGATCGCCTCCAGCTCCAGCCCGAGCTGCTCGGCGTCGAACCAGGCGCGGTAGCCGCCGATCACCCCTGACTCTTCCAGCAGGCGCACCCGCCGCAGGCATGCCGAAGGCGACAGCGCCACGCGGTCAGCCAGGTCCTGGTTGCTGATGCGGCCGTTCTCCTGCAGGCAGGTCAGGATGCGCAGATCGGTGGGATCGAGGTTCATTCGAATTTCCTTCGACAAATCATCAGTTCTTCGCATTTTATGCGAAAGATGACCGCATCAACGGTCCATTTAGCAAGCCTCTTGCCTCCAATTTTGACTATGATTTCCGACATCGAGGCAGACAACGACGGCGCCTTGCAAAGGCGCCGCGCACCCTTATGACCGCCCCCAATCAAGACCCGCGCCGGCTGTGGGACATCAGCCCGCCGCTCTCCCCCGCCACCCCGGTCTGGCCCGGCGACACGCCGTTCCAGCAGCAGCCGGCCTGGCAGATGGACGAGCACTGCCCGGTGAATGTCGGCCGCATCACCCTGTCGCCGCACACTGGCGCGCACGCCGACGCACCGCTGCACTACGCCGCCGACGGCGCGCCGATCGGCGCCGTGCCGCTCACGCCCTACCTCGGCACCTGCCGCGTGATCCATTGCATCGGCGCCTCGCCGGTGGTCGAGCCGCGCCATATCGAACACGCGCTGGCCGGCCTGCCGCCGCGCGTGCTGCTGCGCACCTACCGGCAGGCGCCGCTGGCGCAGTGGGACCCGCACTTCTGCGCGGTCGCGGCCGAGACCATCGCGCTGCTGGCCGCGCACGGCGTGCAGCTGGTGGGCATCGACACCCCATCGCTGGACCCGCAGGAATCCAAGACCATGGACGCGCACAACGCCGTGCGCAGGCACGGTCTGGCCATCCTGGAAGGCATCGTGCTGGACGAGGTCGATGCCGGCGACTACGAACTGATCGCGCTGCCGCTGCGCTTTGCCGGGCTCGACGCCAGCCCGGTGCGCGCGGTGCTGCGCAGCCTTGACTGAACCACTCCCGAACAACCCCTGGCCAATCCCACGACATGACGACATTTGACCGCGAGCACTGTATCCGGCTCGATCAGCAAGACCCGCTGCGCCTGCTGCGCGACCAGTTCGCGCTTCCCGAGGGCGTGATCTACCTCGACGGCAACTCGCTGGGCGCCCGCCCGCGCGCCGCCGCCGCGCGCGCCGCCCAGGTGGTGGCCGAAGAATGGGGCGAGGGCCTGATCCGCAGCTGGAACACCGCCGGCTGGTTCGAGCTGCCGCAGCGGCTGGGTAACAAGCTGGCCCCGCTGGTCGGCGCGGGCCAGGATGAAGTGGTGGTGACCGACACCACCTCGATCAACCTGTTCAAGGTGCTGGCCGCGGCGCTGCGCGTGCAGCAGACGCGCGACCCGGCGCGCAAGGTGATCGTGTCGGAGGCCAGCAACTTCCCCACCGACCTGTACATCGCGCAGGGCCTGGCCGACCTGCTGCAGCAGGGCTATTCGCTGCGCCTGGTCAATTCGCCGGCCGAGATCGACGCCGCCGTGGGTGCCGACACCGCCGTGCTGATGCTCACCCACGTCAACTACAAGACCGGCGAGATGCTGGACATGGCCGCGCTGACCGAGCTGGCCCATGCCCGCGGCGCGCTCACGGTGTGGGACCTGTGCCACTCCGCCGGCGCCGTGCCGGTCAACCTGAAGGCGGCCGGGGCCGACTACGCCATCGGCTGCACCTACAAGTACCTGAACGGCGGCCCGGGCTCGCCCGCCTTCGTCTGGGTCGCGCCCGCACTGCGCGATGCCTTCTGGCAGCCGCTGTCGGGCTGGTGGGGCCACGCCGCGCCGTTCGCGATGGATCCGCAGTATCGCCCGGTGGAAGGCGTGCGCCGCTTCCTGTGCGGCACGCAGCCGGTGACTTCGCTGGCGATGGTCGAATGCGGCCTGGACATCTTCGCCCAGACCACTATGCAGGTGCTGCGCGCCAAGTCACTGCTGCTGACCGACTTGTTCATCGAACTGGTGGAAGCCCGTTGCGGCCACCACCCGCTGACGCTGGTCACCCCGCGCGAGCACGCGCGCCGCGGCAGCCAGGTCAGCCTGGAACATCCGGAAGGCTATGCGCTGGTGCAGGCCCTGATCGAGCGCGGCGTGATCGGCGACTACCGCGAGCCGCGCATCGCCCGCTTTGGCTTCACGCCGCTGTACACCAGCTTCACCGAGGTGTGGGATGCTGTGGAAATCCTGCGCGATGTGCTGGACAGCGGCGCCTATCGCGACGCGCGCTTCCAGACGCGCGGCCAGGTCACCTGATCGGGAGCGCATCATGAGTGAATTCAAGGGATGCCCTTTTTCCGGCGCTGGCGGCACCGCAGGCCAGGCTGCGCCGCAAGGTGACAACTGGCACGGTGCGCAGATGGATTTCGCCAAGGACATGAGCTACGGCGACTATCTCGGCCTGGACCAGATCCTGAACGCGCAGCACCCGCTGTCGCCGGACCACAACGAGATGCTGTTTATCGTGCAGCACCAGACCACCGAGCTGTGGATGAAGCTGATGCTGCACGAGCTGCGCGCCGCGCGCGAGTCGGTCAAGACCGACAGCCTGCCGCCGGCGTTCAAGATGCTGACGCGGGTGTCGCGCATCATGGACCAGCTGGTGCAGGCGTGGAACGTGCTGGCGACGATGACGCCGCCGGAATACTCGGCGATGCGGCCCTACCTGGGCATGTCGTCAGGCTTCCAGTCGTACCAGTACCGCGAGATCGAGTTCATCCTCGGCAACAAGAACGCTGCCATGCTGAAGCCGCATGCGCACCGGCCGGAGCATTTGGCGCTGGTGGAAACCGCGCTGAAGACGCCGTCGCTGTATGACGAGGCGATCCGGTTGATGGCGCGGCGCGGCTTTGCCATCGATGCGGACTGCGTCGAACGGGACTGGACCCAGCCCACCGCGTATAACGCTTCGGTCGAGGCCGCCTGGCTGGAGGTCTATCGCAATCCCGGCGCGCACTGGGAACTGTATGAACTGGGCGAGAAGTTTGTCGACCTGGAAGATGCGTTCCGGCAATGGCGCTTCCGGCATGTGACCACGGTTGAGCGGGTGATTGGCTTCAAGCGTGGTACCGGCGGCACGGAAGGCGTCAGCTATCTGCGCAAGATGCTGGATGTGGTGTTGTTTCCGGAATTGTGGAAGCTGCGCACGGACCTGTAACACCTGCGCACGTCGGACCTGGCCGTCAGCCCGCCGGGTCCGACAGCCTTGCCGCCAGCGCCCGCAACGCCGGCGCCAGCGTCTGGTGGAACACCGCCTCATCCACCGCCCCATAGGAAGCACTGCAGCTCAGCATGTGCAACTCCTTCTCCCCCACCGGCCGGAACGCCACCGCACAGGCATGGATGGCCGGATGCCAGTCGCGGAACGACGCCGCATAGCCGCGCTGCTGCGCCTCGGCCAGGGCCGCGCGCGTGGCCGTCTCCTGCTGCTTCCACTGCTCGGGGAACGCCTGGCTGAACTCAGCCATGACCCGCTCGCGCCGCGCCGCCGGCAGCGCGGCCAGGTACGCGCGCCCCATCGAACTCGATACCAGCGACAGCCGCGAGCCCACGCCCAGCCCCAGCATCACGCCCGCATCGTTGCGGATCGATTCCAGGTAGATCACTTCCATGCGCTCGCGCTTGCCCAGCGAGACCGAGACCCCGTATGACTGGGCGAACGCCAGCATATGCGGCCGCGCCAGCGACACCACGTCTGACGCCGACAGGTAGGCATAGCCCAGCGCCAGCACGCCGGCATCGAGCGCGTACTTGCCCAGGCTCTCGTCGTAGCGCAGGTAACCCAGCTGCACCAGCGTGCCGGCCAGCCGGCTCACCGTGGCCTTGGGGAAGCCGGTGCGGCGCACGAAGTCCTGGTTGCCGAGCATCGCCTCGCCGGTGCGGAAGCAGCGCATCAGCTCCAGCCCGCGCGCCAGGGCGGTGACGAAGTTGGGATCGCTGTCGCGCACCGGCGCGGGCGGCGCGGCATCGGGAGAAAGTGACGGACTGGTCAAGGGCGGCTCCTCTCAGGTCGGCGGTTGTCCGCTCATCGCACAAAGGCATGGGTGTCGGGGGTTTTGCCTGTTGCACGGCAAAGCCATTGCGATATACTAATTCAACGGAACACAGTTCCGCAATGCGGAACCACAAAAACCCTCCGCGAAGATCACCGAACCCGTCATGATTCCCGGAAGCGCCGGTGCGGCAAGCGACCATTCGCCCCGCCCCCGATGCTTCCCCCGCGCTACCGAAGGAGACCTGCATGGCTGCCAACGCCGAATTCCACTGGGCCGACCCCCTGCTGCTGGACCAGCAACTGACCGCCGAAGAACGCATGGTGCGTGACGCCGCCGCGGCGTACAGCCAGGACAAGCTGATGCCGCGCGTGCTGATGTCGTTCCGCAATGAAAAGACCGATATCGAGATCTTCCGCGAGATGGGCGAACTCGGCCTGCTCGGCCCGACCATCCCAGAGCAATACGGCGGCCCCGGGCTGAACTACGTCAGCTACGGCCTGATCGCGCGTGAAGTCGAGCGCGTCGATTCCGGCTACCGCTCGATGATGAGCGTGCAGTCGTCGCTGGTGATGGTTCCGATCTACGAATTCGGCACCGAAGCGCAGAAGCAGAAGTACCTGCCCAAGCTGGCCACCGGCGAATGGATCGGCTGCTTCGGCCTGACCGAGCCGAACCACGGCTCCGACCCGGGCTCGATGGTCACCCGCGCCAGGAAGGTCGACGGCGGCTATGAGCTGACCGGCGCCAAGATGTGGATCACCAACTCGCCGATCGCCGACGTGTTCGTGGTCTGGGCCAAGCTGCAGGGCGATAACGGCAAGGACGAGATCCGCGGCTTTATCCTGGAAAAGGGCTGGAAGGGCCTGTCGGCACCGGCCATCCACGGCAAGGTCGGCCTGCGCACCTCGATCACCGGCGAAATCGTGCTGGATCAGGTGTTCGTGCCGGAAGAGAACATCATGCCGGGCGTGAGCGGCCTGAAGGGCCCGTTCACGTGCCTGAACTCGGCCCGCTACGGCATCGCCTGGGGCGCGCTGGGCGCCGCCGAATTCTGCTGGCACACCGCGCGCCAGTACACGCTGGACCGCAAGCAGTTCGGCCGTCCGCTGGCCGCCACGCAGCTGGTGCAGAAGAAGCTGGCCGACATGCAGACCGAGATCACGCTGGGCCTGCAAGGCTGCCTGCGCCTGGGCCGCATGAAGGACGAAGGCACCGCCGCGGTGGAAATCACCTCGATCATGAAGCGCAACTCGTGCGGCAAGTCGCTCGACATCGCCCGCGTGGCGCGCGACATGCTGGGCGGCAACGGCATCTCGGATGAGTTCGGCGTGATCCGCCACGTGGTGAACCTGGAGGTGGTCAACACCTATGAAGGCACCCACGACATCCACGCCCTGATCCTCGGCCGCGCCCAGACCGGCCTGCAGGCCTTCTTCTGATCGCCATCCGCGACTTGCGCACAGGCTCTCCGCAATAAAAAGGCCCGGCTGCAAAGCCGGGCCAAGCACACTACCAAGGAGACGACGAGGCTGCCCCCGTCGATAAAACACCTGTCGTTCACGCCGGCCCCGCCTTCAAGCGGGGCCGCGTTTCATTTGTTCGGTTGGGGCGTCAGGCGCAGGTACGGCCGTACCGCCTGGTAGCCCTTGGGGAATTTCTCGCGGATCACCGCCTCGTCCTTCAGCGAGGGCACGATCACCACGTCGTCACCGTCCTGCCAGTTGCCCGGCGTGGCCACGCTGTGGTTGTCGGTCAGCTGGAGCGAGTCGATCACGCGCAGGATCTCGTTGAAATTGCGCCCGGTGCTGGCCGGATAGGTGATGATCAGGCGCACCTTCTTCTTCGGGTCGATGATGAACAGCGAGCGCACGGTCAGGGTCTCGTTCGCGTTCGGGTGGATCATGTCGTAGAGTTGCGACACCTTGCGGTCGCCATCGGCTAGGATCGGGAAGTTGACCGTGGTCGACTGGGTCTCGTTGATGTCGCGGATCCAGCCATGGTGCGACTCCACGCCGTCCACCGACAGCGCGATCGCCTTGACGCCGCGGCGCGCGAACTCATCCTTCAGCTTCGCGGTCAGGCCCAGTTCCGTGGTGCACACCGGGGTGTAGTCGGCCGGGTGCGAGAACAGCACGCCCCAGCTGTCGCCAAGCCACGCATGGAAGCGGATGCGGCCTTCACTCGAATCCTGCTCGAAGTCCGGGGCGATATCGCCAAGACGCAATGCCATGTTCAGTTCTCCTGATTTCGGGGTGGAACCAGAGTATCCGGATTGATATCCAACCCAAACGAATATAAAGTCACTACAAAATCACTCGAAGTCATATAAACATTTTCTGACAGTCATCACGCGTGCTTTCCGGCATGCTTGCGATACTAGGCACTGGCGTCGCGCTGGCTGGCGTGTAGCCTTGAAACCACGGCCGCCCGCCACATATGCTAAGTATCAGACCGACAAATGCCGTTAGCCTCGGAGCGTAGAAAATGTCAGAATCCGCACAAACCGAACCAACCGCCCGCAAACAGGAGAAACTGATGAGCGATGTCAAGACCGTTCTGTCCGACGCCGAGGAACTGCTGAAGCAAGCCGCCTCGACCACCGGGGAAAAGGCCGCCGAACTGCGCGAGCGTGGCATGGGCCTGCTCAAGCAAGCCAAAGAAAAGGCCCAGGACCTGCAAGACGCCGTCGTGACCAAGAGCAAGGCCGCTGCACGCGCCACCGACGACTACGTGCATGACCACCCGTGGCGCGCCGTGGGCGTGGCCGCCGGCGTAGGCCTGCTGATCGGTCTGCTGCTGAACCGCAAGTAAGCGATTCCAACCCGGCGCGGCATGCTGGTGCCGCGCCTGAGCGGCAACCCGGTCATCGGGTTGCCAGTGGCCGGGGCGCAAGCATGTTGGCGACACACCATGGCGCCACACCCGGCCCCGACTGCCGGAAAGGCGCGTACGGCCACGCCGTCGCGCCGCTCTTTCACGCCGGAGCCGCATGAGCGAATCCCCCCCTTCCCCCAAGTTCCTCGAATCCGTGCGCAACCTGGCCGGCTCGCTGGTGGCAATGATCCAGACCCGCCTCGAACTCGCCAGCGTGGAGCTTGCCGAGGAACGCACGCGCCTGATGAAGGTCGCGCTGCTGGCCTGCTTCGGCCTGGTGTTCTTTGGCATCGGGCTGGTCACCCTGACCGGGCTGGTCGCCATCCTGTTCTGGGACACCTACCGCTGGCAGGCGCTGGGCGCACTGACGGTCCTTTACCTGGTGCTGTGCGCGATTTGCCTGGCGTACGCACGCAACCTGGTGCGCAACGCCCCGCCGATGCTGGAGGCCACGCTCGCCGAAATCGACAAAGACCGGGAGATCCTGCGCCGATGAGCCCCCTGGAACCCGACGACAGCGCAGCCGGACACAACCGCCGCGATCACCCGCGGCGGGCCCGGTTCACGCAAGAGGTGCGCCTGCCGCTGGCGGTGCGCAAGGAATTGCTGCTGACCCGCGCCGCGCTGGAACGCTACGACTGCCTGCAGGCCCTGCACGAGGTGCGGGGTGGCGCGCACCGCCTGGGCACTATCGGCCACTGGCTGCCGCGCATCGCCCGTCCGGGGTCGTGGATGAAAGTGGTCGGCATGACCAAGGAATACCCGCTGCTGAGCACCGCACTGACGCTGGCGCTGCCGCTGGTCAAGCGCACGCCGGTGCTGCGCTGGACCTGGAAGCTGTCCAAAGTCGGCCTGGCAGCCGGCGCCGCCTACTGGGTGTACAACACCTGGCGCGAGGCCAGGCATCAGGCGGTGCCACCCGCAACCGTGCCGACGCCGGCGCCGGCCGGCACCCCGCCCGGCGCCGATACCGGCTTCCGCGATCCGCTCGTTCCCTGACCCACGGCCGGGCCTGGCGGCTCAGCCCGCCAGCGCCAGCGCCGGCCGGTCGCCGGCCTCGGCATCCGCCGGGGCAAACGGCACCGGCGCTGCAATGTGGTAGCCCTGCACCAGGTCCACGCCCAGCTCGCGCAGCCGTTCGAGCATGGCCTCGCTCTCAACGAATTCCGCAATGGTCTGCTTGCCCATGGCGTGGCCGATGCGCTGGATCACCTCCACCATCACCAGGTTGACCGGGTCGGCCAGCATGTCGCGCACGAAGCTGCCGTCGATCTTCAGGTAGGCCGCCGGCAGGTGCTTGAGGTAGGTGAACGACGACATGCCCGCGCCGAAGTCATCCAGCGCAAACTTGCAGCCCAGCTGCTGCAGCTGCAGGATGAACGCGCCGGCCTGCGCCAGGTTGGAGATCGCCGCGGTTTCCGTGATCTCGAAGCAGATGCCGTCCAGCGCGATGCCGAAGCGCTGCGCCTGCTCGCGCACGAAATCGGGAAACTGGATGTCCGCCAGCGACGAGCCTGACAGGTTGATCGCGCAGGTGGCAATCGCCGCCTGCCGCCCCGCCAGGGTGGCAAACGCGGTCTCGACCACCCAGCGGTCGATCATCGGCATCAGGTTGTAGCGCTCGCACGCCGGCACGAAGGCCATTGGCGGCACCAGCCGGCCACGTTCATCGACCATGCGCAGCAGCAGTTCCACATGGCGGCCCGTCTGCGGCAACGCGCCATCGTGAGCCGGCACGATCTCCTGCGAGTACAGGCAGAAGCGGCCGGCCGCCAGCGCCGCATGCACGCGGCTGACCCACTCCATCTCGCCGTGGCGCGCCTGCACCACGCTGTCCAGCGGATGGTAGACCTGCACGCGGTTGCGCCCGCCCTCCTTGGCCACGTAGCAGGCCGCGTCGGCCGCGCTCAGCGCCTCGGCGACGTTGACGGTCTGTCGGTCCAGCGTGACCAGGCCGATGCTGACGCCCAGCGTGAAGGTGCGCTGGCGATGCGCAAAGCGGAAGCACGCAATGGCGTGGCGCAAGGCCTCGGCCACGCGTTCGCCTTCGCCGGTGCCGCAATGCTCCAGCAGCACGCCGAACTCGTCGCCGCCCAGCCGGGCCAGCGTGTCGCTGCGGCGCAGCTGGCTGCGCATGACCTCCGCCATCTGCCGGATCAGCTCGTCGCCGGCGGCATGCCCGCAGGTGTCGTTGACCACCTTGAACTGGTCCAGGTCCAGGTACATCAGCGTATGGGTGGTGCCCTGCTCGCGTGACCGCGTGATCGCCGCGCCCAGCCGGCGCTCGAACTCGGCGCGGTTGACCAGGCCGGTCAGCGCATCGTGGCTGGCCTCGAACGCCAGGCGCGCCGCATGGGCGCGTTCCTGGCTGATATCGTGCAGCACCACCACCACGCCGATGGCCTGCGCGGCACGGTCGCGGATCAGCGCCACCGATGGCTTGACCGCCAGCGCCTGTCCGGGCAGCCCGGACACATCGCGCCGCACCAGCTGCGCCGACCGGCTGCGCCAGCGCTGGCGCAGCGCCAGCGTGACAATATCGGGCAGCGGCGCCAGGCTTTCCTCATGGCGCAGCACGCAGACGCGGCTCAGCGGCAGGCCGCGGGCGTCGGCTTCGCGCCAGCCGGTCAGGGCCTCGGCCGCGGGGTTGAGCGATTCCACGCGCCCCCACACATCGGCCGTCACCACCGCGTCGCCGATGGCCTGCAGCGTGACCTGGGCGCGCTCCTTCTCGGCAAAGAGCTGGGTCTCGTAGCGCTTGTGGTCGGAAATATTCGTGAGCGACCCCGCCATGCGCGCGCGCCGGCGCCCCGCCCCGCGCACCAGCCGGCCGCGGGCGCGCACCCACAGGTAATCGCCGGCGCGGTTGCGCAGGCGGAATTCGGCGTCGTAGGGCTCGCCGCTGCGCAGATGGTGGGCCAGCTTGGCCTCGAAGGCGGCCAGGTCGGAAGGATGCAGCAGGCCCAGCACGGTTTCACGCGCATGCGGCAGCTCGTCGTCGTGGTAACCGAGCATCTGCGCGCAGCGCGGCGAGAAGTAGAGTTCGCCACGACCAAGATGCCAGTCCCATAGCCCGTCGTTGCTGCCCTCCACCGCCAGCTGCAACTGCTCTTCGCGCTGCGCCAGCGCCTCGCGCAGCCGGCGCTCGCGCCGCAACGGCGCCACCGACAGCAAGATCGCCGACATCAGCAGCGCCGCCGCCATCACCGCGCTGCCGGTGGTCAGCAGCCGCGTCACGCGGCGCGAGGCCTGGCCCAGATGGCCCGAAAAGGCCCGCTCCAGCGGCGTCAGCCTGGCGTCGATCTGCGCGATGTTGCGCAGCACCGGCGCCACGCAATCGTCCCCGCAGCCAGGCTGGCGGACCAGCCGGCGCAGGGTCAGTGCCTGTTCGTGCAGGGCAGCGATCTCGATGTCGCCCGCGGCCCACACGCGGATCGCGGCATCGACCTCCTGGATATGGCGGAAATTCCGGTAGAGCCGCACCATCCGCGGAATGTCTTCGGGATCGTTGCCGCCGGCAAGGAGCCCTTCATGGATGCGCTCCAGGTCAGGCTCGTCGCGGTCGAGCTCCAGGCGCGCGTGGTGGTCGCCCAGCGGGATCGCGATCGACTCCAGATATGCCTCGAAATCCGCCGGATCGCGATCCTCGCCGTAGCGCAGCAGGTGCAGCACGGCGTTCTTCTGCCCCTTGGACCACTGGCTCTCGCCCGCGACAAAGGCGCGCGCAGCCGACAACAGGTCCAGGCTGGCGATGCTGAACAACGCCAGCGCAACGACCACCGGTACGAACGGCCAGATAATGCGCAGCACGTGCCCGCTGGCCGGCAAGGAAACACCTGCTTGCCGCATAGGGTCTTGTTGGTGGGCCGTGTCTCGCGGCCGTCCTGATGGACCGCGGTCAACACGCCGCGGTTGACCCATTGTGCTGCGCAGGCAGGTCCAAGTCTCTACCTCGAACTAGTTAAAGCACCCCCCACTGTCGGGGCATGCCAGACGCAAAAAGGGCCTGTGGCTTGCGCCACAGGCCCTTCGTAATGCTGGTGGGTCGTGCGTGACTCGAACACGCGACCAACGGATTAAAAGTCCGCTGCTCTACCGACTGAGCTAACGACCCGAAAAAACAGAACCGCGATTATAGGGATGCGGTTCTCGATGTGTCAAGCATGCGCCTCAGGCCATGCGCTCCAGACGCCATATCTGGTAGCGGAATGCCAGCACCGCGCCGGCCAGGATACCCGCCAGCGCGATAAACGAGCCAAGCGCCAGGGTCGACACGCCCGACAGCCCCTGCCCGACCGTGCAGCCCAGCGCGGTCACGCCGCCCGCACCCATCAGGATGCCACCAACCATATGGTTGGCGACGTCCTCGGCATTGCCAAAGCCTTCCCAGCGGAACGTGCGCGTGGCCAGGGCATAGGCCGCCGCGCCGGCGATCACGCCGAACACGCTGACGATCCCGACCGTCGCCACCTTGCTCTTGTCGCTGAACATCATCAGCCAGTCGAGCGTGTAGGCATAGGGGGCGACGAAGCTCAGGCTTTCCATGCGGCCGCTGTTGGTCGAGACGAACAGTTCTTCAAGCGTGTTGGGGTCTTCGGCCACGTAGCCGAGGTGGCCCGACACATACCACATCGCCACGATGATCAGCCCGACGCCGATGCCGCCAAGCAGGTTGTCGAACGAGCGGAAGCCGCGGCCGGCCAGCGCCCACAGCACCAGCACGCCGCCCAGCGCCAGGCCCAGGCCCAGCTGCAGCGCGCCGCGCGCGAGCCCCGTGCCCTGCGCCAGCACGGACGGCAGGTCTTGCGTGGTGGGCAGCGTCAGCGCCACCGCGTCGACGGTATTCACGCGCACCACGCCGAACAGCCCGCGCAGCGTCATGTAGGCCGACAGGCCCAGGAAGACAAAGACCACCAGCGACTTCAGGTTGCCGGCGCCGATGCGCACCAGCGTCTTGCTGCCGCAGCCCGACGCCAGCACCATGCCGAAGCCGAACATCAGCCCGCCGGCCAGCGCCGACAGCCAGCCCAGCTTGCTGGCGGTGTAGATGGTCTTGGTGGGGTCGATCGCGCCGGTCCAGGCCAGCACGCCGGTGCCGATCATGGCCACGCCGATCGCCAGCACCCACATGCGCATGCGGCTCCAATCACCCATGTTGACGATGTCGGAGACCGCGCCCATGGTGCAGAAGTGCGTGCGCTGCAGCACGGCGCCAAACAGGAAGGTCAGGACGAACGTGCTCAGCAGCACGGTGCGCGAGAGCGCGGCGAGGTCGATTTCAGGCATGTCGGGGGCGTGAACGGCGGCTTGAGATCAGGCAGCGGCCTGGTAGCGGGTCGGATCGGGCACACCGGCGGCTTCAAAGCCGGCCCGGCGGATGCGGCACGAATCGCACACGCCACAGGCGCGGCCCTCGTCGTCGGCCTGGTAGCACGACACCGTCAGGCTGTAGTCCACCCCCAGCGCGATGCCGGCGCGGATGATCTCGCCCTTGGTCATGTCGATGATGGGCGCATGCACGCGGAAGCGGTCGCCCTCGACCCCGGCCTTGGTGGCAAGGTTGGCCAGCGTTTCATAGGCCGCGACGTATTCCGGGCGGCAGTCCGGGTAACCGGAGTAGTCGACCGCATTGGCGCCGAAGAACAGGTCGCGCCCGCCGACGGCCTCGGCCCAGCCGAGCGCCAGCGACAGCATGATGGTGTTGCGCGCCGGCACGTAGGTGACCGGGATGCCACCGGAAGCGCCGTCGGTCGGCACCGCGAGCGTGTCGTCGGTCAGCGCCGAGCCGCCGAAGCGGCGCAGGTCCAGGTCGATGATCTCGTGGCGGGTGGCGCCCAGCGCGGCCGCCACGCGCTTGGCGGCTTCCAGTTCAGAGGAGTGGCGCTGGCCATAGCGCATCGACAGCGCATAGGTCTCGAAGCCCTGGGCGCGGGCCATGGCGAGTACGGTGGCGGAGTCGAGTCCGCCGGACAGCAGGACGATGGCGCGTTGGGTCATGATCGGGAGCGCGCCGTCTGGGCGCGCAAAAGATTCAGGCGAATTGCGTATTTTAGCGCGACCCAAGTAAAAGGCCCGCCAAAGCGGGCCTTGCAGACAGGACCGGGCGTACCGGCCGCTTCCGGTGTTACTTCAATGTCTTCAGCCGGTTGCTGGCCGCCTGCGCGCCTTCGGTGCCCGGATACTTGGCCACCACCTGCTCCAGCGTCTTGCGCGCGGCCGCCTTCTGGCCGGACTCGAGCTGGTTGTTGGCGACCGCGATCATCGCGTCCGGCACCTTGGGATGCGTCGGGTTGTTATTGATCATGGTCTGCAGCACCGAGGTGGAGCCCTTGTAGTCGCGCTGCGCATACAGCGAGTTGCCGAGCCAGTACTGCGCCAGCGGCACGTACGGGCTCTGCGGGTACTTCTTGACGAACGCCGAGAATGAACTCCCGGCGCTCTTGAAGTCGCCCGCCTGGAACTGCTTGAGCGCGGCATCGTATTCGGGCTTTTCGCCCGGCTGCGACAGGCCTTCGCGGCCTTCGACCGTAACCTGCTGCGGCTCGAATTTCTTCAGGCGCGCGTCCAGGTCGGCGTAGTAGTCCTTCTGCTGCTTCTGCAGCGCGTCCACCGTGTTCTGCAGCACTTCGTTCTGGCCGCGCAGCCGCGCCACTTCCTGGCGCAGGCCCTCGAGCTGGTTCTGCATGTCGATCGTGGTGCGGCTGTTCTGCTCGATGCGCTGCGTCGCGGTCGCCTGGAAACCGTTGAACTGGTCGCGCAGGGTGATGACCGCCTTGCGCGCCTCGTCATCGTCGAACACTCCGGCATGCGCCTGCGACAGCGGCAGCATGCCGCCGCCGGCGACCGCGGCGAGCCACAACAAGGTGGAAACGCGTGCTTTCATGGATGGCTATCCGCAGATCAGTAGTTGATGTCCGCGCGGCGGTTTTCGGCCCACGAGGCTTCATCATGGCCGGCGGCCTTGGGCTTTTCCTTGCCCAGGCTCACGGCTTCCATCTGGGTGTCGGGCACACCCATCGAGGCCAGCGAGCGGCGCACGGCTTCGGCACGCTTCTGGCCCAGCGCCAGGTTGTACTCGCTGGTGCCGCGTTCGTCGGTGTTGCCCTGGATCAGGATCTTGCGGCCCTTGTTAGAGCCCAGGTACTTGGCGTGCTCGCCCAGCATGCCCTGGTAGTCGGACTTGACGCTGTAGCTGTCGAAGTCGAAGTACACGCTGCGCTTGGCCAGCGGGCTGTTCGGATCGTTCAGCGGATCGGCGGCCGTCACCGGGGTCACGGCGCGCGCATCGGCACCGGTGCCCGCGCCGGCACCGGCTTTGGCGGTGTCGTCCAGCTTGACGCCGGAGCTGCAGGCGCCAAGGGCCAGCAGTGCGGCAACGGCAAGGGTTTTGCTCATCAGTTGGGGCATGGTGAATGACTCCTGTTATTGCATGAAAGGACCCCAGGACGGCTCGCGAACATCGCCGGACTGGAGGGACAGAACCTGCCGGGTACGCCCGTCAGTGGAAACCGCCGCCAGCACCGCGCGACCGCCCACGCGGGTGGCATAGAGGATGTACTTGCCGTTGGCGGCAAAGCTGGGGGCTTCGTCGTTGGCCGTATCGGTCAGCGACGTCACGTCGCCGTTGCTCAGGTCCTGCAGCTGCAGCTTGAAGCCGCCCGCGCGCGAGATGTACGCCAGGTACTTGCCGTCCGGCGAAATACGCGGGCTCACGTTGTAGCTGCCCTTGAAGGTGACACGTTGCGCACCGCCACCTTCCTCGCCGGAAGCGGGCATGCGGTAGACCTGCGGCGCACCGCCGCGGTCGCTGGTGAAGTAGATGCTCTTGCCGTCGGGCGAGTACTGCGGCTCGGTGTCGATGGCACTGCTGCGGGACAGGCGGCGGACGCCGGAGCCGTCGGCATTGACCTGGTAGACCTGGGTATTGCCGTCGCGCGACAGCGCCAGTGCCAGGTGCTGGCCGTCAGGCGACCACGACGGCGCGCTGTTGTTGCCCTTCTGGTTCGACACCAGCGTGCGCTTGCCGCTGGCCAGGTCGTGCACATACACCACCGGCTTCCTGGCCTCGAACGAGACATAGGCCACGCGCGCGCCGTCCGGCGACCACGACGGCGAGATGATCGGCTCGTTGCTGGTCAGCGCCACCTGCGCGTTCTGGCCGTCCGAGTCGGAAATCAGCAGCTGGTAGCGGCCGCCCACCTTCGACACGTAGGACAGGCGCGTGGCAAACACGCCGCGCTCGCCCAGCAGCTTTTCATAGATGTAGTCGGCGATCTTGTGCGCGGTCACGCGCAGCTGGGACTGGTTGACGGTAAAGGCCAGCCCGCCCAGGCTCTGGCCCTTGACGGTGTCGTACAGGCGGAAGCGGACCTCATACTTGCCGCCGGCGGCCGGGGTCACGCTGCCGGCGACGAAGGCATCGGCGCCGCGCGACTTCCAGCTGCCCAGGTCGACATTGGCGGATTCCGCCACCGTGGCGCCGCCCGGATCGACATTGCGCAGGCGCCCGCTGCGCGTCAGGTCGGCGCGGATGATCGCGGTCAGGTTCTGCGGGGCCTGGGCCTCGCCCTGGAAGTTGGCGGTCGCAACCGGGATCTGGCTGGAACCGACCCCGGAGATCTCAACGTTGAGTTGCGCGTGCGCGGCGCCGGCTGCCATCGTCATCGCCGCGGCCAGCCAGGCCATCAGCGCGCGGCGGCCGGCCAGGGGGGCCGGGCCGATGGCGCGTTGGGATTCGGGTTGGGTTGCGTTGTGCCGCCTCGCGGACAGCCAGTTGGGGGCCCAAAGCTTTCGCATGCTGCTCCTCAGTCGATTACAAGATTCGTCGGGCACGGCAGGCAATCGGCAAAACGGGCAGGTCGGGCGCTGCGCATGGCGCATGCCCGATCTGCGTGCGTGCTGCACACTGCCGGCCGCGTCAGGCAACCTGCCATGGTAGCGATGGGACTGAAACCCGGCGATGAAGGTTGCATTATGTTGCAAATCATGCGTTACGGGCCACTCAGTCCTTCGGCCGGAAGGTGATGGTGAAGCTGGCCGGCGCCTTGCCGTCCTCGTCACGCGGCAGCGGGTCGGAACGCTCGACCGCGCGCAGCACGGCGTTGTCCCACGCCGAGTTGCCGCTGGACTTGGCCAGCCGCGCCGACATCAGCGAGCCGTCCGGCGCCAGCCGCACGGACACCACCGCAGTCGGGTTGCCGTCTACGTCGTCGGTGAAGACGATGTTCGGTTTCACGCGGCGGCGTACGCGGTCGGGATAGCCCGGCGACGCCTTGCCACCGCCGCCGGCACCCGCGCCGGCCGTGCTGCCCACGCCGCCACCGCCCGCGCCGGAGCCGCCGGCCAGCGCCTGCAGGCGCGCCAGCTCGCTCTTGCGCTGGGCACTGGCCGCAGCCTCGCGCTTGGCCTTGGCGTCGGCATCCGCCTTGGCCTTGGCCTTGTTCTCGGCGTCAGCCTTGGCCTTGGCGTCCGCCTGGGCCTTGGCCTTGGCGTCCGCATCCTTGCGTTCTGCTTCCTTGCGCTCGGCCTGCTCCTTGCGCTGCTGTTCCTGCTGCTGCGCTGCCTTCTTCTTCGCGTCGTCCTTGCGCTGGGCTTCCTTGCGCTCGGCCTCGCGCTGTTCCGCTTCCCTGCGCTCGGCTTCCTTGCGTTCCGCCTCTTTGCGCTCGGCTTCCTTGCGCGCGGCCGCCTGCTTGCGCTCGGCCTCTTCGCGCGCTGCCGCCTCGGCACGGCGCTTCTGGCGTTCCAGCGCGATGTCGGCGTCGTCCTCGACCTTGCTCTTCACCTCGGGCAGCGGCGGGGCCGGGCGCGGCTGCACCACCGGCGCCGGCGGCGGCGGCGGGGGCGCGGTGGCGGCCGGAATCTCTTCCCACAGCTCGGCCTCGGCGCCGACCGGGGTGCTGCTCTGCAAGCGCACGCCGTAGTACAGCACGACAGCCAGCAGCATGTGCATGAAGAGCGCGAACAGGAAGGAACGCAGGGTTCCCCGCTCCTTGACCGGCTGGTAGGGATAGGCGGCGACGGTCTTCATCAGGCGCAACGGCAATCAGATAGGCGCTTCAATGCGTCAGGAGGTCTTGGACTTGACCATCAGGCCGACGCGCTTGATGCCGTCGGCTTTCAGGATCGACATCACGTCCAGCACCGCCTCGTACTTGACCGAGCGGTCGGCGGCAATCACCACCGGCTGGTCGGGATTCTCGTTCTGGCGCTGGTGCACAAAGTCGAGCAGGCCCTGCTTGTCGAGCTTGCGCTCGAAGGAGTTGCCGGCGTTGTCCTTGCCGCGCGCGGTGAGCTGGCCGCTCTCGTGCACGGTGACCACGATCGGCGGCGCCTTCTGCTGCGGCGTGGCGTTGGCCACGGTGGGCAGGTCGACGGTGGCGGGGCTCACGATCGGCGCCGCCACCATGAAGATGACCAGCAGCACGAGCATGACGTCGATGTACGGCACGACATTGATCTCGGCGCTGGCCCGGCGGCGCGAGCCGCCGCGGCGCTGAATGGCTGCCATTGCAGGACTCCTGGAAACGCCGGCCCGGGCTTGCGCCCGGACCGTCTGGATTAGATTCGATACGTGTGCAGTTAGCGTGCCTGCCGTTGCAGGATGTTCAGGAACTCTTCCATGAAGCTCTCGAAGCGGATCGCCAGGCGGTCGATCTCCGTGGCATAGCGGTTGTAGGCGATCACCGCCGGAATCGCCGCGAACAGGCCGATCGCGGTCGCCACCAGCGCCTCGGCAATACCGGGGGCCACCGATGCGAGCGTCGCCTGCTGCACATTCGACAGGCCGCGGAATGCGTTCATGATCCCCCAGACCGTGCCGAACAGACCGATATACGGGCTCACCGAACCCACCGATGCCAGGAACGGCAGATGCGATTCCATCACATCCATCTCGCGCTGGTAGGCCGCGCGCATTGCGCGCCGGGCCGCATCGAGCAGCGCGCCGGCTTCGTTGCCGCGCTCGCGCGCCTTCAGGAACTCGCCCATGCCGGATTCAAAGATCCGCTCCAGCGCGCCGGTGTTGTGGCGGTTGTTGAGGGCACTGTTATATAGCGCCTGCAGGTCGCCGCCGGCCCAGAAGTCGCGTTCGAACCCCTCGGTCTGGGTGCGCGCCGAGCGCAGTGCCAGGTGCTTGCGGAAGATATAGGTCCACGAAAACAGGGACATGACGAGCAACAGTGCCATGACGGCCTGTGCCAGCAGGCTGGCGTGGAGCACCAGCGTTATGATCGACATGTCTTGCGTGACGGTCACGGGATTCATCGTGCGGACTTGATGGTAGCTAGAACGGGGTCGGGAATCGGGGCGGGACGGAAAGTGCTTCGATCGACACACCCAACGCGGATCGCGCCAGAGGCCAGCATCAACTCGCCACGCCAGGCTTCCTGGGTGAACTGGACCGACGCCGGGCCGACCCGGTCGATGCGCGTGCGGATCTCGAGCTGGTCATCCAGCCGGGCGGGCGCATTGTAGTCCACCGCCGTGCTGCGGACGATAAAGACCACGCCCGCCTCGTCGGCGAGCGACTGCTGCTCGATGCCGAGCGCACGCAGCCACTCGGTGCGGGCGCGCTCGAAGAACTTCAGGTAGTTGGCGTAGAACACTACGCCACCCGCGTCGGTGTCTTCCCAATACACCCGCAGGGTCCAGACAAAGTTTGTCATGGCCGCGATTGTAACGGAGAGCGATAGCGGTTTCGTGTAAACCCGCATGACGACTTTGCAACAGCAAGTTGCTGACCAGCCCTTGCCAGTGCTTGCCTGGCGGGGCCGACGGCTTGCGGCGGGCGCCCGCCTCGCGCTACACTGCGCGCAACCATTCCATCTTGCGCGACTGGCGAAGTCAGTGGGCACTACCACGAGGAAGCGCAAGTTCTCTGGCGTGACGTCCATTGCGCGTTCGCGTAACGTTCAGCACGCCTAGGCGTGAAGTTGCTTGCGCCTGCCGCTCGCCTGGGCAGCGAATGGGAAGCAGGGTGCGCCCTGCACCGACGGTTACAACGTGCCGCCGGTGCTGGTCGCCGCTAGCCTTCCCCGCGCGCCCTACCCCCGATGCGCTAATCGGATTCCCTTTTTTCAGACGAGTTTCGCCATGTTCGAACGCAGCCGTTTTACGATCGACCAGATCGACCCCGAGGTCTTTGCCGCCATCCAGAAGGAAAACCAGCGCCAGGAAGACCACATCGAGCTGATCGCCTCCGAAAACTACACCTCGCCGGCCGTGATGGCCGCGCAGGGTTCGCAACTGACCAACAAGTACGCCGAGGGCTACCCCGGCAAGCGTTACTACGGCGGTTGCGAGTACGTCGACATCGTCGAGCAGCTGGCCATTGACCGCGTCAAGCAGCTGTTCGGCGCCGACGCCGCCAACGTGCAGCCCAACTCGGGCTCGCAGGCCAACCAGGGCGTGTTCTTCGCCATGCTCAAGCCGGGCGACACCATCATGGGCATGAGCCTGGCCGAAGGCGGCCACCTGACCCACGGCATGGCCCTGAACATGAGCGGCAAGTGGTTCAACGTGGTCAGCTACGGCCTGAACGCCCAGGAAGACATCGACTACGACGCGCTGGAAAAGCTGGCGCAAGAGAAGAAGCCCAAGCTGATCATCGCCGGCGCCTCGGCCTTCGCGCTGCGCATCGACTTCGAGCGCATCAGCAAGGTGGCCAAGTCGATCGGCGCCTACTTCATGGTCGACATGGCCCACTACGCCGGCCTGATCGCCGCGGGCGTCTACCCCAACCCGGTGCCGCACGCCGACTTCGTCACCACCACCACGCACAAGAGCCTGCGCGGCCCGCGCGGCGGCGTGATCCTGATGAAGGCCGAGCACGAGAAGGCCATCAACTCGGCGATCTTCCCCGGCATCCAGGGCGGCCCGCTGATGCACGTGATCGCCGGCAAGGCGGTCGCGTTCAAGGAAGCGCTGACGCCCGAGTTCAAGGCCTACCAGCAGCAAGTGGTGAAGAACGCCGCCGTGCTGGCTGAGACCCTGATCGCGCGCGGCCTGCGCATTGTCTCGGGCCGCACCGAAAGCCACGTGATGCTGGTCGACCTGCGCGCCAAGAACATCACCGGCAAGGAAGCCGAGCGCGTCCTGGGCGAGGCGCATATCACCGTCAACAAGAACGCCATCCCCAACGATCCGGAAAAGCCGTTCGTGACCTCGGGCATCCGCCTGGGCTCGCCGGCCATGACCACGCGCGGCTTCAAGGAAGAAGAAGCCCGCATTGTCGGCAACCTGATCGCCGATGTGCTGGACAACCCGCACGACGCCGCCAACATCGCCAGCGTGCGCGAGCAGGCGGCAGCCCTGACCAAGCGTTTCCCGGTCTACGGCTGATGCATCGAGGCCGCCCATGCGGATTTCGCATGAGCGGCCGGCAGCTCCGCAAGCCGGCGCCCCGCGGCACCGGCTTGCGGGCCTCGCCAACCCGCCCCGCCACCGCAGAACGACAACACGGACAAGGCGACGGGGTTCAACTGAAGGTGGTCCGGCATGAAATGCCCCTTTTGCGGTCATTCCAATACCCAGGTACTCGACACGCGCATGTCGGAAGACGGCGATGCCGTGCGCCGGCGCCGGCGCTGCGAAGCCTGCGACCGCCGCTTCACCACCTATGAGCGGATCGAGCTGTTCTTCCCCGCCATCGTCAAGAAAAACGGCTCGCGCGTGGACTACACCCGCGCCAAGCTGAAGGATTCCATGCGCCTGGCGCTGCGCAAGCGCCCGGTCTCGGCCGAAGCCATCGACGAAGCCATCACCCGCATCGAAGAAAAACTGCTGGCACTGGGCGAAAAGGAAATCCCCAGCAGCCAGGTCGGCGAGCTGGTGATGCGCGAATTGCGCAAGCTCGACAAGATTGCGTATATCCGCTTTGCTTCGGTTTACCGGAGCTTTGAGGACGTGTCGGAATTCCGCGACGTACTGGACGAATTCGCGGTGTCCACCCCTCGGAAGGGGTAGCAAAAGTAACAAAGTCGTTGTTTAATCCCCGTTGCATTTCCGCAAGGCCCGCTGTCGCATATTAAAAGGGCCCGGATTGCAGACCAAAAAAAGAAGTTAACGAAGTCGGACGTCTTTTGACGGGGGTCAGAATGGGTCAACGCTGCCGCGGGGCAGCCGGCTTTGCCATGCTCGAAGCATTGGTGGCAATTGTCGTTCTGGCGGTTGGCGTGCTCGGCGTCGCCAGCCTGCTGCTGAATTCATCCCGCTTCACGCAACAAGCTTCCTACGACACCACTGCCATGCAGCTGGCCACCGAGATGGCCGAGCGCATGCGTGCCAATCCTGCCGTCTCGCAAACCGGCGCGGCTGCGGAAGCCATCACCCCGAACCGCTACTTCATCGACACGGCCACCGGGCAGCCACCCGCGCTCACGGCAGCAAACAGCCCATACGCGATCGCCTGCTCGGGCACGGCGGCCGGGTGCGCACAGCAACTGGCGGATTTCGATGTCGCCGAGTTCTGGGAGCGTGTCAGCATAGGCCTGCCTGGCGGACGCGCCGTGATTTGCCGGGACATGGTCGCGTACGACCAGACCACCGGCTTCTCATGGGGATGCACGCCATCGGCCACTGGCCGCCCGGACGATGCACCGATTGTCATCAAGATCGGCTGGATCTCGCGGCTTGCCGCCAAAACCGTCGCTGCACGGGTCGACATGTCCGATATGGGCACGCGCCCCCAGGTGGTCATCGTGGCCACGCAGGGCACGGTGAACTGACATGCGGAACGCCAGGATGTATCACAACCCCGGCCGGCATCGTCAATTGGGGCTGTCGCTGGTGGAGCTGATGGTAGCGATGACGCTGAGCCTGCTCCTGATCATGGCTGCCGCGGCGCTCTACCTGACCGGGCGAGCCAACTACAACAGCATCGACGACACCACGGCGCTGGATGAGAAAGGCCGCTTTGCGGTGGATACCGTGGTGCGGATCGTGCGCCAGGCCGCCTGGAGCAACTATGCGGGCAACAGCGCGGCGGCCTCGCCCGGCGCCAGCGGGCCACCCGCGCCCAGCCCTGGAGGCGTCATGCTCACGACCACGAGCCTGTCGCCGACCATCAGCGGCCTCGACAGCTGCGGCGCCCCGACGCAAGACCTCGGCAACCCGGCGCAAAACCTCGCGTGTCCTGCTCAACCTGGCGCCGTGAACAAGAGCGATGTGCTGCAGGTCCGCTTCTTCGGTTCCGGCACGCAGCAGGACCGCACCGTTCCGGACAACAGCATGATCGACTGCTCCGGCAACGGCGTCGCCGAGCCGCAGGCCTGGGAAGACGCAGACCTCGCGCGCGGCATGGCGGTTTTCTATGTCAGCAACGATGCCAGCGGCATGCCTCAGCTGATGTGTGGCTATCGTCCACGGGACGCCACCAACAAGGAAATCCTCACGGCGGGCACGGCGTACCAGGCTGTTTCGCTGATCTCAGGCGTCGAAGTCTTCCAGGTGCTCTACGGCGTGGATACGAATTTCGACCAGACCCCGGACCGCTTCCTGTCAGCCACCGAGGTGCTGGCCCTGCCCACCACCTGGCAGAACGTCGTCGCAATCAAGATGGCCATGGTGCTGATGGGCGATACCGCCAGCGCATCGCCTCAGGATCCGCCAACCTTCCGCCTGTTTGGGCGCCTGTTCCCGGGCTCGCCGGGCAACGACACGTCCTTCACGCCAGCCACGCAACTGCAGCGCATGCGACGCCTGTACACCGTCACCGTACAGCTCCGGAACATGGCCACCTGCACCACGTGCTCGCCGACATGAACGCCCGCACCGTGCAGCCCAACCCGCGTGGCATCGCGCTGATCACCGCCCTGGTGATGCTGCTGATCATCAGCGTCATCGCCATCGCCGGTGCCCGGCTGGCCATTGGCAGCAAGCGCATGGCATCGAACCAGCGCGACCGGGACCTGGCTCAGCAAGCGGCCGAGGCAGCCTTGCTGGATGCAGAAATAGACATCCAGGGTGTCGCCGCCCCAACCAGCCGGTCGGCCATCTTCTCCGGCACCACGATGAACGTCCTGCCGTTCGTGGCGGGCTGCAATACGGGTGTAACAGGCGCCTCGCCCTTCCAGGGATTGTGCGACCCGGTGCTCGACGGTACGCCGAACTGGCTCACCGTTGACTTCAGCCAGGCTGGCGCCAACGCACGCACCACCGCCTATGGCACCTTCACCGGCCGCAGGTTCCCGACCGCGACCGGCGGGCTGCTGCCTGCCGCCCTGCCGCGCTACATCATCGAGCCGATCAACGACATGTCGCCGGGCGCGAGCGAGGGCGCATACATCTTCCGCGTCACGGCGGTCGGCTTTGGCGCAAACCCGGCGACCCGGGTCATGTTGCAGTCGTACTACCGAAAGGGGGAATGAATGGCAACGTCCATGATTGTCGCGGAGCACGGCAAATGAGCCGCATCCGGCAATTCCTGTTCGCGGCAATGGCTGCGCTTCTCAGCCTGCCCGCCGGCCCGTTGCTTGCCGCCACAGAACAGAGCAGCCTCGCGACCGTCAAGATCGCGCAGGCACCGCTGTACGGCCGCAATCAGAATATCCATCCCAACCTGCTGCTGACGCTCTCGGTAGAGTTCCCCACGGTTGGGGCAGCCTATCGCTCCGGCACGTATTCGCCGGCCACCGAATACATCGGCTACTTCAATCCGCTCAAGTGCTACAACTACAGCGGGGGCGGCACCAGCAATGGCTATTTTGTCATTGCTGGCGACGCCAACACGGCCGATCACACATGCGCGGGCCAGTTCAGCGGCAACTTCATGAACTGGGCCACGGCCTCGGCCATCGATATGCTGCGATACGCGCTGACCGGGGGCGACCGCGTGGTTGACACCGCCACGCAGACCATCCTGCAACGTGCCGTGCAGCAGGACAGTTTTTTCAACAGCAACTCTTACTTCCCCCGCAAGACTTACGACAAGGCGTCCTCAGTCACGCCTTTCACCAGTCGGACCCTGTACATCACTTCATGCGGCAACAAGGTGTTCTTCGGGGACAGCACCGAGTCCGGCGCCAGCTGCTCGAGCCCCGGCAAGTACAAGAACCAGGGCACCTACCTGGTACGGGTGCAAGTCTGCGATGCAAGCGAAGCCAAGTCCCGCACCGATCTCTGCAAGTTGTATCGCACCGGGTACAAGCCGGCTGGTGAAATGCAGCGCAATGCCGACAAGGTCCGCTTTGGCGCGTTTGGCTATCTGAACGACAGTGCCAGTACCCGCTATGGCGGTGTCTTGCGCGCGCCCCTGAAGTATGTAGGGCCAAACACCGTCGACAGCAATTTCAATCAAGCCAGCAACCTGCGCCGGGAATGGGATGACGACGGCGTATTCATCCAGAACCCCGAGAGCGCGTCAGAGAACATCAGCGGTGTCATCAATTACCTGAATCAGTTCGGGCGTTCCGGCGCCTACAAGTCATTGGATCCCGTCGGCGAGCTCTACTACGAGAGCATCCGCTACCTGCAAGGCCGACAACCAACGCCCGAAGCCATCGACAACGCCAGCGCCTACAAGGATGGATTTCCGGTCTACACGCAATGGACGGACCCCATCCTTGCCAGCTGCCAGAAGAACTACGTCCTTGCCATTGCCGATATCAATACGCACTGGGACCGATACATCCCCGGCAACACCAGGACGACCTACCTCTCCGGTGGCAAGCAGGTCTCTGCCAACGACTCGGCAAGGCCGGCCGACGCGATATCGAAATACAGCAAGTACAGCTTCGATGTCACGACCTGGACCCAGGCGGTGGCCGATCTTGAGAGTTCGGGAACATCCGGCAACAGCCGCCCCGACGCCTCGCTCGCCAACCTCGCTGGCGCCGACACTGGCTCCAGCGGCCACGGCACCTACTATATGGCCGGCGTCGCGTATTGGGCCCATACCTACGGCTTCCGCCCGGATATGCCGGAATTGCGCGTCACCACGTTCAGCATCGACGTCAATGAGAACGGGGACGGCAGCGTGGGCGATGAACAGCGCCGCAGCCAGATGTACCTGGCGGCAAAGTACGGCGGCTTTGACGACCAGAACGGTGATGGCAATCCGTTCCGCACCAAGGGGGCCAGCGGCACCACCGTCACCAGCAATGCCGAATGGGAATCGTCGGGCGGATCCAATGTCCCCGCCAACTGGTTCCTGGCCGGGCAGCCGGCCGCCATGATCGCTTCCATCAAGAAGGTCTTCGCGCAAATCGTCAATGCGGCAGGTACGTTATCTGGCGTGGCGCTGACCTCTTCCCAGGTCGCGAGCGACACGCTCCTGTTCACCCCCGGATTCGACCAGCGATGGAACGGTCGCCTGTCGGCACTGGCGGTGACCAATGATCCCAATACCGGTGTTCAGATCTCCAATACCGAAACCTGGGAGGCCGGCAAGGTGCTGACTGCCCGCACCGCTGCCCGCAATCTGCTGACCTGGGTCCCGTCGGGCACGGCCGACAATGTAGGAACCGGCGCGGGTTCTGGCGCCACCTTCGAATGGAAATCTCTCAACGCCGCGCAGAAGGCCGCACTGAAGATCGTGCCGACAGAGACTGACACCGTAGCCCAGAGCCGGCTCAGCTACCTGCGTGGCGAGCGCAGCCAGGAGCAAGCCACCGGGAGCACGGGGACCATGCGCTTGCGCGACTCACTGCTGGGCGACATCGTCAATTCGGGCCCCGTCTATATGGCGGCCCCATCCGGCACCATCGCCGAAAGCGACTACATCGCGTTCTACAAGGCCCACAGCCGGCGTACTGCCGCCGTATTTATCGGCGCCAACGATGGCATGCTCCACGCCTTCAATGCGGCCAATGGCTCTGAACTGTTTGCCTACGTGCCAAACGCAGTGTTCGCCAACCTGGCCCAGCTGACCACCCCGAGCTATATCCATCGGCCTTACGTGGACGCCACGCCTGCCGTGGCGGAAGCCAGGGTGGGCAACGCCTGGCAGACCGTGCTGGTCTCTGGCATGGGCGGCGGCGCGCAAGGCCTCTTTGCGCTGAATGTCAGCGATCCTGCCAGCGTCGGGACCGGCAATGTACTGTGGGAGTTCACGGACAAGGATGATGCCGACATGGGCAACGTCATGTCGCCGCCCCAGATCGTCAAGCTGTTTGCCGGCAAGGACTCCGACAACAAGCCTGTGTACAAGTGGTTTGCCATGACCGGCAACGGCCTGAATGCCAACGATGCGGATGGCGCGAGCAATCCGGCTGCGCCTTCGGTGCTGTTCATCGTGGCACTGGACAAGCCGGCCGGGACGCCGTGGCAACTGGGCGTCAATTACTGGAAGATCTCGATGGCAGCGGACGCCACCGCCAGCATTGCCAACGGGCTGAGCTCGCCGGCGCTGGTGCGGCTTACCGACGGGCAGACCGTCGCCGCCTACGCCGGCGACCTCCAGGGCCGACTCTGGAAGTTCATCCTCAATGGCGGCCCATCCACCTGGAACGCTGCCGGGGCACTGCCCTACTACGGCGGCGGCAACTATGGACGGCCGCTTTTCCAGGCCCGCGATGCCAGCGGAAAACCGCAGCCGATCACCGTCCAGCCCAAATGGGTCTACGCGCCCGGAGGCTACATGGTGGTGTTCGGCACCGGGAAGTACCTGGAGCCTGCCGACACCATCACCACCGGCACGCTGACCCGGAACGCCATGTACGGCATCTACGATGCGGGAGGCTCACAGTCGATCGCAGACCGCAGCATGCTGAACCCGGTCACCTTGACCCGCAACAGCAAAGGCGCTTACGAATATTCGTCACGCAGCTATAGCCTCGGCTCAAAGACGGGACAGAAGGCGGGGTGGTACTTTGATTTCCCTGGCAACGGAGAACGCCAGGTCACCGCGCTCGTACCGGCTTACGGAAAGATCTGGTTCAACTCGCTGATGACCGGCGATGACCTTTGCGGTGCCGCCAGCAACAGCGGACGCTATCAGATCAATGCGCTGACCGGCATGCCCGCCACGGGGACATCGACCGGCGATCCCTCCACCTTCGGCATCCTGGGTGCGCCGGTGCTGATCCAGACCAGGACCACGGTGGATCCGCAACGCAATGCTGTCGGCCAGATCACTACGCTGAAGTCCATCGACGTGTTTTCGTTCGGCGCATCGGGCGGTGGCCGCAGCGCAGGCGCGTCGTTGTCCAGCAGGCCGCTTGTGTCCGGCAATACAGCCACCGACGGGGGGCATCCCACCACCGGGCGCCTTGGCTGGCGCGAGATTCGCAATTTCGGAGCCGCAAAATGAAGCGCTGCCACCGTGACTGGCGTCACCACGCCAGCGGCTTCACGCTGATGGAGATGCTGATTGCCATCGCCATCCTTGGCATCCTCGCCGGCATTGCGTATCCCAACTACGCCGAACATGTTGCCCGCGGGCGCCGCACCGAAGCCAAGGCCGCACTGATGACGGCCATGCAGGCACTGGAGCGTCGTTACGCACAGGCCAACTCCTACGTCGACCCCGCCGACAGCATGCGGGCCTGGCGCGGCTTCCCTCAAGCCTCGGAAAGCGGCAACTACACGATCGCATCCGGCGCGTGCGCGGGCCTGGCATTCAACGAATGCGTGCAGGTCAGCGCCACGCCCGCCATCGCCGACAACCGGTGTGGCACGCTGCTGCTACGCAGCACCGGCGAGCGTGGCGTGCTGATCAACAATGTCACGGCCTTCGCGAACCTGCCCCAGGGGTGCTGGTGATGCGCGACCAAGCCCCCCAACCTCAGACCGGGTTCACGCTGATCGAACTGCTGGTCACACTGGTCGTACTGGCCATCCTCGCCGGCATGGCGGCACCCGCCTACACTTCGTTCATTCAGCGCAACACGCTTGCCACTGAAGCAGACGCGCTGGCTTCGTCGCTTTCCCTGGCACGGGCCAGTGCGCTATCGCGCAATAGCTGGGTCACCGTGGCGCCCGTCAGCAATGACTGGCAGAACGGCTGGACTGTCTGCCTGAACCCCAATCGAAACGCGGACTGCACTGGCCAAACCGTGCTGGTTCAGCATGTCCCCTCCGCCCAGGGATTGACCGTAGCGTTCTCCAGCACGCCGCAGTCGGCGGTCCTCTCCTACTCGCCCGTAGGCTATACACGCACGCTGGCGGATGCGATGCAGTCTGCCCAGGTGCTGATGGGACTGGGCACCGGCAACCAGAAGCTCATCGATATCAGCCAGTTGGGCAGGGTCCGCGTATGCGCGCCCGTGCCGACACAAACCTCGGTGTGTCAGTAAGCGAGGCGGCCTGGTAGCTGTTCCCAGGACGACCGAAACAACATTCTGCAAATCCTTCACGCTTAGGCACGTATTCGCCTGCTCGCGACAGCTACTTTGACGGTCCCTGCCAGTCTCGGTGACCGCCCATAAGGCGCCGACCCGTTGCCAACACCCGGCACCGCCGCCGGCGATCTGGCGCCGGCGCCGCCGTCGCAGGCCGGCCACCGGGACACTGCGGCATGGCCAACAGGCTGGCCTGTGCCGGCCTGCGCTGGCCGTCCTCGCCATCCTTGCGGCCATCGCCGTGCCCGCGTGGCACGACCACCTGTTGCGGGGATGGCGGGCGCAGGCGCGTACCGCGCTGACCGAGGGAATGCTGCAACTGGAGCGCCATGCCGTCGGCGCCATGACGTTTGCCGCCGAACCCGGTGGCGAAGTGGCCGCCGGGGAATGGCCACTTCCCGTACCGGCCACCGGCACCGTGCGTCATACCGTGACAGCCGCGGCATGCCCGCAGGCCGGCCTGGATTCCTGTGTTGAATTGCGTGCCGTTCCGCAGCGGCCCGACCCGGAGTGCGGCGTGCTGATCCTGCGCAGCACCGGACAGTGGCTGGCGCTGCCCGAAGGTGAAGCCGTGCAGCGACCGCTTCCGTCCCATTGCTGAAGGCGCGATGACCCGCCACGCACTCCGCCGCCACCATGGCCTGACCCTGGCCGAGCTGCTCGCCGGCCTGGCCATCCTGGCACTGCTGGCGGCGGCATCCTATCCGGTGTTCAGCGGCCTGCTCGCCCGGCAACAGGTCACACTGGCGGCCGACCGGCTGGCGGCGTCGCTGGCGCTGGCGCGGGCCACCGCACTGGCGCGCCGCCTCGATGTGACGCTGCAGCCGCTGCCGGGCGAGGCGACGCTGGGTCCCGGCTGGCAACTGGTCACCGCAGACGGCGACCCGGAGCGCCGCGCGGTGCTGTCCGTGGTCGAACCGGGCATGCCCTGCCTGTGGGTGACGCTGCGCCAGACCGGCCGAGGCACGAATGTGCTGAAATTCCTGCCTGTGGGATACTCTCGATCTGAGCAGGGCGGTTTCCAGGCCGCCACTTTCACGCTCGGCTGCCGTGGCGAGCAGCGGCAAGTCAGGCTGGGCGCGCAGGGACGTATCCGACTCTGCACACCCGGCCGCGACGCTGACTGCGATGCGACGGAGTCCTCCGGACCACCATAACCCGGCAGCCCTGTATTCCAGATCGCTGCGCCAAGGCAAACGCAACCGCCGAATGTTTTCCGATACCGACCACGCCGCCATGCAACAGGCCCTTGCGCTCGCCGCGCGGGGCATGTTCAACACCACGCCCAACCCGCGCGTCGGCTGCGTGCTCGTCAAGGATGGCCAGGTCATCGGCCAGGGGTTCACCCAGCCGGCCGGGCAGGACCATGCCGAGATCCAGGCGATGAAGGACGCGCTGGCGCGCGGGCTGGACCCGGCCGGCGCCACCGCCTATGTCACGCTGGAGCCGTGCAGCCATTTCGGGCGCACGCCGCCGTGCGCCGATGCGCTGGTGCGCGCGGGCGTGGCGCGCGTGGTGGCGGCCATGGAAGACCCCAACCCATCGGTGTCCGGGCGCGGCCTGCAGCGGTTGCGCGAGGCCGGCGTCGACGTGCGCTGCGGCCTGCTGGAAAAGGAAGCGCGCGACCTGAATATCGGCTTTGTCTCGCGCATGACGCGCGGGCTGCCGTGGGTGCGCGTCAAGGTGGCGGCATCGATGGACGGCGGCACGGCGCTGCATGACGGCACCAGCCAGTGGATCACCGGCCAGGCCGCGCGCGACGACGGCCATGCCTGGCGCGCACGTGCGTGCGCGATCCTGACCGGTATCGGCACCGTGCGCGACGACAACCCCGCGCTGACGGTGCGGGCCATCGCCACGCCGCGCCAGCCGCAGCGGGTGCTGGTCGATTCGCGGCTGGAGGTCCCGCTGGACGCGCAGATCCTGACGCCGGACACCGGCGAGTTCGCCAAGCCGGTGCTGGTGTTCTGCGCGGTGGGGGACCGGCAACGCCAGCGCGCACTGGAAGGCCGTGGCGCCGAAGTCGTGGTCCTGCCCAACCCGCACGGCAAGGTCGAGTTGCGCCGCATGCTGGAAGAACTCGGCCGGCGCGGCATCAATGAGCTGCACGTGGAGGCCGGCTTCAAGCTCAACGGTTCGCTGGTGCGCGAGCACTGCGCCGACGAGCTGCTGATCTACCTCGCACCCAAGCTGCTGGGCGATGCCCAGGGCATGTTCAACCTGCCGCCGCTGGCGCGCCTGCAGGACGCCGCGCAGTTCCGCTGGCATGAGATCCGGCAGATCGGCGACGACCTGCGGCTGATCGCCCGGCGCAACGACGCGTAGCGCGACACCCACCGGCACCGCGTATCCAGATTCCAAATACCCTAAGCAGAAGACACCACCATGTTTACAGGCATTGTCGCGGCAGTCGGCCGCATTGAATCCATTACCCCGCTGGGCGCCGCCGATGCCGGCGTGCGCTTGCGCATCGCCGCGGGCGGGCTGGACCTGTCGGACGTCATCATCGGCGACAGCATCGCCATCCAGGGTGCCTGCATGACCGTGATCGCCATGGCGCCCGACAGTTTCGACGTCGAAGTCTCGCGCGAGTCGCTGGACAAGACCGTGGGGCTGGAGAGCACCGGCCGTGTCAACCTGGAAAAGGCCCTGCGCCTGGCCGACCGCCTGGGCGGCCACCTGGTGTCCGGGCACGTCGACGGCCTGGGCGAAGTCGTGCACTTCGCGCCGGTGGGCGAATCGCATGAACTGCGCATCCGCGCCCCGCGCGAGCTGGCACGCTACCTGGCCTACAAGGGCTCGGTCGTGGTCAACGGCGTGTCGCTGACCGTCAACCGCGTCAATGACGAAGCCGACGGCTGCGTGTTCTCCATCAACCTGATCCCGCACACCGTGGAAGTCACCACGCTGCAGGAACTCAAGCCGGGCGCGCGCGTGAACCTGGAGATCGACCTGATCGCCCGCTATGTGGAGCGGATGCTGTCGACCGCGCAGGCCCCCGCGTAATCCCGCGGGCTACCTGCCCTCGTCGGGCACGTTATAGGCCTCGCGCAGCTTGTCGGTAAAGGGACGCAGCGCTTCCACACAGGCGCTGCTGTTGCCGCCCTCCATCGTGGACAGGCTCCAGTTGCAGCCGCCGGCGTCCGGCGCGTGCCAGACCACATCGCCAAAGCAGGCGCCCTCGCAAGCGGCGAACTTCGATTGCTCGGCGCGTACCAGGGCACGCAGTTCGGCCTTGTTCTTGATCTGCCTCGACATCTTTGTCTCCTTTGTTGTGCAAAGTCCGCGGGCGCGATCGGGCTGGCGCCCTGATTTGAGGTCCGAACCGCCGCCTGCCAGCGCGGCGGCATTCAGGGCGGGGCGTGCCCTTTTGTCCCGAGCATACGCTGACAACCCCCTCCTGTGGCAATTTGCTTGCGCCGTCGCCCCCCGGGGAAGGTGCGCCGCGCGGGGCGTGGCGGCTTTGTTGTAAGTCAGCTGGTTCCTGCAACGCCCTGGGCCTAGAATGGTTAGGCAGCGCTTGCAGTCCATGTATGCCCACAGGCGCTCGCCACTCGTTCCCGGGCCTCCCCCCTCGACAACGTCTAGCACTGGTGGCTGCTGAAGCCACTCACGGGGACCACCGGGACCTTCATGCACCCCTGCCCGCCGCGCCGCGCGCTCGTCCGCGAGCTGGCGCTCCTGCCGTTGCTTTCGATTGCCGGCCGGATTGCTGCCCGGCACCCATGAAGGAAACCACCGTGCCCGATCCCACCGCCAGAATCCTGTATCAGCGACTTCCGGCCACGCGCCTGCTGCGTGACCGGCACCCCACTGCGCCGATGCGCGCGCGCCTGGGCTTTGTGCGCCTGGCCGCGACCCACCTGCACCGTGCCGCCACGCTGCTGATCGACTGGGACCAGGCCGTGGGCGACGGATGGCCGCGGCTGCAGCCACCGTCCTCACCCCTGGCGAAGACATTCCGGCGCCCCGGCGCCCGGCGTTTCGCAGGCTTTCCGTGGTCCAGCGGCAAATGGACCTGACAACAAGCGAGGCATGACCATGCTCACCCTACTGTATTTCCGGCTGAACGACATTGCCGCGGCAAGGCGCGCGCACGCGCAGCTTGGCGAGCTGGCCGCGACGCCCGCACGCATCGACGGGCCATGGTTCTTCCAGCGCGACGACCAGCCGGCCGAAGGCCTGCCCGCGCCCCACGCGGCGCAGATCACCTATCGCAATGAAGTCGCGGCGGCCGGCCTGGTCGCGGGCGCGCTGCTGGTGGCCTGGATCGTGTTCCACTATGGCACGCCGGCCAACGCGGCCGCGGGCTTCATGGCCTACCTCGGCGGCATGGCGCTTGGCGCCGTGATCGGCCGGTGGCTGGGCAGCGTGATCGGTGCCGGGGTCATGCGCGCCGGCCTGAGGCGGCAGAAGCGGCAAATGGCGGCAGGCCAGCTGATGATGATTTGCGCGTGCGACCCGCACGCAAAGGGGCGGCTCTGCGAGATCGCCCAGGATGCCGGCGCCGCCGCCATCGACCCACAGGATAGCCGGCTGCACCTGCGCGGCTGGCTGACGGACCGCCACTGGCCCGCATGGCTTTCAGGCCATGGCCAGCGTGCTGTCCCACAAAGGAAACAAGCATGAGCGAAAGTTTTTTCTATAAGCATTGCCACGTCGTCGTGACACTGGCCGAGGTCACTTTCGGCAAGTGGGAATGGGCCTATGCGCTGGACGCGCATGCCAGGTTCACCAAACCCAACGCCGGCCTCCTCACGCGCGAGCTCGCGCTGGCTGACGCGACCCGCGCGGCCAGGGCGCGCATCGCCAGGACCTCGCGGCTGCGCACCGCGGGCCACGACGCCACACCGCTGGCCGTCGCCGCATAGGCCCCGGCCGAGCCCGACGCCGGCGCCCTGCCGGCAACGGGGCGGCCCATGCAGCACCGCTGTCCCCACCCGCTTCGGGCAGGCGCCGTACTTTCCGGTGCCGTCGTCTCCCGCATTGCCTGCCTTGGCGTACAATACCCGGCTTGACTGGGCAACCTGCCGGGCGTATATGGCCTGGCCGGCCCGGCCCGACGCCCCGCCTCAGTCCGGCCGCTTTCAACCGCGGCCATGGTTCCTGCCCCAGCTATTCGCCGGTTTTTCGCTCGATTCGCCCCAATTTGCCGTTCAGCACGCCATGAAAATCGCCCGTACCGAAGACATCATTGCCGACATCCGCGCCGGCCGCATGGTCATCCTCGTCGATGAGGAAGACCGCGAGAATGAAGGCGACCTGGTGCTGGCTGCCGATTTCGTCACACCGGAAGCGATCAATTTCATGGCCAAGCACGGCCGCGGGCTGATCTGCCTGACCCTGACCGCCGAGCGCTGCCGCCAGCTGGACCTGCACCCGATGGTCAGCCGCAACGGCACCCAGCACGGCACCAACTTCACCGTGTCGATCGAGGCCGCCGAGGGCGTGACCACCGGCATTTCCGCCGCCGACCGCGCCCGCACCGTGCAGGCCGCCGTCGCCCGCGACGCCAAGCCCACCGACCTGGTCCAGCCCGGCCATATCTTCCCGCTGACGGCCCAGCCCGGCGGCGTGCTGATCCGCGCCGGCCATACCGAGGCCGGCTGCGACCTGGGCGCGCTGGCAGGCCTGACGCCGGCGGCCGTGATCTGCGAGATCATGAAGGACGACGGCACCATGGCGCGCCTGCCGGACCTGATCGAGTTCGCGCAGGAACATGACCTGAAGATCGGCACCATTGCCGACCTGATCCACTACCGCAGCCGCACCGAGAGCATTATCGAGCGTGTGGGCGAGCGCGACATGCAGACCCCCTACGGCACCTTCCACAGCATCGCCTACCGCGACAAGCCCACCGGCCAGGCGCACCTGGCGCTGGTCAAGGGTTCGCCCGCGCCGGACCAGGAAACGCTGGTGCGCGTGCACGAGCCCTTCTCGGTGCTGGACCTGCTGGAAGTGAAGCGCACCACGCACTCGTGGAGCATCCCCGCCGCGCTTGAAGCCATCGCCGGCGCCGATAATGGCGTGGTGGTGCTGCTGAACTGCGGCGACTCGGCCGACCAGCTGTTCACGCAGTTCAGCGCGCTGGACGCGCCGCAGTCGCGCCCGCGCCGCAAGCCGGACCTGCGCACCTACGGCATGGGCGCGCAGATCCTGAAGGACGTCGGGGTGGGCAGGATGCGCGTGCTGGCGTCGCCGCAGCGCATGCCCAGCATGACCGGCTTCGACCTTGAAGTCACCGGCTACCAACCCATGACCGGCCAGGCCGACTGAGCCTGCGCCACCCGAACACCCCGGCAGCGCGCACCAGCGCCGTTGCCGCCCCGAAAACTGGAGAACTGAACAATGGATCACGGCTTCTACCCCAGCAACCTCGACGGTGAAGGCCTGCGTATCGGCATCGTGCAGGCCCGCTTCAACGAGCCGGTCTGCGCCGAGCTGCTCGAAGCCTGCGTGGCCGAGCTGGAAAAGCTCGGCGTCGAGGGCGAAGACACCCTGGTGGTAACCGTCCCCGGCGCGCTGGAAATCCCGCTGGCGCTGCAGAAGATGTGCGAGAGCGGCCAGTTCGACGCCCTGGTCGCCCTGGGCGCCGTGGTGCGCGGCGAGACCTATCACTTCGAGCTGGTCTCGAACGAGTCGGGCGCCGGCATCACCCGCGTCGGCCTGGACTTCAATGTGCCGATCGCCAATGGCATCCTGACCGTGGATACCGACGAGCAGGCCCACGCCCGCACCCGCGAGAAGGGCCGCGACTGCGCCCGCGCCGCGGTGGAGATGGCCAACCTGGTCGTCGCGCTCGATTCGCTGCGTGGCCAGGAAGATGAAGACGAGGACGACGATGAGTGATACGTCGAACACCCCCGACAACGACAGCGGCAAGGCAGCCAGCGGCAAGCCCGCCGCGGCCCGCACCGAGGCCAAGGCACCGCCCAAGAGCGCGCGCCGCCGCTCGCGCGAGCTGGCGCTGCAGGGCCTGTACCAGTGGCTGCTGAACCGCAACGACATCGGCGCGATCCAGGCCCACCTGCATGATGCGCAAGGCTTCAACAAGGCCGATCGCGAGCACTTCGACGCGCTGCTCAACGGCGCGGTGCGCGAAGAAGCCCGCCTGACCGCCGCGTTCGAGCCCTTCCTGGACCGCACCGTGAACGAGCTGTCGCCGGTGGAGCGTGCCGCCCTGCTGGTCGGCAGCTATGAGCTGGTGCACTGCCTCGACATCCCGTACAAGGTCGTGATCAACGAAGCCGTCGAGCTGACCAAGACCTTTGGCGGCGTCGAAGGCTACAAGTACGTGAACGGCGTGCTGGACAAGCTTGCCGCCCAGGTGCGCGCGGCCGAGGTCGCGGCGCGCCGCTGAGTTGCCAACCGAGCCGCCCGCGGGCCGGCCCACGCCATCACGGCTGGCTTGCGCCGGCAATGATGCAGACGACACCCGCCCCGGCGGGTGTTTTCATTCCTACCTACCCTCTTGCTGAACGGGCCCCAGGCCCGTCCCGGACCACCATGGACATGCAGCGCTTAGCCACCGCCTCCCGCCTCGCCAATATCGACGCCTTCCACGTGATGGAGCTGGCCAAGCAGGCCGCCGCGCTGGAACGCGCCGGCCGCCATATCGTGCACATGGGCATCGGCGAGCCGGACTTCACCGCCGCCGAGCCGGTGGTGCGCGCGGCCGAAGCCGCCATGCGCCGCGGCGTCACGCAGTACACCGGCGCGCTCGGCATCCAGCCGCTGCGCGAGGCCATCGCCGGCTATTACAAGACGGCCTACGGGCTGGATATCCCGGCCCGGCGCGTGATTGTCACGGCCGGCGCCTCGGGCGCGCTGCTGCTGGCGTGCGCGGTGCTGGTCGAGATCGGCGCCGAGGTGCTGATGCCCGACCCCAGCTACCCGTGCAACCGGCACTTCGTCGCCGCCTTCGACGGCGCCGCGCGCATGATCCCGAGCGGCCCGGCCGAGCGCTTCCAGCTGACCGCCGCGCAGGTCGAGGCCAACTGGGGCGAGCAAACGCGCGGCGTGCTGCTGGCATCGCCCTCCAACCCCACCGGCACCTCGATCCTGCCCGACGAACTCGCCCGCATCCTGCAGGCCGTGCGCGCGCGCAACGGCTTTGCCATCCTCGACGAGATCTACCAGGGCCTGTCCTATGACGCCCCGCCGGTGTCGGCACTGAGCCTGGACGAGAACGTGGTCACGGTGAACAGCTTCTCCAAGTACTTCAACATGACGGGCTGGCGCCTGGGCTGGCTGGTGGTGCCGGAGGCACTGGTGGAAGCCTTCGAGAAGGTCGCGCAGAACCTGTTCATCTGCGCGTCGGCCGTGGCGCAGTACGCCGCGCTGGCCTGCTTCACGCCCGAGGCCCTGGCGATCTACGACGAACGCAAGGCCGAGTTCCGTCGCCGCCGCGACCTGATCGTGCCAGCGCTGGAGTCCCTCGGCCTGCGCGTGCCGGTGCGCCCGGACGGCGCCTTCTATGTCTATGCCGACTGCCGCGGCGTCAACCACCCCGCCGCCGGCGATGCCGACCGGCTGACGCAGGCGATGCTGCACGATGCGGGCGTGGTCATGGTGCCGGGGCAGGATTTCGGCCCGCATACAGCTAAGGACTACATCCGGATCTCGTACGCGACCTCGCGCGAGAACATCGAGGAGGCGATGGCGCGCCTCGGCAGGCTGTTCCGCTGACCGGCCTCTCCCGCGGCTGAAGCAGGCAAAAGAAAAGCACCCCGCGGGGTGCTTTTCTGATTGGCGATACCGTTCCGCCCTCAGGCGTTGTGCGGACCGTTGTTCGCTTCCAGCTTCTCGCTCGGGGCCAGGTGCTCGGCCGGGGCCTTGACCTCGACCGGCTTTTCGGCGTTGGCGGGCGCGTTGCGCACGCCCAGCAGTTGGCGCAGGCGGGCGCGCTCGGCCAGCACCTTGGCGCCGTAGCCGCCATCGGTGGCCGTGGTGGCACCGACGTAGTACTTCAGGCCACCTTCGATCGAGCCAGCGCGGGCGATGCAGTCCTTGAGCACCAGCGCGCCGATCTTGATATTGGCGTACGGGTTCAGCGCCGCGGCAACGCCGCCGACGGCCTCGTACTTGTCCTGGTGGACCTTGGTCATGACCTGCATCAGGCCCTGCGCACCCACGCCGCTTTCGGCGTACGGGTTGAAGCTGGACTCGATCGCGATCACGCCCAGGATCAGCAGCGGGTCGATACCGACCTCGCGGCCGGTCAGGTAGGCCGCCTTCACCAGTTGCGCGGTGGCCTGGGCCGCCACGCGGTACTTGCGCGCGATGTAGTCGGCCACGGCCGCCTGCTCGCGGGCGGTGCCCAGCGTGCTGGTGCTGCGGGCATCCATCGCCACGCGCGTCACCGGGATCTGCGCGGCCAGGTGCGCGACCGACGGCACCTTGGCGGCAGCCGCCAGGCTCCATTCGTCCACGCCCGACACGGTCGGCAGGCCGCCCTTGCCAAAGGCAAGCTTGGCTGCAGCGACGTCCGCCGAATGCGGCGGCACGGCAGTGCTGGCCACGGCAGGCGCAGCCGACATGGCGGCGCCAACCAGCACCGCGGGTGCTTCGTCACCCGCCAGCAGCGCGGCCAGCGTGGTGCGCCATTCCTGGCTCAGCGACAGCGACACGGCCGAAACGACCGCGACCACGCCCAGGCTGTTCAGGGCGTACTTCAGCGTTGTGCGGCCACCGCGCAACGCGCGGCCCGCGACCGGATGCGCGAGACGGACCTGCAATGCCCGACTCACTCCGGGTACCGGCTGTCGGAGACGGACCTGCAAGGCCCGCCCGATGCCGGGAAGATGAAGGGTTTTCCAACCGCTCATGCTTACCTCCATCCGTTGCCCGCTTCGCGCGCCAGACTGCGGCACGCGCCCGATCTCAACGTACTCAAGTAAGGATGCCGCGCCGTCTAGCAGTGACGACCAAGCATCTGTTGGCAGGCGCTCCCCGTGCGCCCAACTGGAAACAGGCTACGCTCTGGGGGAGCGCACCCTGCCACGACTAAACTCACTCACTACGCTCCGGCAAGTCGCCGGAGGCGACCGGTCGGCCCGCTTGCATTCAGGCCTGACCATCGATCCTTGCTGGAGGGACTTTCTGGCACATTTTCTTAATGTGCACCCCTTGACACAGGGGGAAAATCCATGTTGCGACGCAACACTCCACGGAGCAAGACCGGATTGTAGGAACGGTGTTATATCTCGTCAAGAATAAAAACTTCGCTTTCTACTACTTATAGTTATTTGTAACAATGGTTGCCATGTCGGCATCGGATCACCCGATTGCCCGCAAACGCAGGCCTGGCCTTGGCTGGTCGTTCGGAAAAGTACGCTGTCAGCGACAAAAAACTTACAATTTGCGCGGCTTGGTCTTGATGATTTTTTTGCCGCGACGCCGGTGAATGTGTATCGTCACCGACTTGGACGCCGCCTTGCGGACGGTTTCCCCCGCCCCGCACCACAACAGAATTCACTATGCAATACAAAGACTTGCGCGATTTCATCGGCCAACTCGAAGGCATGGGCGAGCTGCGGCGCATCGCCCGGCCGGTCGCGCCCAACCTGGAAATGACCGAAGTCTGCGACCGGCTGCTGCGCGCTGGAGGCCCCGCGGTCCTTTTTGAGAAACCTTCCGGAGCCAGCACCGATGGAGGCATCTATAGCGTCCCTGTACTGGCCAATCTGTTCGGTACGACACACAGAGTCGCACTTGGCATGGGGGCCGAATCGATGGAAGACCTGCGCGACATCGGCCGGGTCTTGTCAGCACTGAAGGAACCGGAGCCGCCGCGCGGTTTGCGTGAGGCCGGCAAGCTGTTCACGCTGGCCAAATCTGTGTGGGATATGGCACCAAAGCGCGTCAGCAGCCCGGCCTGCCAGGAGGTGGTGTGGGAGGGCAACGACGTCGACCTGGCGCGCCTGCCGATCCAGACCTGCTGGCCCGGCGATGCCGCGCCGCTGATCACCTGGGGCCTGGTGGTGACCAAGGGCCCGCACAAGAAGCGCCAGAACCTGGGCATCTACCGCCAGCAGGTGATCGGCCGCAACCAGGTCATCATGCGCTGGCTGGCGCACCGCGGCGGCGCCCTCGACTTCCGCGAGCATGCGCTGGCCAATCCGGGCAAGCCGTTCCCGATCGCGGTGGCGCTGGGCGCCGACCCGGCCACCATCCTGGGCGCGGTGACGCCGGTGCCCGATACGCTGTCCGAGTACCAGTTCGCCGGCCTGCTGCGCGGCAGCCGCACGGCGCTGGCCGGCTGCCTCACGCCGACGCTGTCAGAACTGAGCGTGCCGGCCTCTGCCGAAATCGTGCTGGAAGGCCATATCCAGCCCGACCCGAACCACCCCTCCGGCTACCAGCATGCGCTGGAAGGCCCGTTCGGCGACCACACCGGCTATTACAACGAGCAGGACTGGTTCCCCGTGTTCACCATCGACCGCATCACCATGCGGCGCGACCCAATCTACCACTCCACCTACACCGGCAAGCCGCCCGACGAGCCCGCCGTGCTGGGCGTGGCGCTGAACGAGGTGTTCGTGCCGCTGCTGCAGAAGCAGTTCCCGGAGATCACCGACTTCTACCTGCCGCCCGAGGGCTGCAGCTACCGCATGGCACTGGTGCGCATGAAGAAGCAGTACGCCGGCCATGCCAAGCGCGTGATGTTCGGCGTGTGGAGCTTCCTGCGGCAGTTCATGTATACGAAGTTCATCGTGGTGGTCGATGACGATGTCGACGTGCGCGACTGGAAGGAAGTGATTTGGGCCATCACCACCCGGGTCGATCCCAGCCGGGACACGGTGCTGGTCGACAACACCCCGATCGACTACCTGGACTTCGCCTCGCCGGTGTCGGGCCTGGGTTCCAAGATGGGCATCGACGCCACCGACAAGTGGCCGGGCGAGACCACGCGGGAATGGGGCACGCCGATCTCCATGGACGCGGCCGTCAAGGCCAGGGTCGACACCATGTGGGAAACGCTGTTCGAGCGCCCCACCAACCGCTGATAAGCCGCTCTGATGAGCCGCTGACGGGCAACCGCGCCCGTCCCCCGTTATCATGTCGGGCTGATGCCGGGTGTCGCCACAGGCGCCCCGGAACGACCATCGCACCATCCCATGCCCGCGACAGACGGGCGCAAGGAGGAGACATGACGACCGCCGCCCCGCTCACCGAAGGCAACCTGATGTGGACGCCCTCGGCGGCGTTCCGCGACAGCAGCCAGATCGCCGCCTTCATGCACTGGCTGCGGGCCGAGCGCGGCCTGGCCTTTGACGACTACGACAGCCTCTGGCAGTGGTCGGTCACCGAGCTGGAAGCCTTCTGGGACGCCGTGCGCGCCTATTTCGACGTGCGCTTCGACACGCCCGCAACGCAGGCGCTGGACCGCCGCACCATGCCGGGCGCGCGCTGGTTCGAGGGTGCCACGCTGAACTACGTGCAGCAGGTATTCCGCCACGCCGGTACGGGCAGCGCCCGCCAGCGCGCCGCAATCCGCCATGCCGGCGAGGCGCAGCCGCTGGCAGATGTCAGCTGGGACACGCTGCAAGCGCAGGTGGCGTCTTTGGCGCATGCGCTGCGCCAGATGGGCGTGCAGCGCGGCGACCGCGTTGCCGGCTACCTGCCCAATATCCCCGCCACCATCGTCGCCTTCCTGGCCACGGCCAGCCTGGGCGCGGTCTGGTCGGGCTGCGCGCCGGACATGGGCCAGGTGGCGGTGATCGACCGCTTCCGCCAGATCGGGCCCAAGGTGCTGATCGCCGTCGACGGCTACCGCTATGGCGGCAAGGTCTACGACCGCGCCCCGGTGCTTGCCGACCTGGTCGCCGCCCTGCCCTCGCTGACCGACCTGGTGCTGGTGCCGCAGATCGGCAGCCCTGCGGCACCGCCTGCCGGCGTGCGCGCGCATGCCTGGCAGGAGGTGCTGGCGCACGACGTGCCGCTGACGATCGAGCCGGTGCCGTTCGACCATCCGCTCTGGATCGTCTATTCGTCCGGCACCACCGGCATGCCCAAGCCGATCGTGCATGGCCATGGCGGCATCGTCATCGAGCAGCTCAAGCTGATGGCCTTCCATAACAACCTGGGCCCGGACGATGTCTTCCACTGGTACAGCAGCAGCGGCTGGATCATGTGGAACGCGCAGGTGGCCGGGCTGCTGCTGGGCACCACCATCGCGCTCTACGACGGCAACCCGGCCTGGCCCGACGCGGGCGTGCTGTGGCGCTTTGTCGACGACGCCGGCGTGACGCTGTTCGGCGCCGGCGCGGCCTTCTTCACCAACTGCATGAAGGCCGGCATCGAACCGGCACGCATCGCCGACGTGTCGCGCCTGCGCGGGCTCGGCTCGACCGGCTCGCCGCTGCCGGTGGAGGCCTACGACTGGATCTACCGCCATGTGCGCGAAGACATCTGGCTGGTGCCGATGTCGGGCGGCACCGACTTTGCCGGCTCATTCGTCGCCGGCTGTCCGCTGCTGCCGGTCTATTCCGGCGAGATGCAGTGCCGCTGCCTGGGCGCCAAGGTGGAGGCCTTCGACGACAACGGCCAGCCGCTGCTTGACTCGGTGGGCGAACTGGTCTGCACCGAGCCGATGCCGTCGATGCCGCTCTACCTGTGGGGCGACGCCGACGGCAAGCGCTATCGCGACAGCTATTTCGACACCTATCCCGGCGTCTGGCGGCATGGCGACTGGATCAAGATCACCCCGCGCGGTGGCGCGGTGATCTACGGGCGCTCGGACGCCACCATCAACCGCCACGGCATCCGCATGGGCACCAGCGAGCTGTACCGCGTGGTGGAAGACCTGCCGGAAGTGCTCGACAGCATGGTGGTCGACCTGGAATACCTGGGCCGCGAATCCTATATGCCGCTCTTCGTGGTACTGCGCGAAGGCCTGGTGCTGGATGATGCGCTGCGCGACACCCTGCGCACGCGCATCCGCGAAGCGCTGTCCTCGCGCCACGTGCCCAACGAGATCGTGCAGGCACCCGGCGTGCCGCGCACGCTGTCGGGCAAGAAGATGGAAGTGCCGATCAAGAAGCTGCTGCTCGGCCATGCGCCCCAGGGCATCGCCAACCGCGACGCGATGGCCAACCCGGACACGCTCGACTGGTACTTCGACTACGCCGGGCGCTTCCTGAAGGCACGGCAGGCCGACTCCGCCACGGCGTAGGGCCGGCGGCCGCGGCGGTTGCCAGCGACGACATCAGAACTCCACATCCAGTTCGCTGATTTCGTCGGGTTCCCGGCGCGCCGCCGCGATCCACTCCTGCAGCTCCGGCATCGACAGGATCTGCTTGCAGTAGTCAACCGGCACGGGATCGAGCATGACACCATACGTGACAAAGCGCGTCACCACCGGCGCGTACATGGCGTCGGCCATGGTGCGCGTGCCGAACAGGTAGGGTCCGCCATAGCGCGTCAGGCATTCGGTCCAGATCGCCGTAATGCGATCGATGTCGGCCTGCGCACGCGACCACACCTTCATGCCGGGGAAATGTCCCTTCAGGTTCATCGGCAGCGCCGAACGCATCGCGGCGAACCCTGAATGCATCTCGCCGCAGATGGCGCGGCAGTGGGCACGCGCGGCACGGTCTTCCGGCAGCAGGCCGGCCTTGGGGTGGATTTCGTTCAGGTATTCGGCGATCGCCAGCGTGTCCCACACCGTCACGCCCTGGTGGTGCAAGCACGGGACCAGGATCGAGGGGGACAGCAGCAGGATCTCCGCGCGCGCCGCGGCGTCGTCCGGCGGCACCAGCACTTCCTCGAATTCCAGGCCGGCAAAGCGCGCCAGCAGCCAGCCGCGCAGCGACCACGAAGAATAGGTCTTGCTGCTGATTGTGAGTGTGGTCTTGCTCATCACGCCTCCTTTGCCGCGCCTCGGTGCCCGCCGGCGCGTTCGCGATATCGGTGTCGCATCCTGAGGCCAGCGCGCCGCGCACCCATGCGGTGCGCTCGTGCGGCACCAGTTTGATGCCGGCGGCCGGTTCGTGCCACGATGCGGCGCGATGCAGCTGCCGCAGGCGCAGCTTGCACAACTTGTGCACGCTCGTGCCCGCCTTTCGCGTGGCACCGCGCAAAGCGCGTGCCAAGTGCGAGCCGATGGCATATATATTGCGGCATACGGAAACCAGAATGACGGGGGCCGAGCCATGCTGTACCAGGCGTACCAGACCTACGCGGACATGATACTGCCGGCGTGCACGGTGGCGGAGCTCGCTGCCGCGACGCTGGCCGCGAGCCCCAGGCCAGGCGGTTTCGACGCCGCGCACCGCCTGCGCGCCGTCTGCGAGCTCATCGCGCTGGCGCGGCTCACGCACCACCGGCCGGCCTTCGGCATCGACAGCGCAACCGTCGGCGGACGGCCGGTGCAGGTCACCGAGGAGGTTGTCGTGCGCACGCCGTTCTGCTCGCTGCTGCACTTCCGCCGCCACGGCATCGTCGGCCAGCCGCGCGTGCTGCTGGTGGCGCCGATGTCCGGCCACTTCGCCACGCTGCTGCGCGGCACGGTCCAGACCATGCTGGCCGACCACGACGTCTATCTCACCGATTGGCACAACCCCCGCGACATTCCGTTGCTGGCCGGGCGCTTCGGCTTCGATGAATTCGTGCAGCACCTGATCGGCTTCCTGCAGACGCTGGGCGGCGGCACGCATCTGGTGGCGATTTGCCAGCCAACCGTGGCAGCGCTGGCGGCAGCCGCACTCATGGCCGAGGACGGGGACCCCGCCCAGCCGCCCAGCCTGACGCTGATGGCCGGCCCCATCGACGCGCGCGTCAACCCGACCAGGGTCAACGAGCTGGCCACCAGCCGGTCCCTCGACTGGTTCGAGCGCACGCTGATCGGCATGGTGCCGCTGCGCTTTGCCGGCGCGATGCGGCGGGTCTACCCGGGCCACGTGCAGCTGCTGGCCTTCATGAGCATGAACCTGGAGCGGCACGAACAGGCGCTGCGCGAACTCTACGCGCTGCGCGAGCGCGGCGAGCACGACAAGGCCGACGCCATCCGCGACTTCTACATCGAGTACTTCGCCACCATGGACCTGACGGCGGAGTTCTACCTGGAAACCGTCAGCCTGATCTTCCAGCGCTTCCTGCTGGCGCAGGGCCTGCTCGACGTGGGCGGGCGCCGTGTCTGTACGCGCGCCATCCACCGCACCGCGCTGCTCACTGTCGAGGGCGAGCGCGACGACATCTGCGCGATCGGCCAGACCGTGGCCGCGCAGGAGCTGTGCACCGACCTGCCGCCCTACCTGCGCATGCATCACGTGCAGACCGGCGTCGGGCACTATGGGGTATTCAACGGCAGGCGGTGGGAGACGCAGGTGTACCCGCTGGTGCGCAACACCATCTACACCAGCAGCTGAGACCGCTGCCACCAGCACACTGGCTTATCATGGCGGCTGCGCCGGGCGGCACGCGAACGGCGCGGCACCAACGATCAACATGCCATTGCTTCCGACACAAGACTTCCAGGGCCAGCCACTGGTCCGGGTCGGCGATGCCGACACGTTCCTGCTGCTCGCCCCGCAACACGGCGGCCGGCTGGTCCGCTGGGTGCACCGCGGACAGGACATCCTCTACTGGCCGGACGCCGCCGACTGGTCCCGCCCGGCCAAGGTCCGCGGCGGCAACCCGCTGCTGTTTCCGTTTATCGGCCGGCATTTTGCCGATGGCAATCCCGGGCAGTGGCGCGACGGACAAGGGACGGTGCACACGCTGGCGCAGCACGGCTTTGCGCGCGACCTGCCCTTCGACGTCAGCGCCGTCGACGCGCAAGCCGCGATCACGATGACGCTGCGCGACAGCGATGCAACGCGCGCCGGCTACCCCTTTGCATTCGTCTTCGACGCCATCTACCGCTTGCTGCCCGACGGCCTCGAAGTCACGCTGCGCACCACCAATACCGGCACGCAGCGCCTGCCCTGCTATCCCGGCCACCATTTCTATTTCGCGCTGCCGCACGCGCAACGTGCCGCAGCGTCGCTGGCATTGCCGGGCACGGACCGCATGCGCCAGCTGCCCGATGGCAGCCCCGGGCCCGCAGAGCCAGGCGAGACGACGTACCAGCTGGACGATCCACGCCTGCAGGACACGTTCCACGTCTTCCGCGACAGCCCGTCCGCCAAGCTGGCGATGCCGGACCGCCGCGTCACGTTCGAACTCGACCTCGCCGGCAGCGCGCCATGGCATGCCGTGACGACCTGGTCCGAGAACGAAACCTCTGACTTCTATTGCGTGGAACCGTGGGTGGGCCTGCCCGACGCGATCCACCACGGCCAGGGGCTGCGCTGGATCGAGCCCGGGCAAACGGAAAGCGCGGTATGCCGGCTGCGGGTGGCTGGCTGAGTCAGTGCACCAGGCTCAGTGCTCGAAATCCAGCCCGCCGATCAGGATCGCCGGGTCAGCCTGCGACAGCGAGCGGAAGTCGATCCCGCGCGGTTCCTGCCAGGCGCGCAGCTTGGCCGGCAACGCCGCCAGGTAACCGGCAAAGCGCGTATCGCCCCCTGCCGCGAACAGCCGTTGCACTTCCAGCCCGTCCCACGCCAGCGTGATATCCAGCGCAAAGGGGTGGCGCCGCAGGTCCGGCGGACCATCCCCCGTCATGCGCAGGCGCGGCGCCCGGCCGGGGGCTTCGGCGGGCAGGGTGTGGAGTTGCAAGCGCCGGTCATGCTGGCCAATCGCGGCGGCGATGCGCGGCAGGCATTCCGCTTCAAAGCGGGCGAAGAAATCGGTGGTCAAGGTCGGGGCGTCCTGACGTAGCGGGAGGGGGCGATGGCACGCACTGCCCGCGCCATCGTGCCAGCCACTATAACGCCAGCCGGCGTCAGGCTGGCCGGTACACCCAGAAGCCGGGTGAGTGGCTCCACATCGCCCTGGTAGCACTGGTGACCCAGGACTCCATACTCCCCTTACCTTTAAAAGGTTGTAAAAGGCCTTTTAGGTAGCCTGCGTGTTCCAGTCGCTGGAAGTCCGCCTGTTCCAGCGCCGTGAAGCGCGTCGGCTGGACGGGCATGGAAGGCCGCGTGTGCCAGCTATCCCCTGGGGATAGCACGGCAGTGTTCGGCCAGTTCATGGGGCTGTGGCCGCAGTACCTCTCGTGCTCAACCAAACGACCTGTTTGGCAGTGCGCGTCTCCCTTCTTCATCATGTGCCATGCCTAGGGCGATTCGCACGGTTGGGCTTAGAGCGGCGCTGGCAAGCGTGAATCTTCGCCCTTCAGGCTATAGACGGATATCAACGGAAGTTGGCGTCGCGAATAGCTTGGGTTCCTTGCCGAGCGGAAACCCGATCACGTACAGGACGTTAGCTGGCATTGGCCTGTCCGGGTCCGAGCTCCCCTTCAGCAGCACTTTGCGCTCGGCATAGCGTAGCGAAACGCCAAGGGTCTTGAGCACATCGATGTTGGCTTGCATCGTGTCAGCCGCCTCGCGCTTCTGCGCTTCGGTGTAGGCGTCCTGGCAATCCCGGTAGTTGCGGAAATATTCCATCAGTGCGGCGAAGCGTTTATCCGCTTCGCAGCCCATCTCGAAGGCCAGCTGCGACATGTCCATCGTGCTGGTCTGCGCCAACTCGGCCAACTGCTTACCCGTAGTCAGCGCAATCGCCGCGAAGGCGACGTGTTCGTGGTCGAACTGTTCCTGCGCAGCCTTGAGTTCGTCTTCCGGTGGAATCGCGAATGGCTTGTTGAGCGCGTCGATGTCCAGGAAATCGAACGCGCTGGCCAGCGCCCGGCAGGTGTCGGCGTCGGCCGGCCAGCCTTGCTCGACGCGCTGAACGGTTCGCACGTTGAGCCCGGCGATCACGGCCAACTGCTCCTGAGTCCATTGCCGGGCGTCGCGGAACACCTTGATGCAGACAGCCAGCTCGGCGGGGGTCAGCAGGCGTACTGGTGGCGTGTTTTCCGTCGCAGTCATGTCGTTGCTCCTTCGTTATCGACCGACCTGGCCAGCCGTGCTGGCCACGCCATTGCGCATGGCATGGCCGCGCCTGGCGAGGGGCCAGAATGCAAGCAAGAATCCGACAGCGGCCAGGACTGCCACATAGTGAGCAGGCGCCATGGTGTCGTGCTGCAGCCACAGCGTGAGAATCATCGGCGTGAGGCCGCCAAAGACTGCGTAAGACATGTTGTAGGCAAACGAGAGACCGGTGAACCGCACCGGTGCCGGAAAGGCGCGCACGCCGGCAATCGGCACGGTGGCGATGGTGCCGACGAACAGGCCCAGCAGCCCGTAATGCCAGAACAGCGCGGTAGGCGTGCCGGGCAGGCTGCCGTAGAAGAGGTAAGCGGTCATGAAGAGTCCGCCCCAGCCGATCAGCATGACGGTACGGGTGCCGATGCGGTCGCATGCCCAGCCGACGATTACGCAGCCGATGGTCAGCGTGAGGGTGGCGAACGCATTGGTCTCGAGCGCGAGCGCGGCGGGTATGTGGTGGATCTTCTGCAGGTAGGCCGGTGTATACAGCACCACCACGACGATGGAGGTCGAAAGTACCCAGGTCAGCAGTGCCACGAACAGACTGGCCGAGCGGTGATCGCGCAGCACGGTGCGGATCGGCAGTTCGCGCGCCAGATTGCTGCGGTCAGCCAACTCGCGGAACACGGGGGTCTCATGCAGAAACCGGCGCAGGTACACGGACACCAGTCCGAAGACGCCGCCCAGGAGGAAGGGAATGCGCCAGGCGAAATCGCTCACCTGTTCAGGCGTGTAGTGTCGATTGATGGCGACCGCAACGAGCGAACCCAGCAGGATGCCGCCAGTGATGCCAGAGGTCAGGGTCCCGATGCCGAAACCGTAATGCCGGCTCGGCACGTGTTCGCCGACAAACACCCAGGCACCAGGCATCTCGCCACCGATGGCCGCGCCCTGCAGCACCCGCATCGCCAGCAGCAGCAGCGGCGCCGCGACGCCGATGCTGGTGTAGGTGGGCAGCAGGCCGATCATCAGCGTGGGCGCTGCCATCAGCAAGATCGACAGCGTGAACATGCGCTTGCGGCCAAGCCGGTCACCAAAGTGGGCGATCACGATGCCGCCAAGCGGGCGTGCCAGGTAGCCCGCGGCGAAAATGCCGAACGTCTGCAGTTGTCGCAGCCAATCTGGCATGTTGGGCGGGAAGAATAGCGCGCCCAGCACCGTCACGAAGAAGACGTAGATGACGAAGTCATAGAATTCGAGCGTGCCGCCAAGGGCCGCCAGGGCCAAAGTCTTGTAGTCGCGAGCAGCCAGCGGGCGTGCCGGAGCGGGTAAGACGCCGCCCGGGACGCTCAGGGGATTCACATGCGGTTCCTGTTGTGGATTCACGGTCGGTCCTCGTCAGGTAGTGATCAATGGACTTCGGTCAGGGCTGGTCCTTTTGAGACCAAGACCCCATCGTTTGCGCGTGAGCGATGCCGATCAGGCATCGTCCGGTGCGCCACGCCTGCATGGAAATGCCCAGCTGGCGCGCGGACATCAAGTCGTGCGCACCGTCTTTCCATGCTGGTCTTTGTGTGGAATCGACGCCCCTGCTGCAACCAATGAGGCGCCGCAGGAGCATGTGGGTCCGGCCTACCAGAGTGGGCCAGCTGGTTCGGTCAGTCGGGAATCGAACCGTCGAGCTGCGCTAGCTGCGCATACGCCGATAGCGGTCGCGTTGGCCGGAAGTACAGGTCGCGAAGAATCGGCCTTTTGAGCGGCCCAACGATGGAGGCAAGCTCGGACAGCTTTACATGGCCCAGTTCTGGCATGCCGATACCCACGTCGCATAAACCGTAGGCGGTGTCACCATTGGCTGGGTCGAGCGCGGCCAGTAGCCAGACCGCATGCGCGTCAGGCGTAAACAGCCGCACCACAGGCAGCGGGTCGCTGGCGTGGCCGGTTGCGTACGCGTGGCCGTTTGCGAGCAGTTGCTCGCGTTGTTCCGCGGTGATGAGGTGTTGGATCATGGTCGTTGCCTCCTGGAGGGTTCACTGCAAGTCAGAGCTAGAGGATATTGGGCGCATTCCCAAAGCGCAGGCCGCCCAAGTTCCGCCCCGGTCAGGCGCGGGCCGGAGTTAAGGGTTTGCGGCGTGCGCAAATGTTGAGCACTTTCGCCGCAGCGTGAACCGCGGCGGCCGCGGACCGCACTGACACCCGCAGTCCGATAGCGTAGTCCTATGAAGTGCCCGCGCTGGGATGGAGTGGTCCACCGCACACAGATAAGGATTTCTAGAGTCTTATCCTGAACCAGCTAATTATAAACTAAAAACGATATTTTTAGCTCACATAGTTGATCACAAGAACGGCACGTCCACACAGAATGGCGAAATGCCCACCGATGCCGACAAGCAAGCCTTTTCTAATCGCCTGCGATTGGCGCTACGCCGCGCCGAGCAGGAGGTTTCCGGTCCCACAGAACTCGCGTTACAGTTCAATCTTCGCTACAGATCGGGCACGCCTGTCACGGCACAGACCACGCACAAGTGGTTGTCAGGAAGGGCGATTCCGACCTCAGACAAGATCGCAGTTTTGGCCGAATGGCTTCAGGTGACCGAGCATTGGTTGCACCATGGGCCGCCCCCAGTCACCAAAGGTCAAGAACCGCGAAAGGCCGAGAAGGTGGGCCCCGAGCTGCTAGCATTAGCCCACAAGATTCAGACCTTGACGCCTCACAGACGATATCTCATCGAGGAATTGGTAGAGCAGTTGCGCCAAGAAGCCCACTTAGGCGGCTAGCACAGGGTCCCGCCACGCAGCATTTGTCAATGGTGCAGAGAGCCATGGTTGGCTCTCACTATGGATGCCAGGTCGGACAGCTTCACATGGCCCAGTTCGGGCACGCCGGTACCCACGTCGCACAAGCCGTAGGCGGTGTCACCATCAGCCGGATCCGGCGCGGCCAGTAGCCAGGTCGCATGCGCGTACGGCGTAAACAGCCGCACCACAGGCAGCGGGTCGCCAGCGTGGCCGGCTGCGTACGCTTGGCCGTTTGCGAGCAGTTGCGCGCGTTGCTCCACGGTAATATGGGGTTGAATCATGGTCGTTGCCTCCTGAAAGGCCTCACTCCACTGTGGAGCGAGGAGAAACTGGGCGCACGCCCTTGGCGCGGACCGCCCCCCCCAACACGGGCCGGCGTGACGGCAAGCGGTTGCGCCGGCGTTAAGGACTTTTCTGCGGTGGGATGACGCAATGGCGGTCATTACCGGCACGAAACCCAAGAAACGCGGATGAGCTTGCCGGGGCCTCTCACGGGAGCGCCGGATCCACGCATCCCGTTGCGCGGACAACCAAGCTGTCAAAGGCAGCCTCCACTGCTGCTTGCCTCGGCGACAGCAATGTCGACCCCGCTCGATGTTCCCTTCAGTCCCCCGGCACCCATCGGTAGCGGCATCGGTACTCCACCTTATCCTAAGTCGAGCGAAGAATCAACCATTCTGGACTTATTTATTCCAGTTAGGATGTTCATCGCAAATGGAATACAAACCACCATTGTGTCCTATGTCTATTCGATCAACACCATTTGCCGAAGATGCACAGGACGCAGCCATTGCGGCCCGTGTTGGATCTGCTATTGCCGCGCAGCGACGTGCTCGCGGCCTGACTCAGGCGAAGCTGGCGGAGATGATCAACCTGGAACAGGAAGCAGTCAGCCGCTGGGAACGCGGCACTCGTGTTCCAACGCTATATCGCCTCCAGCAACTAAGCGATGCATTGGATTGCACGGTGGACGATCTATTGCGTCGGGGCTCAAGGCATATTGATGACCAGACTGCTGTGGTATCAGATGCCTTGAAGGACCTAGAGCCGGATGAAAGAGCGCTTGTGATCAGCTTCATTCGGCAGTTCACTGACCTCCTGCGATCCAAACATTCCTTACGTAGCCCACGCCGCAAGTGACGGCTCACTGCAAGACCATCATCAAGCATGTGTCCAGGAGTAAGGAATCGCACATATTGCCGGCTCCCTCGCGCTCGCTCAGGGGCGTCAAAGTCAGACGGAACGCCGATCAAAATTGAAATTACGTCCCCGCTTGCGTCGCAGCCCCTCCTTCAGCTCCATGGAAGATGCCCACTGCGCAACCTTATGCTGTTTAGGCTGGGACTACACGCGGTGACTCCTGCCCAGAACTGGCGGACGGGGATAGCGACAGGTAAGGGTTGTTCGGCGGCATATCGGAGAACAGGACTCGCGGGTCTTCCAACAGGTAGCCATGAAGTCTCCGCGACTTCCGCGGCCCCACCACGGTGCAGGTCCAGATATTCGCGCCGTCCTGCTGTTTGCGGTGCAAGTGCAGTTTCTCGAACCGTTTCTGCACCCATTGCCAATCGGGCACTCGATCTTGCTTGGCAAGGAAAGCGGTTTTGGGATGTTCTTGGGCATAGCGCTGGAACACACCGGGGCTGACTAGATAGGCGGTATCGGCGACCGTATGCACCAATGCCTTGGCGTCATTGATGATGAGCGTGCGTGCTTCGATGTGCCGGCGCAGCCAAGTAACAAAATGCTCGCCTGACGGCGTTTGCTCCCGCCCCGAAGTTAAGCCGGGTGCCAGGGAAACCGAGCCGATAGGCGCCCTCGACTCTGCGGACTCGACGGTCCGGTCTTCTATAACTGGTGGGTCGATTTCTGCGAGTGATAAGGTAGCTGCCGACGCTGCGCCGGGAGCGACTAGCAGATCCAACGCTTCGCCGCTATCGCCCGTTGGCTGGCTAGCTGACGAAGGCCGAGGCGCGGGCGAACCCGCAATGCTTGGCAGAGACGCGAGAGTCGCTGCCTCTCCCGCTTCCTGGACTACCGTCACCGTACCGGTGAACGATGGGGGCCGCTGATCTCCTTCCCAGATCAGCGAGGGTGCGAGGCGCAGAAGCGTAAAGGTATGGGACCAACCGACATCGCTTGTCACGGTACCTTTCCAGATCGCTTTGCCGTCCGGCGTGGGTAAGGCGATGCCGTGATCCTGCAGCACGTTGAACACGGCCGTGTTGCTCGCCGGAATCCCGTCGATGCCCTGCGACAATAGGTGTGCGCGCAGCTTGTCGGAAACGGTCTTGCTCACTAACCAGAGCGCATCCTGAGTCAACCAGCCATCGGAAGCCTGAGGCTGGTTCAACTTGAACTCCTCCTTGAGCAGATAACGCAGGCCCTCCAGCAGCTTGCGCTGCAACGCGTTGCGGGACACAGCCAGCGCCTTACTCGGATCACCGCCGAGCTCCTGAGCGACCGAGGCCTGATCGGCCTGAATCACCAGCTCGCCTAGCATGCCGGCGTGCTCGTTCTGACCCGCCAGGACATAAAGCAAGGCGGACCACAAGTCTGGATACCCACTCAGCCAGTCGAAGATGTCCGTATCGAGCAGGCGTGCGTACAGCAGCCCCGTTGCTGCTCCGTGAAGCCGGTACTCGCGATTCTTGGGGTAACGGAAGCGGTATGGCAGTCGAAGTGGGCCATGCCAGGGATGCCAGACAGTGCCGTCGCCATACTCGACCTGCAGATCCACAGCGACCTTGCCGACATCGTGCAGCAGTGCCGCGTAGGCCGTGCCCGCGGTCCAGGCTTCCGCTTGGGCAGCTTGAGCTTCCGGCGTCGAGCCAGCCGGGAGGAGATGGGCTTGTCGCAATTTCAGCGCGTAGGCGACGGTTTCCAGTCCGTGATCCAACATGCCGCCGGGGTAGGCATGGTGGTGGCTTTCCGAGGCCGGAAACTGTTGAACCAGTTCGGCGTAGCGTTCCAACGGCGCGAGGTACAACGCGGCGAACTGGTTGCGGGAGACGGAAGTGCGCTGCCAAATGTGCTCCAGCAACTTCTGGCGGCGCGGCGTTGCCAGCAGGGACGCGGCCGATTCCGGCCGCATCAGCCCTTTAGGAGGCTCCATAGTGGGTGTGGACGCAGTGTCGGTGTTTGGCGGCACTCTCCTGCGTAGGAACAACGAAAGCATGGCGAATTTCGGATGACGGACAGACCTTTGGACCTTTGGATATAGGGCAACGGCTCTTCTCAGGCCAAAGCCAATGCGGGCTTGGCCCAGGTCGGATTGAGGCCGGAAGGCTGGCTGTGCCAGACCCTGCGATGCTCATTCCTATTGGACAAATTGGTTAGTTGCTACCGCTGCTACATCAGGTTCAGAGGTTCAGATGCACCCGCGGAAGTCCGGGACCCAGCAGCTTCATATTCCCGGCGGAGGTCGTCAAGCCAGAGGGCGCTCAGGACGCGAACCTAAGCGACCCCACCAGCTCCGGAGCGGCTCACGTTGTTGGCGGCGAAGGCCGACTACCTGATCACAGGCGACAAGGATCTGCCGGCTCTGGCCAGCCAGTACCCCATCCTCACGCCTGCGGAATTTTTAGCACGTCACGGAGTCTGATTGGATCTTGCAGAGATCAGCGTCTCGGTTGCAGAACAGCACATGATTCGATCGAACTGCGGAGCAAGGTTCGAGACAACCGACAGTACAACAATCAGACAGTCACCACGTGAAAACCACTGCACAAGCCACTTTCGCGGAGCGCGTAGGCCGGACCCTGGCCCGGCTGTGCCGCGGTTGCATGCGGCTCGATCGGAGGGCAAGGAGTTGGCTTGTGGCACACGGATGGTCACACGACATCGCCAAGGCTGCCCTCATAGTTGTCAAGCTCGCTACCCTTGGCATGCTGCTGTATGCCGCGTTCTGGCTGACACTGCTGCTACTGTTTGCAGCCGGTGCAGCTTGGAATGCGCGCGCAGCCGATTGGGATGATGAGCAAGAGCCCGAATGGCGCTTGGGCGCAGATGGATTCGGGCTGTATCGAGGAGAAGTGCGGATTGATATCGGCGATCCGCACGACGACAGATGAGAGAGAAACCTTCTACTTCAAGGACTTTGAAACCGTCCCAGCCCCTCTCGAGCCAGCAGACTTCGCTCCATCGGTTGCCATCGCCAGGATCTGGGCGATATTTCCGGCATGAACTCCAACCCATCCTAGTGCCGCCACCCAAAGGCCGGGCAGCACAATAAACATGGTCGCCATGACGAAGTTCAGCAGCATGTCGCCGAAGCCATTGTTCAGGCCGATCAAGGGATCGAAGTTCGAGTGCGGCCGGTTCGCACCAAACCCCCAGCCGTAGAGCGCATCGAGGATCGTGCTGTCCAGCCAGCGCGCAAGTTGGAACCAGAAATCCACGAAGAACAGCGCGAACTCGACGCAGCTCACAGCGACCACGGCCTTCAGCTCGTAGGTGCCGAACAGCAGAACCAGTGGGATGCAGATGACGAGTGCCATCTTGAGCAGCGACAGCACCATCGGCAGCGCCTGGCGCACCACATCCATGGCTGGGAAGAAACCAGGCGACCCGGCGGCCAGGCCAAGATCCCCAGTGCCGCGCGCCACAATGTTGGGCAGCGTCTTCTCGATCTGACCGCCGTAGTCGGTATAGACGGCCCCCTGGTTCATCTTCTGCTGCCGGGGCGAGACGACGGCGCGGACCACCGAGTCGTTGACCTCATTCTGCGAGAGGAACCCCGCCCATCGCCCGATACGAGAGAGCAGATCGGGATCGACCTGGGCCAGCAGGCGTGCGCGCAGCCCACTGCTGCCATCGGACCACCATTGCCGGCAGGTCGGATAGCCGCCGCCACTGTCCACCTGGGCCAGCCCCGCATCGCGGGCCGCGTCGTAAGGCCAAGCCGTGCGCGGCGTGCTCGAATGGTAGGTGTCGTAGAAGCCGGCGGTGTTGAGGAAGTAACCCGAACCGATCCAGGTGACGTCGTCCATCTGTTCGTCGGAGAGTGTCGGCCGGCTCATGAACAGCTTGGCGCGCGAAGGGCCATAGCAGTCACGCACGAAATCGCCGACTTCCTGGGCCAGTACCGGGTTATCGATACGCGTGGCGTCAACATCCATGCGCATCTGCCGCAGGTCAGTTCCACAAGGAATCGCCGCCACCGCGGCGCCCGTGACGGCCTTCGAGATGGCATGCATGAAGAACCACCACACCGGCACCAGCGCGCTCTGGTTGTTGAGCGTCGTATAGGCGCTGGACCAACCCGTATCGGCCGGTTGGGGGACATTGACTTGGCATTGCGCGGAACGGCTCGTGTCGTGCTTGATCGTGCTGAGATCCACCGGAATGAAGGGGATGCCGGCGAACAGGATCACCACGATCGCTACCCACACGCGGTTCTCAATGCGCATCGAGGACAACACGCCCTTATTGCCCTCGTCCGCGCCTTCCGCCCTCGCGCGCAGCCACTCGTGGATCACAATGGCAACGAACGGCAGCGCGAACAGGCCGCTTTCCACGAGGATGTCCCAGATGCCGTTGTTGACCATCCACCCAACCAGGGTCAGGTAATACTCCAGGTAGTCGGTCGTGTAGAGGGTCATGAGGTCATCCCAGCTTCAGGCATGGCGCAGCAGTTGACTGCCTTCGAGCAGCACGATGGTGATCACGGCCGCGATCTCGACTCGCAGCAGGCGTTGATGCGCTTCGCCCGATGGCTCGCGCTGCCGCAGGCGCCCGCGCATCCACCACCAGCCATAAGCCGTCGCTGCGTAGAGGAGCAGCCGCCAGACGAGGAAATGGGTCGCGTGAGCACGCAGCCAGTACTCCCAGCCGTCGATGCTGCCGATGACATGGATGCCGGCCACACTCACAACCACGAAGATGCCGGCTGCCATCAGTATCCACAGCAGCGCGATGCCCACGCGGCGGCTGAGCAGCCAGGCTGGCCGCAGCCAGGTCCGGGCGGTCACGGCGTGCTCCGCGGCTTCTGCACTTCCTTGAGCCGATCGCGCGTGGTGTCGCCCTCGAAGATGCCGCGCGATCCGCCGGCGCGGGTGTCGTGGCGCTGCACGATCGCCAAGGCGGAGTTCCCAGCCAGTGTGCGTCGCAACTCCAGCTCGGTCTTGAGGTTGTTGATCTCCTGCTCCAGCGTGCCGTTCTCCCGGTCAACCTCCTTCACGGCCAACTCATTGGCAGCGACGTTCGGCTCCTTCTTGCCGGTCAGCAGCGTGCGCTGCAGCAGCAAGGCCTTCTCCAGCACACTTGACAGCGCCGCCTCGGAAGCCAGCCGCTTGCCCAGCAAATCCTGGTCGGGCTCGTCTCGCAGGGCTTCGATCACGCCGCGGGTGATCGGCAGCGAATTGCTGCCGGCCGCCTCGAGGTTCGCTACTGTCGTCGGCTTCACACCCGTCACCAGCTCCTGCAGTGCCTGCAGTTTGGCTTCGTACTCTTCCTGAATCACCGGCGTGAGGCCGACGCCCGGCGTGGTCTGCATCTTGGTGCAGTTGTCGCAGGTGCGCTGCTCGCGCTCGCCCAACACACGGGTGGCGAAGTTGATAGCAGCTTGTGGCGAGGACCACGTGAGGCACGTAAGCCTATTGCCGCAGGACGCAGGCGGAATCGATGACGTCTCCGTGACGTCGCGCCCGTTGAGCAAATTGTAGCCCGCGCGCGTTACGTCGCTCACCACCTTGATTGGACTCTGGCTAGAGCCGCCCGCATTGCGGCCGCCTACCCATGGCACGCCGTTGTTGCCCTTGTTCGATTCGGCCCGTGCAATGGCCGACACGGCATCGGTACCACTCACCGCATTGCGCAGCGCCATACCCTCGGCGAGCTGGTCCCAGCCCGCCTGGCCGCCAGCCAAATCCGCCATCCGGTTGGCGATGGTCCGGCAGGTCATCTTGGATCGGTCGAAATCCAGGCGCGCCTGCAGCACGCCGTTGGCCAGCAGGTTGTAGAGCGCCGGATCCGCGCGCTGGATGATCAGCGCCGGCAGCGACGCCACGGCGCTGGTGGCGTTCTGGATCACTGAGGACATGATGGACTGGAAGCCGTTAGTGGCGCCGTTCAGCTGGTTCTGCAGCGTCGTCGTTAGACTCATGTCCCCGCAGATAAGGTTGCTGTTCCAGCCGACCCCGACGCCGATACTCTTCATGTTCCCAGCCCCGCTCATGGACACGGCCCGGCCACCGCCCACACTGTAGAGCACGTCATCGCCAATGACGCTGCCGCTCGCGCTTGCGCCATTGCGGTCGATACGGGTCTGCGCCCACGCGACGCCTGCTGCCGCCGTGACGGCGCAAGCGAGCGCGATAAGCAACGCGTAGGGCGTGGCACGCCCCGTCAAGGACACCTTCATCGGGAAACCTCATGTTAAATCAACGCTACCAAGGAAGACCTGTCCCCGACGCTGGCAACAGGCATAGGGCCGCCACAGCGCCCAGGCGTAGTCGCCCTGCTTGGCCTGCACGCGCGGGCTGCTGTGCGGAAAAACGGCACAGGAGTTCGAGAGCGTCGGGCTCAGCTCCTGCCACTTTCCGGTGGAAGCGTTGCCTTCCATCAGTGCGCCAGCCGGCCAGTAACCATCCCGGGTACTCGCCAGCAGCGGTTGATAGACGTGGGGCTGGGCGCGCCGCGTCACGACGTCGCCCGCGCGCTGCGCGACCACGGCCGCGCTCTTGTAGTCATCGGTCTGATGCAAGAACCCGCCGCGCGGATAGACATTGCCCCACAGATTCCCCGTCACGCGGCTACCGATCTCTCGCATACCCGAGGTCAGCGCCTCCGGATACACCAACTCGGGCACGTTGTAGCGCCAGGCCGCCGTGTCGAGCGTGCTCAGAAAGTACGGCATGAAAGCCGTACCCGCGCCCTGACAGGTGTAACCGAAGGCCATGGCGAACTCGCTGAACACCGAACCCGCAGGGTGCCCAATCACGTCGGTGTTCTTGAACTTCGCCACGTTGTAATCGTTGCCATGGTTCACGGTGCCGTCGCCGCCGGCTTGGGCGGTGTCATTCGGCATGCTCATCGCACGCACTTCCACCCATGGGTTCTCGCCGGTATGCGAATAGCTCGATACCACCGCATCCGGCACGTAATGACGTACTTTCAACGACGTACGCACACTGCACCCCGACCACGAGCAATACAGCCAGTAGCAGATGCCGACGACGCGGTACTCCAGACAGCCGGGCGACGCAGAAGAGGCCACGATGGTGGCCGTGGTCAAAGCGAATGCCGACGCGGCACCGCTCAGGAGCGCTAAAGCCATAGCCAGCCGAAACCGGCGAGAGAGAGGTAAGAGCAGGCGATTCATGGCTGTTCCCTCCGATGGCTTTCAATGCGCGCCACGGCGCGCGCAACGTCCGGCTCGCCATAGACCACATAGCGGCCGTCGACCACTACGGCGGGCACCTTGGTGATGCCCAGGGCCCGAGCATCGGCGAACCCTTGGTAGGCCTGGCCTATTCGGCGCTGAAGTTTGCCCTCACGTAGGCGCTTGCGCACGAGGTCGGCGGCGAGGATCGCATCTGCGGGCAGGCCCGCAGACAGCTCGGCCTCGATCCGCGAGGGAAGGTCTAGTTCGATGATCCGCTCACCGCCCATGGCTCGTACTGGATGGCGGCTGTCGGTGATGACAAGCACGTCGGCGGCGAAGGCAGGCGTGCAGAATGTGATCAGCATGGTTGGCAATACAGCAGCGATGCAGAGGGGCGGCCACCCCGGCAAGAACTTGAGTAGAAGGGCTGACATGCACGGAATCCTTGGAAGCTGATCAGAGCCATAGTCAAGCGCTGAAGGCGGCATCGCCTCGACAAACAAGACGCACTGCGCGCGTTCCGTTTGTTGGCTCAGCAAAAAACGCGTTGCATTGGCGACAAGAAAAGCGGGAGCCGAAGCTCCCGCAGGGTGGAATATGCGCGTCCGGAACGTCGCCGTGACCGGTTACAGCAGCCCCGATTCGGCGAACGAGTACGGTGTGCCCTTGCCGATGATGACGTGCTCCAGCAGACGAACCTCTACCAGCGCCAAGGCGACAATGAGTTGGTCCGTGAGCACTCGATCGGCCATCGACGGCTCGGTTATCCCGGACGGATGTTGATGCGCAAGGATGAGCGCCGAGGCGTTGAGGGCCAAGGCGCGCTGAACAACCACTCGTGGATACACCGCGACCTCGCTACGCGAGCCCTTGAACAGCGGCTCGTAGGCGAGTACCTGGTGCTGAGCGTCGAGGAACACCGCTGCAAACACCTCGTTGGGCTCCGCAACCAGTTTGAGACGCAGGAAGTCGCACACGGCCGCGAGACCGTTCAGCACCGGACCGGACTTGAAGACACGCTTTTCCAGCACGGTGATGGCCTGCTGGATGATCCAATCCTCGTGCTGCGCGGCAAGCAGAGCGAGCGACTGCGGGGTGGAATCAGACACGAAAGACATTGCTAACCTCCATTGGTTAAAATCGGAGGCGCATGCCCCGGGAGGGCAAACCCTCCAAGGGATGACAGCATGAGGCATCGGACAAACAGGCATCCACCACCGCGGTGGCGATGGCTGTTCGCGCCAGGGATGCGATGCGAACGGGGTTTCGATCAACGCGGTCGCGCCGCGCCGTAGCCTTGAAGATCGAGGGCTACCTGGGCATGTCGCCGACGATTGCGGCGGGCATATCTGTAGAACTGTACGGATCGGCAGCGGTGTGGCCGCCAGCGGCGAGCAAATCGAGCGCCGAAAGCAAGGCATCGCCCTCGACTGGCCCGTGCAGCAGCAACGTCTTACCCGTCTCACGGTCCAGTAGAAATAGGGCCGGCGTGGCCGTGACACCGGTCTTGGCCGCCTCCTCGGCTTGGGCGCGAATGAATGCATTGGGCCGCTCGGACGCCAAGCACTGCTGCGCGGCTGGCGACAGGTCGGGATAGCGCAGTTCCTCCGGCAGGCCCTGGCCATTACCGCGGGTATGGGTATAGACCCATTCGACCGCCTGCCAAAACGCAGCATCGCCGCCGGCAGCACCGACGCATTCGACGAGGCGGGCTTCGGCGGATGCGGCCGGCTCGTGCATTGCGAGCGGCAGATGGTGCCATTGCAAGGCTACGTCTGGGTGCTCATCGATCCAGCGCTTGAGAACTGGGAAGTAGGCTCGGCAGAACTGGCATTCCAGGTCGGCATACTCGATCACCGTGAAGCGCGCGTCAGAACGGCCGCGGCGCCAAGGCGGTCCGGGTACTGTCGTGCCCCCAGTCTTCGCCTCGGCATGGGGCTCAAACTGAACAGTAGCAGGCGCCATGGCCTGCGGACGCAGTACCAGCCATGCGCCTCCGCCTATCAGCGAGGCGGCCACCAGCAGTACGGCAAGAAGGGGCCGGGATTGGGTAGCGCCGCAACGTTGCATCATGCGCTCCTTACGGCGTCAATCCATCGAGTGGAAGCGATGCGATGCCGCGGGCGCAGTCGATCCTTTGAGCGATCTTCAATGCAGCATCCAGTTCGCCAATGCCGTACTGCTGCATCAACTGGAAGCGCTCGGCTTTCTCCTCAGCTTCCGTCTGAGCCAGGGCCAAGTAGAGGCTGGGTGGGACAGCACGAAACAACACTTCCATCGATTTGGACAGGATCACGCCCTCACTATACTTGCCCGTCTCCTTGCGTGCCGACAGCATCAGCGCCTTCTGTGCCGGGCTCAGCTCGCGAAAGCGTGCGATTTTCTCTACCTCATCCGGCGGCATCGACAGGCAAATCCACCACTCAATCATGTTGAGCATCGGTTCGGCCGCCTTGGGCAAATCATCAAGGTTCTGAGTCGCAAGCCAGTACCAGGCGCCGAGCTTGCGCCACATTTTGGTGATCTTGACGACGTAGGGCGCAAGCAGCGGGTTCTTGGTGATAATGTGCCCCTCATCGGTCACGTTGATGATCGGCCGCCCGAGGAATTGGTCGCGCTCGGCGATGTTGTTCACCGTGTTGATGAGGCTGATGTAAGCGATGGAGAGCTGGGCGTTGTAGCCCTCGCGCGCGAAGGTCGCCAGATCTACTACGGTGATGTCGGCTTCGGGCCAAGGCGTACCGGGCCGATCGAACATTTCGCCATCCACGCCCTGGCAGAACATGTCCATTGCGTCGGCCATTTCCACCAGCCGGGCGCGACGGATCTCCGGCAGTGTCGAATCCTGAGCGCGCCCGCGCAGTGCGTTGCGCACATCGCGCGTGAGTACCATTCGCTTATCGGCCACACAACGCTGAGCCGCGTCGAGGATGCACTGACGAATGAGGCTGCGGTCTGCTCGCGTCATCCGCGTCTCTTCCTTGTCTTCGCCGCCGGTGATCATCAGCCGCGCCGTGATCTCCAGTTCGCCGAGCACATCGCGCTGCTCGTCAGCGTCTGCGACCCGCGTTGTCTCGGCGCGGTCCTCATCCAGGTCATCGACATCCAGCGTTTGCACTTCACCAGGCGTATCTACCAGGCGCCAGGCGTCGGCGAAAGGGGCCAAGCTCACGCCAGCGCCGGGAGCGAGCTTGACACGGTGGACCGACAGGCCCAGGCGCGAGGCAAAGTCGCCGAAAAGGCCGAAGCTGTTGCCGGCCTCGACGATGAACAGGCGCGGCCGGTAGATCGCCGTGATCTGATTCAGGATGTTGTTGAGCGTGGCGCTCTTGCCCGAGCCGGTAGGACCGAAAAGAAACAGATGCGCGTTCATCTGCCTGTCCAGCCGGTTGAGCGGATCGAAGGTGATCGGCCCGCCGCCACGGTTGAAAAAGGTGATGCCCGGATGCCCCGTGCCCTGGCTGCGGCCCCACACCGGCGCCAGGTTCGCAGCGTGCTGCGCGAACATGAGCTGGGTGTACCACTGCCGCTTGTCCAGGGCCGGGTCGAAGACGCAGGGCAACCAGCGCAGGTAGCTGTTGAGCGGCGCCACCTCGTCTTCCTCGCGCACCGGCTGTAGACCAGCGTTGAGCATGACGTTGACCAGTTGCAGGCCGCGGGCGTCGAGCTGCTGCGGGTCGCGCCCCCGCAGGTAGAAGGCCAGCGCGCCGCGGTAGAGCTTGTGCGCGCTGCCAATCAGGCTGCGCGCCTGCTGCACGTCCTGGCGAGTCTGCTCCGAAGCTAGTGTCTCGCCAACCGATTTCTTCCCCAAGTGGTTCAGGTGCGCCTCCAGCACGTCCTGTGGTGTGGCAACCAGGGTGAGACACATCACCGTGTCTTCCGGCATCTGGTCGAACACCGCATTGACTGCATCGCTTCCCTTGCGAGTCTCACCGGTGATGTGTCCCGTCGCCGGAGGCATGCGCAGGCGGTCCATCACAATGACCCGATGCGGCATCCCGTCGAAGAGCCAGACGCCGTTCGCCACGTCCGAACACGGCTGCCCGAAGAACAAGCGCTGGGCAAAGTCGCCGCTAGCCAGTTCGATCTCGCCTGTTTCCCGCTCCTCAGGATAGCGGGTCAGCGCGTAGAAGCGCTCGCAATCTTCAGCACTCGGCCCCAGCAGCGTCGGATGCGGGTTGAACCAGCGCAGCAGCCAGTCATGGATGTCGGCCGCATGCATGCGGCGGGCCTTCACGCCCGCATTGGCGAGCCCGCCCACGAGTCGATCACAGATCGTGGAGAGAGACTGCTCGGGCGATTGGCCACGCCGGGAGACCGCTGTCGCGGGTGCGCGCCGGTAGACCACCATGCGCACGCGCCGGACCTGGCCGCGCCACGGCAAGCGTGTCACCGTGGTGTCCTCGAACAGCCCTCCTGGCCTAGAGATAGCGCGCAGATGGTGCGTGAAGAAGCGCAGATAGAACTCGCTGAAGGCGATGCCCTGAGCACGTGGCCGGACGTAGTCTGCCAGCGTGCGCAGATAGCCGTCCCAGTTCGCCTCGTCCTGAGCATAGAGCTGGACCACCCAGGGATGCTCCTCCAGTTCATCGAAGGAATCCTGCAGCGCGTTCTCCAGCGCGGCGCGCGCCTGCCACAGCCAGGCCAACTCGCGCCCTTCAGTGCCGACAGGGGCCAACTCGAAGAAGGCCGCGACCGACTCGCCGTCCTCCAGCAGCATGCTCATCGATTCGGGCAGATATTCCACCCAGGGCAGCAGATCGGCGAAGGACGGGGCCAAATCATAGAGCGCCTGGGCGTGCGCCTCAGTGGCCTGGCTGCGGCGGCCTGCAGGTAACGCGCTGCCGGGCTCGGTAATGCCATGCGCGACCAGTAACGACACATGCCGGGTCCAGGCCTCGACAGCCGGTTCACTGGCACCGGTTGCCCTTTCGGCCCGGCGCGTCCTAAAGAATGAGCGGATCATTAGTAATCCTCCAAACGTTCGCCCGGCATCGCGTACTGCACCCGCTGGTAAAGCGGAAACACCGTGGTGTAGCCGGGCACCGGCACTGGATCGCTTCCGGACAGATGCGGGAAGACGTACATCGCGAGGTCCGGGTTGGGCAGTCGGTGGAACTGGCGGTAGATCTCGTTGACGGCGGTGCGGGTGTAGGCCGCATTGGCCGCGGGCATGCCCTTTACATCGGGCTCAGTCAGCGGCCGGCGCAAGCCCTGACGCACATCGAGCAGTTGTCTCGCGGGCTGACCACCGCCCGCACTGCCGCCGGTCTCCTGTTGCCAGACATCGAGCATTGTGTGATCGCCTTGTGGTAGTAGCTTGTCCTTGCTGGTGGCACACCCTCCCAGCACCAAGGCTGCAATCAGCGTCGCGGCGGCTTCAGTCCAGATCTGACGCATGAGCTTCTCCGATGCGGTGATTGACCCGCCGCCCCTTGACGTCGTAGTCGATGTTAAGGGGCTGCTCCAGATGGACAGCGACTTTGGCCCCAGGCTGCACGTAGATTGCGGCAAAGGCCTGCCCGTAAAGCTTGTTGACCCAGTCGGCCATGTCGCGCACACCTCCGGCGAGAATGCGGCCCATGGCCTCGTTGCCTGAAATGCCGACCGTACCAAGCGAGCCGTTGCTGTTGGAGACCACGGCTACACTGCCGGTGTCCGACTTGATGAGCGAGGCCGCGCCTGCGCCGGCCGCGGTAATCAACGCCTGCGAACCGAGGTACTGTTGCGCGTTACTGCGACGCTCGCCGGAGACGCAGGGGACGCCGTGGGGGTCGCTGATCCAGCCCAAGCTACCCCGCACCGCGCTGCCGTCCGTGCCGGTGCTGCTGGCCTGGTCACCGGTGGCGCCCTGGCTGCGCGAGCTCTTCTGCGGCACGCTTTGGATGGTTCCGTCTTGGAAAACGAACGTCACGCTGCGGACCTGGCCGCGCACGCATGAAAGTGTCCAGTCGCCCGAGGCGGTGCCGCTCACCACTGCACCGGCTACGTCGGGAATATCGATGCCGTTGGCGGTAAGGTTGTCCGGACCGATCAGCACCTTGAAGGGATACGGGTCGTTGACCGTACCGTCGATCGGCACACGTCCGATCAACGCTGTCATGGCAATCGACCCAATGAGCGTCGAGTTGGACGGCACCGTGTAGATCGGCTTGGCGTACGTCTCCGCGGCGCTGCTGACAGCCTCAGCGGCGGCGCTAGCAGTGCTGTCAGCCATATCCGTCAGAGTTCTCTGCGCGGGTCCGAAACTAGTGGGCAGATTCGGGCCGCCACGTGCATCGCCGCTCTTGACGGGCATTGCGTCATCTGGTTCCACCCAGTGCATGCCGCCACTCTTGCGCGCAACGCCCCTGTGCTTGCCATCGCCCTCCTCCAGGCCCAGCCCGATGGGCAGGTCGGACTGCCCGCCCTCGCCGGAAAGCCCGTCGAGGCGCCGCTGCAGGTCTTGTAACCGGTCCTGCGTCTGCTGACGATCGTTTGCGATCTGATCACGCTCCTGTTGCCGGCGGCCCCGCTCGCCCTCCAATGCGGTCTGGATGCTTTGATCAATCGCACTCTCACGGACACGCATGCGCTCGTTCTCGGCCTTCTGGTCCTTGTTGTCGTTGAGCGCTGCCTGTAGTTCGTTGCGCAGTTGCTTGACCTGGGCGACCAGCGTGGCAACGGTATCGCGCGGCGTATCGCCCTCGATACCCAAGGCTTTCATCTCTTCAGGCGAGAGCGGACTGGCACGATCGGGCCTGGCGGGCTCGGCACCATGATCATTTGAGAAGAGCTTGATGCCAGCGAAGACCATCAACAGCACCATCGGGATCAGCAACCACTTGAGGAGGGGATTACTTTTCATTATGGGGACCTCCTCCTTCGGCCTGGCCGGCCGCGGCCGCCACCGGCGTGTTAACGGTGGCGTCGAAGGGTGCCACCTTTGGCAGCAGCGACTCGGCCAGGCCATGGCCACGGGTAACAAGATAGACCACGGTGGTGTCGGTCGAAGCGCCAGCCGGCCCCAAGGTCGCATGCTGGAAGGTTGCCGCGACGAAATCGCCTTGCAGTGCGCGCGGGTCGAGTACCAAACGCCGTGCGGACGTGTTAGTGAGCTTCACTGCCGTCACCCACTGGTCATCGAGCCGCCACGCGGCCAGCGCCTGCGCGCGCAACGGGAGCACAGGTAGCAATGTGTGTAGAGCCAGATCGCGGCGTAGATTCACGCGGCGGACGCCGGCCACCGGCTCCACCGTGCGCAGCGGTGCATAGAGGTTTTGTGCCGCATAGCGTGTCAGCACCGCAGGCACCGGGCTCGCGCGCCGCGTCGCCGCGCCTGTCGTCTCGCTCGGCTGGTGCTCGCTTGTGACGGTACCGGCCAGAGCGTTCGCCGCCGATGATGCCGCATCGCCCACGATGATGCGCACAGGCTCGAGCGCAGGCTGGCCTGCCTTGGCTGGCTCGGCAGCGATGTCGAGCAGGATCAGCGCCCCGGAATCCACGTCTTGCAGTTGCAGCCGCGAGGGCGGAATCGGCTCGTTCGCGCGCAGATAGATCGCGCCGCCGGCGCTCTGCACGCGCAGGTGCGATGCGATGCTCTCCGGCAGGCCGACGCGCACGTTACGATCGATGAAGATCACGCGCTCCTGACCAACCACTAGCGTCACAGCCAAGGGCAAACGTTGCCAGCGCAGGAGCTCCACAGCATGGCTGATGGAGACTGGCGCCATGCCGAGCAGAAGGCCAGCCAAGGCAGAAAGGATACGCCGCTTCATGGCGCTTCTCCTTGCAGAGGGTTGACAGCGGCAGGTTGGCGGCCGGATACAGTTGCCGGCGCCGATTCAATGCGCTGCGGCGCCCTCGCATAGCAGTCCAGCGCCAGGCCGAAGGGGTTATGCTCTGGGTCCACATCCAAGCGAACGACCTTCAAGGCATAGCGCACCAGTGCGCGCTTGACCTGTTCGGAGCCGAGGTACTCGTCGGCACTTACCTCGAGCGTGACGATCCAATCCACTGCCGACACGACTTGCACGCGCGACGTGGGATCATCGCCGTAGCCTCGACCGGGGATCTCATAGATGCCGCGCACCCGTTGGCGCAGTTCGCCGTTGTTTCGCCGCAATTCGTAGTCCTGTTGCAGGAAGGACCGGCACCCAGGCGTGAAGTAAGCGGACAGCGCCTTGAGATTGCGCGGATAATCCTCCTCGCCATTGGCCGGCCAGCGCTGGGTCTGCTGCCAGATGTAGAAGGTAAAGGCGTAGACGTTTTCCGGAGGCACGTCCCACCACTTTCGGGTGCTACCCGAACGCAGATCAGGGGGCACGTGGATGGTCAGTGTCTTCGGCGCCCTCCACCAGCCGAACCCCAACACCAGGGCCAGGGCGAACAGCGCTGCCGCGGCTAGGCGCAAGGTCTTGACATGCGCCTCGAGGTGCATGACCTCGTTCTTGAACCGGCTCATGCGGCGCCCCGACGAATGGATGTGGAAGGCCACTCGCGCCGTGTGGTCCACCAGCCAGCGTAAGTGATGATCTGCCGTCCGCCTACTTGAGCAGCCAGCGAGGGGTAGCGCAGCGCGAGCCGCCACTGGAGCTGGCGGTATAGCCAGGTGTCAGGCCGACCGCGCTTCTTTCGGCGCAGGAAGCCGCCACCCCAGAACACGCCGATCCCGATGCCAACGACGACCAGGGTCGGCACCATGGCAATACTCTGGGTCAGCCAGGCCACCGCCAAGCCTGTCAGGAAGCCGGCCACACCGGACAAGCCGGCGCAGGCCCACAGCTCGTCGGCAGTCAATCCGCGTATCACCACCGGATAGCGGTTCAAGCGATGCGGCAGAAAGACGACGAGCCCATCATTGAGACCATCCTGCGGAGCCTGCCTCGGGTTCTGAGGGTAGCCGGTCATCGCTGCACGCCCTCAGAGCACACCGGTGGCCTTGGTCATCAGCCAGATGCCAACGACCAACAGAATGGCGCCCACCGCCACCGTGAGGCCGAACTGGCCCCAGGTAGCGCGGCCGGTGTGGATCTCCGCATAACGCGTATAAGCGTGGTAGCAGACCCCGATGAACATCGATGAAACCACAAGCAGCGAAATGAGCAGCACGATGTCGTAGCCATAGTTCTGCAGCGTTTGGAGGATGCCTTTACCCGCGCCGCGCGATGGGTCTTCCATAGTCGGCAGGCCGGCAGCGAACGAAACGCTTGGCATGCCTGTAATGCATAGCGCAACGAGTGCGGTGGCAACACATGTGGCGCGATGGAAAATCGAACAGGTTTTCATGGCGATTCAAACTTTCGTGGTGGTCAGGACAGGAGAAAGAAGCTCAGCGTCAGGTACATCGCGACGAATCGTACGGCCACGCCGATGAACTGGCGCTCGGTTATCCGGTTCTCGGCCCAACCGATATAGCCGGTACGCAGCGCCCAAACACCCCAGAGCAGCAGAACGGCGAAGACGAAGCCGAGGACAACGGTGGAGACGGTCGCAGGCGTGAAACCACTGTTGGCCTGGAAAGCGGCGACTTGATCGGCGGCAAGCGTCATGGTGATGCCTCCTGCGGTTCATCCGTTTGCGCGAGAAACCTCGGCCTTCAGGCCGGGGAGGGATAGCGCACGACGCAAAGCGTCGCCCCTGTCCTCGCTTTCCTTATGTGTGAGCGCTACGAGTGAGTAACCATAGCCGTCGCCGCGTTGCATCAGTTTGCAGTGCTTGTAGGAAATGCCCTGCACCGCCCCGGACGCAGTCTGGATGTTGAAGGAGCCAGTTGCTCGGATGGCGACACGACCGACGTGAGTTCCGGCCCTCTTCCCAGCGGGAACGATGGCCTTGACCATATCGCCAGTCTGGAAGCCGAATGCGCGCTTGCTTCGCATGAGATAGCCGCGCGGGAAGCCGTGCGCGGTAAGGCGGGTCCGCTGATAGCTTCCCCGCCCTGTGCATTTGATGCGCAGCACCGGTCGTTGCCAGTCCACAACCGAATGGACGTTTCCGACGCATGCAGCGTCGAGGGCGTGTGCCTTGGGGATTTCGAGGCGCAGACGGTTGTACTTCGTCTGCCCGCCAGTCCCGGTTTCGATCGGCAACCCGAAACCCTTGAGGCCCGTCAGCAAAGCGAGGCGCGTTGAGTTGACCGCGGCGGCGTCACGCAATGGCGCCTTCGCTCGGGCCAGGATGCGCTTGGCGCGTTCCGGGTCCTCGCGCAGGAATGCCTCTAGCGGCAGCGAGCCCTTCTTCTGGTTGCAAGGCCGGCACGCGAGCGTCAGGTTGGATACCCGATCGGTGCCGCCGTTCGCTTTCGCGACGATATGTTCGGTTTCCAACGGCCGGTCTTGCGCGTCACAGTAGGCGCATGTCCGGCCGAATTTAGCGAGAAGATACTCCTTCACTTCGTAGCCAAGCAACTCGCCTTGCTGGTATTCGACGCCGGAGATCTCCGGATTTGCCATCGCCTGCATGTCAAACCGGACTAGTTCCATGCTGAGGGCTGTGATCGGGGCAAGCTTGCGAAAGCGGCGCACCCATGCTGTGGTCGTGTCGACGCGGTGGCGTAGGCTCGGTGCCAGCCAGCCTTCAGGCTTGCGGCGATTGTCAAAGCGAGCGGCACGGTACCGTGTTTTGCGTCCGCGCCGGGTGCGCCGCATCGACCTACGGGCGGTGAGGGCTTCACTGATCTGGCGCCCGCGGTGAATGATCTGCGCCAGCGACAGGACGTGGGCAACTCGGGGCCCCTCGATGTCTGCAATTGCCTCACGCACGATGGCCAGACCGGTTTCCTTGCTGCCAGGATCCAGCTTCAGGCGTAGTGGCTGGAGCTCGCTGTCCAGCAATCGCCGGTCGATTAGGCGAATGGCAAACGGCATCAGGCGATGCACGCGTGCGCGGTCACGCTCAAGCAGCAAGCGGGCCCGCTTCTCACTGCACGGCATCAGCGGCTTGCCGTGCTTGTCCAACACAAAGACTGCCATGGCAATCTCCCCAATATGGCTGCCCTTACGGGCCTGGTTACGCCTCCCCTGCGGGAGGTCTCCCTTCGGCAATGTTACGAACCGGCGATCTGCCCCGATCCGTTTCGTGCTTACCCGTCGCTTGTCTGCAACCGGGGCTTCGAGAGGTTGGGACTAAGTGAAGCATCCCAACGTCGGTCTTGCACCTGTTCGCAACGTAGCGGGTTGGTTACCGCTTTGCCTGGTCAACCCGAGCTTGTCAGTTGCCTTTCAAGCTCCGGCCTTTAGGCCGGGGTAGTTGACGGCTTCGCACGTAGTCGCCGGCGATGGGAACCGGATCGCGCGGCTGGGCACGCTCGGGGGCGAGGTAGTCCTGCACGCCTGCACGGACACGCTCGAGGTCAGCATGCAGCCGGGCATAATCGAAGTGGTAGCGGGCACGTTCATCCATTGCGGTGTTGGCGGCGTGCGCTGCGATGCTGTCCGCCAGTTCAATCTGACGCGCCAAGGCGCCGAGTTGCTCACGCTCCATTGCGCCATCGGAAGCCATGGCCGTACGCAAACTTGAGAACGAAAGCACCAGGAGCAAGATGACCATCGGGCGTGGCCACGCGCCAGTGCATCGGCATGTTTGTTTCATGTTGCCATCCCCTGGTGAAGTGGATGGTGTCAATACTGCAGCGCGCCGCAGACATGCGCCGTAGAGAAAGAGGATTTCTGCACAACCAGATTGATGGCTTCATGTCGCGCCAACGGCGGCATTTCAGCGCGCAAGCTTTTCCCTTCCCAGAAGCTGCTGAGCACATGTGGCATGGTGCGCAGAGCCTACATCGGGATGACCGCCGCGGCCATGAGGGAAGAGGGTACAAAGCGCCAGCCCCCAAGCGTCAGGACTAGTGCACGTTCATTGCTGCGGGCAAGGCGCAGTCGGACACGTTCACCTTCCAAAATCGCCTAGAGATACTTCTTGAATGTCGCCGCGGAGATGCATACGGCTACGCCCAGCATTGATGCGCTGGGCAACAGGATTAGCAGCGGATGAATGCTCACCGGCAGTGCCAGGTAAATGACCCACGGCAGGATGGCCAGCGGCATCAGGCTCGCCTTCGCTCGGTGGTATACGAATCCCGATTCGCGGCCGGCTGCGAAGCTGCGCACGTCACGCCGAACTAGCCCATCCACCAGGCCAACGAAGGCGGCCATCAAAAACAGCGGCAAGGTCAGCGTCAGCACCAGCAGCCGCACGAGACACACGAGAGCGGTGTAGGCGGAGGCAATCAAGTAGCTCTCAACATGCACATAGACCACGCCAAGGTAGTAGCGCAAGTCATGTGCCTGACTGCGGACACCGGCGCTTGCCTGCGTAGCGGCATCGCGTATCACGTCGAGCAGCCCGCTTTTGACGAAAAGCCAGTCGTAGGCCAGTTCGACAAGATGCCGAGCGGTGCGGCCTGGTTCCTGCACCAGCACGCTGCGCGTAAAGCTCTCCGATACCAGGGCCAACTCGTGATTGAGCATGCTCTGCGCGTGGCGCCAGCCCTGTTGAGGCCAGAAGAAGTGCAACCCGATGCATTCGATCACGATGCACAAAAGCAGTGAGCCGCACAGCACGCCAAAAATGCGGAACGGCAAGGTGATGACACTCGCGACCAGCCCCTGTTGGTAAACCTGCTGGCGCTGCGCTGCGACGACCGGATCGCTCATGTTACGACGTCTTCGCCACCAGCCTCATTGGTCGCGGCAGTCTGCTGAGAGTTCGCTTGCAGATCGTCTGGAAGCGCTTGTTTCTGAGAGACAGGGACGCCTTGACTCGCCCACCAGTCACCGGCCTCGACATAGTGCTGCCGCATGTAGGCGGCGAGTTCCTGGAGATCCTTTGGCATGGCCTCATCGGGGTCGGGGGCGGGGAGCGGCATGCGGATCTTCCATAGATTTCCGCCTTCGATCAGCGCGAAGCATTGCCCCTTGGGCAACGCGACCACGTGCGCGGGCTCGATCAACGGCACGCTGGTGCTGCTGATGCGATCCTGGGTATTGGAGGTAAAGGCGGTGTTGCCGCTCGGGTCGGAGCTGTCGGTCGCGCCGCTCGTCACCGTGGCGGCATACACCTCAACCTTCGGCAGTTGCCGCGTCAGCAGTTCGGCCGTGGCGGTCTCGCGCACGCGCAGCATAAACAGGTTATTAAAGTTGCCGATCAGCTGCCCGGCCTTGGCGCGGCTGCCGATGCGCGCCTCGATGTCAGAAAGGGTCTGCGTGTAGGCTGTCACCTGAATCCCGGCACCGCCGCCCTTGTTGACCATCGGTATGAACTCGTCCCCCATCAGTTCGTTGAACTCGTCGGCGTGGACGTTGATGGGCACCTTCACGCCGGTGGATGGGCCCGGCAGACCTTCCTCGATGCCAAACTTGTAGATGTGGCCGGCGACTGAGACCAGGTCGCTGAACATTGAGTTGCCCACGGCGGCCGCGACTTCGGCGTCCGATAGCGCGTCCAGCCCGACGTAGACCACGGCGCGTTTGCGGATGATCTGCATCCAATCAAAGATGGGCCGCAGGTCGTTCAAGTCCGAGTAGTTCGGCGCGAGCAGTTGCGCGATCTTTCCAGTGGTCAGCTTCTCCAACAGCGGCAGCAGGCTCGCAACGATCTTGTCGAAATAGGTGCGATCGTAGCGCACGGCACTACGCAGGCCATCGAGCACGGGGTCGTAGATGTGCACCTGCGAGAGGTACTGCTCCAGCGCCACGACCCGCTTCTCGCGGCCGATCATGTTGCGGGGAATGTTCCTGTCATTTAGCCGCGCCTCGAGCTGGACGATGACCTCCCAGGCTTTCGGCTCGCTCTTGGCGAAGAAGTGCTGGGCGTACTCGATGAATAACGCGTCGATATTGATGACGTGGCGCTGGATCAGCAGGTAGTCGGGACGCTGCCCCAGCTCGACCAGCGCGCGCGCGATGATGTTGACAAAGCGCCAGGCGAACTCGCGGAACGCTGCGCTGTTGCCCTCGGCCGAAAGCTGGCCCGCAATGCGCGTGGCAACCTCCGAAATCCGGTCGAAACGGCCCACGGCGTTGTAGCGTGCCGAGATGTCCGGCCAGCCCAGGTGGAAGGCGTAGAACTCCCCTTCCCTCCCGGCGCGCCGGGCCTCCACGTACATACGCTTAAGCAGGTCGGCGTCCCCCTTCGGGTCGAAGACGATCACCACCTCGTGCTGACCGCCCACCTTGCGGCGGATGTCCTGGGTGATGAACAGCTCGGCCAGGCGGGTCTTGCCCACGCGCGTGGTGCCCAGCACCAGCGTGTGGCCGACCCGCTCGCCCAACGGCAGCGTGACGTCGACCTCGTGCGGCTCGATGCCGTGCAGACGTGGCAGGCCGCCGACTGGCGGCAGCGGGCGCAACGGATTGAGTGGGCTGTCCCAGGCCAGAGCCTTCGCCAACCTGGACACAGGGAATGGCGCGAACTCCAGCCGCGCCTCAATCCCCCGTGCCGCTCGGTAGAGCGTTGTCGGTTCCACGTAGTGGCGGAACTCCGGCCGGTAGGTCTGCATAAGCCGGTGCGTGTGGCGCTGGTCCCATCGAAAGCCCCGGCCGACGAATAGCCGCTGTTGGCTAACGGGCACGTCGCGGCTGGTCATCACGTAGCGCGGAAGCCTGCGGATGTTGCGTCGGTAGCGAATAATGGCCCACGCGTGCCGCAGCCGGATGGCGCCGAAGGTAAGGAACGCAAGCGCGCTACCCAGGCCCAACAGAGGGCTCAGCGCGAGCGACCACGGTGCCATCAGGCACAGCAGCGCGGCGCCCGCACAGACCGCGACGGTGTACAGCTCCACCGCGGGGCGCAGCAGAACCTCGATGTTCCGGGACTTGGCCATAGCCGGCGTTTCACATCACGGCTCGATGCCGGTGGAGGTGATCAGCACTGGATAGTGACGGATGCCCAGCCGCTGAGCCAAGTCGTCCCCGGAGGCGGGCGACAGCATCAGGCTCGGCGCTAGGCGGCGCAGTGTGGCCAGTGCATCGGGCGACACCACGTTGACCACCAGTCCCACTGCGTGCAGCGCTTTCAACGCTCCCCGGCGCTGCAGCAGCCAAGCGCGGGAGCGGTCATCGTCGCCGATCAGGAACAATGGTGTGAGGCCCGGCGCGTGGATGACGCGCCGCGGCTCATTACCCGGCGACAGCCGTGTCGAGCGCACCGGCAGCATGACCGCCTCGGCTTCTGCCCGATCTCCGATGCGGGGTGTCTGCTTCGGTGCGGCCGGCCCGGGCGTCCCCTCACCCTCGGCATTCAGTGCCTGGTAATACGGCAGCGCCGGGGCCCCGCCGCGGTCCTCGACAACGATCAGGGGCTGGGCGGTCGATTTCGTCAAGGCGGTGGTGGCAATGAGCAGCCCCAGGGCGGAAGTACAGAGCATCCGGTTCATAGTGTGGTCACTTGATAGCGGAAGGCGTTGTGCGCGGCCCCAGCACGCGAACGAGGTGCTGATGAACACTGCGGCGGTAACGAGCGGCCGGTGCGCCGCCGGCTGGACGGTGGTAGCGACCGATGGCGGCCAGCCAGTCCTCGCCCTCTATGTACTGCTCCTTGAGAATTTCCGCGACGATCGCGAGATTCCTGTAAGGGTCGAGGAGCTCGCAGGGCTGACTGTAGCGATGCGCCTGGTAACCGAGATTGACCTGCCCGAGGCCGGCGTCGATCCGGTTGGCTGGGATGCGGGTGAGCGCTTGGCGCAAGCGCGCGCAGGTCTGAGCCCGCGTGCCATAACGCTCGCCCCTCCCCGCAACATTGAGTGTCCACGGCCAAGGGGTCAACCGTCCACGCAGTATGGTGCCGCTCTCCTGCAAGGCCACCGCGTACAGTACTGGCGACGGCACACCTGCGTGCTTCGCGGCAATCTGGTAGGCCGGTGGCGGCTCCTCTTGCGCTGGCGCAACTTGTGCCCAGACGCAGGCGACGAGCAGGAGCGCGACACGCAACGCGGATCGCGGATTTACTGCCGCTGCCATCTGCCGTTCATCTCACGTACCACGGCCGGCAGCTCGCCCGGCACGCCGAGGGACAGCCAACGTCCGGCATCATGGTTGAGCGTGATCGTGCGTGCGCGGACTCGGGCCGGGTCGATGCCTGCCCGAGTCGCCCACTGGCGGATATGAGCATCGTCCAGGCGGCTGCCGACCATATAGACATCGAACGCCGTGCCCGCCGTCTGCAACTGGCGCACGCGCTGGTCGCACGGCGCGCAGTCAGCCCTGACGAAAACGGCCAGGCGACCAGAACCGCTGTTACCAGCGCTCAGTGTCTGTGCACCCGGGAGATTGACACGCTGCTGGCCCGGATAGAGGCGCTTCCAAGCCGCGTCGTAGGCCCTCTGGTAGGCGAGGGTCTTGTTCACGCGCTGTGCCTCAACCTGCACCTGCAGCTCGGCGTAGTGGTTACGCTCCTCGTCACTGCGTGCCTCGATGCCCAAGGTCGTGAGAGGATCGAGGTTGGGGGAATAAACGCCCAGCGGCCCTTGCATCAGTTGCCGGTAGCGCGTCCATTCTTCAGGACGCAAGCCCCATTCCCTGGCCTGGCGCTCGTCGAGCGCGGCGTCAATGCTCTTCATCACCTGGCTCTGAGCTACGCGCGGGGTCACCAGCGGCGCTGTCTGTGCGTATGCACCGCGTAAGCCGACTACCAGGAACACGGCAAGGACGGCCACAGGTACTTGCGTCATATCCGCTCCTACGGGATTGCGATGCGCAGCGTGTGGCCGTCGATGCGGAATACCGCGCCATGCGCTTCGATGGCTTGGAGCCGCCAGGCGCCCATGGTGTCGCCTTCACGAAGCAGCCGCACTTCGCGCACCGAAGCTGCGCCCCGCGCCGCGACGGATACAAGGCGCTCTCCACCGCGCAGCTCCAGACCGATGACATTGAAGGGCGGCTCGGGTACCGTTGGCTTGGGAGGTTCAGCTTCGCGCCGGGGTACCACAGCCATGGCCGGCGCTGTCCTCTTTAGGCGATCCTCAATGGCGCCGACGCGCGCTTGCAACGCCTGCAACCCGCTGGCACTATCATCGGCGGTCTGAGCCTGCTCAACCCGCGACAGGCGCTCATCCAGCTCTTGGCGCGTGGCATCGAGATCGGCCCGGATGACGGGCGTGGGCTGCAGCTTAACGGCCTCGGCCTGCTTTTCCAGACCGTCGACACGCGTCGCCAGCGCCTGGACATGGGCATTCTGAGCGCTGGCGCGGCTATGCTCGGTCAGACGCGACAAGCCAACGCTATTGAGGATCGTCAGTGCGCTGACAAGCAGCTGCCAGATGCAGGCGACAACCCACGGCCAGCGTACGCGTCGATCGCGTTTGGACGAGGCCGGTTTGTTCGGTGCATTCATTGTTGCACCTCCGGATTATCGATGCGTTCGTCGCCTTCGGCGGAATCCACAGCCGTCGCTTCGGGAGTGGTGGTAGCGGGCGCCACCGCGTGCTTGAAGCAAACCTGGCGCGAGGTTTCATCAACGGCCATGTCCCACGCCGGACCAGCGAGCGTCAGCAGCGCATCGCGCAGAACCATCGGTCCCAACCGTAGATGAGCCGCCGGCAACGGCAGCGCATACAGCATTACGGCCTGCGAGCCCTCGCACAGCCGATATCCCGACCGCAGGAGGACATGGCGCATGGCGTCGCCGACCGTGGAGTCGAGCGAGGGCGGGATGGTGATGTCCACGACCTGCTCCATTAGGTCCCGCTGCCCCGGCTTCGCCACCAGTTCCGTCAAGGTGTAGCGGCCGTAGCGGACGACGGGCACAGAGCTGCCTTGCGTATTCGTCCCGGATATCAGCGCTTGGGGTTGCTCGGGTGGCCCGGGCGTCTGGGTCCGATCGGCCGGTGGTACGGTGGTGGCACAACCCGTGATAAGGATGGCCCCCGCAAGACCGGCGAGACCGGCAAGAGGGAGTGAACAGGTGGACAGTCGCATTTAAATTGGCTTCCGAAACATGCAGCCATTACCTTCGCCACATTCGATGCAAACGGCAGCACCAAATGGGAACCGCACCGTCACCAGTTTGGCGATGCAACTCCGGGATCGAGGAGAGCCAGTTTGCTCCGCGAGGCCGTTCTTTTCTGAACAAACACGTCTTGGGATAAAGACTGCCCCAAGACACTCCTCCAGACTGGGCTCATGGCTGGCTCCGCCGTTGCCAGTGCCCCGTCGCCAGGGCCGCCTCTGCCACCTTTCGCGAGGGGAAATACTCCACTGACTCACGTGATACCGATCCTTCACGGTCGGCAGTGCCGATGTAGTGGCCGGCGGCGCTGGAAAGCACCTGCAAGGATATGTGTAGGCCTTGGCCAGATGGCCGATGGGACGGAAAGCCCCACACCATGACGGAAACGGAATCGTCCCAAAGGCTTACGGAAAAAAAAAAGCGCATCGGCGTCGGGAAGACGCTTCGCCGCAGGGAGCCAATGCGAAGCGGACTGTTGCGATGCATGCGGCAATCACGTCTTCAGACTTGAAAATCCTAGCGGCCTCGCCTCGCGCTGACCGGGCGGCAGCCGCCATGCCCGGGGCCGCGCCACTTTCTGACCAGGCAAAGAACAATCGGCTGAAAGCACTAGGCTTTCAGCCTTGGAGAAAGGCGCCACCTGTGGGCTGCTGCAGTCCTGTCAACGGCATTTGCTGCGCCAGCAGTCGCACTCGACCCGTATCGTGGCTGGGGTCGACATCATTGGGCACACATCCGTGCACAAAGGGAGCCCGTTGTTCCACCGGCGGGCACCGGCAACGAATACCGACGACCCGACGGGTCTCCTCGAGGCTCGCTGCGGCACAGGCCCGCAAGCCGCCAGGAGACCCTTCGCCATCGACGGAATCAACTGGATCAACGCAACCGCGCCGAGCGCGGTCTGTCAAGGAACGACCTTCTCGCCTCGCATGTGCATAACGGCACCGTGAGACGCGCGCAACGTTGCAGAAGGTGACATGCGCTGGGATTTCCCGCGGGATGCGGGCAATTGGCCACGCCGGCTAATGCAGCCGGCGTGGCGCAGGGTTCGCGAGGCCAGCGCCACCTGTCATGGCGACCTGGCTGATGCACGCCACCGCGAGATGCGCGGCCCTGCCGGCGAGATCTACATCCTCGGTTTCTGGATCCAACAATGAAGGCTCCTTGTCGATGGGCGGTTCGTCGGATGGGTGACAGCATGACTGCGCCGAATGAGACGGGCCACAAAGAAGCCGGATTGCATGGGCGCCGATTAATGACCGTCGAAGGGACAATTGCCGCAGCATGCGTCGATTGTTTGCAACTAACGAGGGGACCGCAAGCTTGCCTCGGGAGAGCGGATGGGAGCGAGTCGACCGCCGGGAATCTGTCCCGGGCGATAGCACACTGGTGCACGGCGGCATGCTACAGCTGCCCGGCGGTTGCATACGACAGCGTTCTCGTCGGCACCCGCTCTTCGCCGCAGACCCGCGCGCCGAGCAGGAACAGTGTGGCGCGGCAGCCGGCCCGGCTTGCGATTGCCATTGGCAAATTCGCGGTAGTCCGGCGCAAAACCGATGTTGCCTTCGCCGACAAACGATGTGCTCATGGTGACTCCTTGGGAATGGTGACAGTGGACGTGGCATGGCTATGGGTGCGCCGTAGGTAAACCGCTTCAGCCTGGGCCATCTTGTTGGCGCATTCCAAGGCGTGGCGGGCGATGCTGTGGGTCAGGCTGATCTGCATGTTCAGCGCAATACGCTGCAGCTCCATCGCATACAGGTCGTCAATCAGCGAGGCCGGTATCGCAGGGCTGCCGATCAGGGATTCCCACAAGGCGACGCCCATGGATGAGCGGTCGACATTGCGCCAGCGTAGGAAGGTCGTCCCTGCGCCAGTCGTTTGCTGGGCCAGCTGCACATTGAGCAGGTTGAAGGGATAGGCTCTGGCTTGGGGCAGCACACGCCGCTGTGCCAGGACGATCACGCTGTCGCGCAGCGCCAGGCATTGACCGGCCCAAGCCTCCAAACTCCCCTTACCTTTAAAAGGTTGTAAAAGGCCTTTTAGGTAGCCTGCGTGTTCCAGCTGCTGGAAGTCCGCCTGTTCCAGCGCCGTGAAGCGCCTCGGCTGGACGGGCATGGTATGTACCGTCATTCCGTCGCATCCTCGTCGCGTGCGGCAGTGCCGGTTGGGTCATCGATGGAGGCGAAAGTCGGCTCCACCGCGGTGGGCGCGGCCGCGGATTCGCGACTACCGCCTCGGCGCGCAATAGGCGGTGCAAAGCGTGAACGGCGCGTGCCTTCGAGCACCTCCTGTGGCAGCTGGCCGAGCTTCTGCACTGCCGCCCGCGCCGCCGCATTGTTCTCCGCAAAGTCAGCGCGGGTTGCGCCAGAGAAGCAATACTCGTGGGCGAGCGAAAACAGGCTGCGCATTGCGTGCGCGCCATCGTTGAGCCAGCGCTCCAGCGTGCTTCGGTCGATCAGCGCCGTATGGTGGGCGAGCATCAGCTTGCGCGCGAGGTCGTCGTAATCGGCCAGCAAGTAAATGGCCGCAAAGCCGAGCTGGGCGTTGACGAACAGCGGAAGTTTCACCGGTTGAAGATTAAGGTTCTCACCAAGGCTGAGCGCAGGGGGTACGCTGGCCAGCGCCTGCTCCACCTGTTCGCGCAGCGTCTGCAGGCGCCTTTTAGTGTCGTCCAGCTTGTCTTCGATGCGAAGCATCCACCAGTCGGAGTAGGGATCGTCCTGCTCGGCGCCGCGTTTCATCTTGCTCATCACGCTGATGTAGCCGTTGAGGCCGATGATGCCGGGCCGCCCCTCGGCCGCGGGGCGGCCATGCCAGATACGGGACGCGTGGTGAGTGTGCAGCGTCAGCGCTATCGCGCTGCGCAACGATCCGAGATTTAGTTGCAGGGGTTCATTAGCCATAGGGACGACTCAAGAAGTAGGAATGAGTCGCTAGCATCCGCGTCGCCCGGAAGGGCGTCAGTCAAAAAACCGCAGACCGGGATTGCCCGCTTTTCTCGATGCGGAAGGCGGGGTGTGCCAGCTATCCCCTGGGGATAGCTGGCAGTCAGCCATGTTCATGGAGAGCCGTGGGCGCCATACCTCGCATGCTCTGCACACCAGGCGGCCCGCTGAGCGTCACGTAGGCAACGAAGCTCGAACAGTCAAGCTCTTGAACCGGTTGCGTGCTAGTGCTGCATCCATACGTGGCGTGGAGTTGCTCCGGATGCCGTTTGGGCGATCGATGGGGCCGATGCCAGTTCTCTTGTGTATCGAGGAACCATGCCGACAGTGCTATGGGGCCATCACGCCATGGCGCACTGCCCTTCCCAAGGGTCTACACCAGTCCCTCGTCGATCCAATTTCTGATCGACGCCCAGACCACCGACATCGGTAACGTCAGGGTCTCGGCCAGGTCCATCGACAGGCCCAGCATGGGCAGATCGTCGTCCAGCGCTAGATTACGCTCGCCGACTCCGGCCTTCCAGTGTTTCCACAGTGCGATGCTCTGTGCCTCGTCTAGCACCGGGCGCCGGCCCTTGCGTTTGGGCAAGCCGAGAATGTCGCGCCGCAGTGCGATTTCTTGATGCGTGAGGCCGTAGAAGCGGCTCACCATCTCCGTGCTCGCGCCCAGGCGCAGCATGCGATCCACCGTGGCAATTTCCTGCTCCACGTCATGCACTTGGCTTAGCAGCCGCTTCAGGACCTCACGATTGACCGATACCGAACACCACGACACAGTGGCGTTGACCAGCACACTGACTAGCGCCGGATGCTTGAGCGCCTCCAGTTCCTCTTCGCCGAATCCCATCGCTTTGCACCGACGCAATTGGCCATTGCGCAGATCGTGCAACGCTTGGGCGATGACAGCCTGGTTGAGCGGGTGAGATGACGACATAGTGGCCCTCAGGAATCGCGGCCCTGGTCGGCGAACCCCGTACGGTGCTCCAGGTCTCGCAGCCGTCGCGCCAGACGCAGCAGCCGGAACAACTTCATCAGGCCAGTGTCGCTCAGTCGCGTGGACGCTGCCCCCGTGCCATGCAGCAGCGGCGCCAGGTCGTTATCCAGTCGCGCACGATTCAATCCTGTCGCGATTGACTCGGGCATGCTCAACGCATGCAACAGCGCCAGAAGCGCGCGAGGGAAATCAGACAAAACACTCACCTGCCCAACGCGGGGGATCATGCAAACGAAGCCGATACCACTGTCACTTGGCACGATCTGTTTGGCAACCGCCGCCTCTTCGGCAATTTCACGGGCAAACTGTGCAATATGCACCCGAAGTCGGCCTGGCTCGTCCAATCCTGGCTCGATATACCAGACATCCGAGATCGGGTAGAGGCCACCGGCCAGAACCGGAATCGCGCAAGAGGCATTGGTGTCAAAGTCGAGTAGCCTGTCGCCCAACTGGCTCGATACCTGGCCCTGAACGCACTGCATGCGTTCGGTGGTCGGCGCCGGAGACACGATGTGCCCCTGCACGGGCTGCCCATCACGGTCAGCCCGTACTGGCGCGGCAGCTTCTTCCTCCGCTAGCCCGCTGCCAGCCGCAGACACCATTGCAGCCCGTGTTGAGGCCTCTTTGAACGCCAGCCCAGTCGATACGCCGGCCGGCTGGGCTGTTGTCGCCGCCTGAGGAAGAGATGCCGGCTCTGGCGTCGAGAATATGGTAGAGGCCGTCGATTTCGCCGGCGCCGGCTCGCTGCTCAACGCGCGCTGCCGGCTTTCGCTGCCGTCGATCTCGAGGCTCAGCGCATCATAGTCTGTGCCCAGCAGCTCGGCCATCTGGCCCACTAGTTCATCCTTCACCCGCTGTAGCGAAAAGCCATCCGGTAGCGCGTCGAACTGCGACAGCACATCCTGGAACAGCGAGGCGAAGTCCACCACGAGGTGACTCTCCTGAGCCCTTCGTTCCCAGGTTCGCTCGCACGCCTTGCGCAGCACCACGAGCCTGTCCACCTGATGCCGGCCGAGCCCTTGGTACAGCACGGTAGGTATCGCTGGCAGCAAATAACACACCGCATCGTGCATGCGGCTGATGTGTGATTGCTGCACCGGATAGCCATCGGCCGTCAGGCGCCGGGCGAGTTCAGACTGGCTCAGTTTGCTACCTGCCTCCTGCTCGTAGAGTCTGCGCGCCTTCTCGACTCCCAAGGCGCGCTCGATGAAAGTCAATCCGCCGCGCAGTTCGTTTTCTGCCAAGTGGCCCGTTAAGGCGGCGATCTCGCCCCGTTCTGGCCACGGACGGAATAGGCAGGAGATGCGAAAGAACCGTTCCTGCTTGGTCTCTGCCCACAACTCGCGAAGTATTGCCAGTCGCGTATTGCCACCGTTGCGAATGATTAAATGTGCGTCACCTGGGCGCCTGGTTATCGCCGGTGGCGCGTCCAAGCCGCGCTCTCGGATGGACGCTTTGATTTCCTCATAAGCCGGATTGCGCATAACGCGCGGATCGTGGTCATACGAGCGCAATTGGTCCAGCGTCACAATCATCGGTGTGTCAGCGATGGGATCGCTCCCAGCTGTCGCCGAAGGGACGGACCTCTGAACCTTGGCGGCGATCAATTTTTCGTCCTTGTCCCGAAGATTCATCCGAATGCGCGGGAAACCTCGGCCTTCAGGCCGGGAAGGGATAGCGCGCCGTGTGTAACTCGGCCTTCTCCCGCGACTCCTTGGTCTTAAGCTATCCTTGTGTATCGGTATCCGTCACTCCGTTGGAGCCGGCTCAATGTCGATGCGCAATGCCTTGGACCACATCGCTGCCGCGTTGGATAGTGAAATTGCCAGTCGCTCGAACCGCTACGCAGACAACGTAGGTTCCCGGCTTACTGCCAGTGGGCAATAAGGCGTGCACCCAAGTCTCCAGTCTGGAATCCCTGCATGCGATCTCGCGAGTTTCCGTCTCGGCAAACCTGTTGCCTTCGGCTTCGCGAACCGGGCGTACGCAACAACTCCCCGGACCGCTTATATGCAATGACGGATACTGGGTCTCTTCCGTCTGCAGGCGATGCGCAACAGTCATATCGACATATGCGGCGGGGCGTACCTGCGTGATTAGACCTGCTCTGCAAGCACTTGGCAAAGACCGATTTTGCATGAATTGTTGCGCCTGGAGGCATAATCAGAGCGCCTGATGGCAGCCCCGGGCCTGCGGAGCCCGGCGAGACGACATACCAGCTCGACGATCCACGGCTGCAGGACACCTTCCACGTCTTCCGCAACAACACGGCTGCGGCGCTGGCGATGCCGGGTCGCCGCATCAGGTTCGAACTCGACCTGCCCGGCAGCGCGCCCTGGCATGCCGTGACCACATGGTCGGAGTCCGCGACTTCCGATTTATATTGCGTGGAGCCGTGGGTGGGCCTGCCCGATGCCATCCACCACGAGCAGGGGCTGCGCTGGATCAACCAGGGCAATCGGAAAGTGCGGTGTGTCGGCTGCGGGTGACGGCCTGAATCAGCGCACGCGCTCAGTGCTCGAAATCCAGCCCGCCGATCAGGATCTGCGGGTCAGCCTGCGATAGCGAACGGAAATCGATCCCGCGCGGCTCCTGCCAGGCACGCAGCTTGGATGGCAGCGCCGCCAGGTAGCCGGCAAAGCGCGCCTCGCCACCGGCCGCGAACAGCCGCTGCACCTCCAGCCCGTCCCACGCGAGCGTGATATCGAGCGCATAGGGATGGCGCCGCAGGTCCGGCGGCCCATCGCCCGTCACGCGCAGGCGCGGCGGCCGGCCGGGGGCTTCGGCAGGCAGGGTGTGGAGTTGCACGCGCCGGTCGTGCTGGCCGATCGCGGCAACAATGCGCGGCAGGCATTCGGCTTCAAAGCGGGCGAAGAAATCGGTGGCCAAGGTGGGGGCGTCCTGACGTTGCGAAGGGCGATGGCGGCACACTGCCGTGCGCCATCGTGCCAGCAACTATACGCCGCGGGTCACGCGCAGCGGTAGACCCGGAAACCCAGCCCCGGCGACAGCACCTCGGTCTCCCCTTCCCGCAGCGTCACCGGTTGCAGGCTGCCGTTGGCCATCGACTCCACAGCGAACTCGGCGATATTGCGCAGGCGCGCCGCCGGGATGCCCAGCGCGCTGAGGCGCGGTTCCAGGTCCGCAGCGGTGTTCGGCGCCACCGCGCCCGCAATCGCCTGCTTGAGCGCGGCCGGGTCGAGCGAGCGCACGAAGGCAGGCAAGGCGCCGGCATTCAGCGGCGTCTCGAACAAGGCCGGATCCTGCGCAAGCTCGCCCAGCCCGAGCGCCTTGAGCAGCGCCAGCAACTGCTTCGGCGTATTCGCGCCGATCGCCAGCCAGCCATCCTGCGTGCGGAAGAAATCGGCCGACGGGCTGCCCGAATACCCCTGGTTGCCCTGCCGCGCCGGCACGCCGCCGGTGGTCATGGCATCGCACGTCATCGGATACATCAGCTGCAGGCCGGCGGTGGCCATCGAGACATCGAGCAGCATGCCCCGCCCGGTGCGCTCACTCTCGCGCACGCCGGCCAGGATGGCAAAGGCGGCCAGCATGCCGGTGGCCGAGTCGATCACCGGGAAGCCGGTCTTGATCGGCGGATCGCCCTCGTTGCCGCCCATCCAGGCCATGCCGGTGGCGGCCTGCACCACGTGGTCATAGGCCGGTCGGCCATGCCACTGCGCCGCGCCGCGGCCAAAGCCCGAGATGCTGCAATAGACCACGCGCGGATTGCGCGCGCGCACCGCCTCGTAGCCCAGCCCGAAGCGCTCGAGCACGCCCGGCCGCAGGTTGTCGACGAAAACGTCGCAGCGGCCGGCCAGTTCCAGCGCATGTTCGCGCCCGGCGTCATCCGACAGGTCGAGCGCCAGCGACGACTTGCCCGCATTGAGCGCGACAAAGGCGGCATGCCCCTTGCCCGCGCGGCGCATCACGTCGCCGCCGCCGGCGCTCTCGACCTTGGTGACCTGCGCCCCCAGCTGCGCCAGCAGGAAGGTGGCAAACGGCCCGGCGATCACGTGCGAGAAATCCAGCACGCTGATGCCGGCCAGCGCGGCAAAGTCCGGTTGTCGAGTGAGGGTCATGGGATGGCCTATTCGATGGTGATGCGGTTCTTGTCGATAACCTGGCGGATGCGGGTGGTCTCGTCGGCCACCAGCCGCGAAAAGGCTTCAGGCGTGGGCGTCGGCGCAAGCACCGCGCCCATCTCGGCATAGAGCCGGCGCAGGCCGGGATCGCCCAGCGCGTGCATCACCGCGGCATGCAGCCGCGCCACGATCGGCGCGGACAGATGCGGCGGCGCCCAGATGCCGCTCCATGCGTCGAGATCGAGATCCTTGCGGCCCAGCGCCTCATTCAGCGTGGGCACCTGCGGCAACACCGAGGCTCGGCTGGCCGAGGTCACCGCCAGAGCCCGCACCTTGCCGCTGGCGATCTGCGGAATCGCCGTCGCCGCCACCGGGAAGCCGAACTGCGTGTCGCCCTTGATCAGCGCTGGCACGATCTCGACTGAGCCCTTGTACGGCACATGCACCACGTCGATGCCGGTGGCCGACGCAAACGCCGCACCCGACACATGCGCGGCCGAGCCGATCCCGCCCGAGGCGTAGTTCAGCGTGCCGGGCGCTCGCCGCGCCGCGGCGACCAGGTCGGCCACGTTCCGGTACGGCGAGCTGGCGCTGACCACCAGCACCGCCGGGCTGACGCCGACGCGGATGATGTGGGTGAACGCCATCGGGTCGAACTTTGCGCCGGGCTGCAGCAGCTTCTGCGTGACATGGGTCGAGGCACCCAGCATCAGCGTGTAGCCATCCGCCGGCTGCTGCGCGACAAACTCCGCGGCCAGGATGCCGCCTGCACCGACCTTGTTCTCGACCACCACCGGCTGGCCAAGCTCGCGCGCCAGCAACTCAGCCAGCTTGCGGGTCTGGATATCCGGACCGCCGCCGGCGGCGTAGGGCACCACCAGCCGGATCGGCCGGTTGGGATAGGGACTGGCCGCACCGGCCCTGCCCAGCGCGGCAGCGGCCGGCAGCGCCAGCAGGGACTTCAGCAGCAGGCGGCGCCCGACGTTGGCATGCATCGCATGTCTCCTCCATGGTTTGCCCCGATTGTCCGGCGCCGGGCCATTCGAAACAATTATCCAGTTTTGATGGAGCCATCACGTTTTGTTATGAGTCCCACCTCCCCCACGGGCGTGAGCGCCGCCGCCCCCGCTGCCGCCCCTTCTCCCAACCGGATCGACCGGCTGCGCATCCGGCACCTGCGCCTGCTCGACCTGGTGGCGCGCAGCGGCTCGCTGACCGCGGCTGGCGAAGCGCTGCATATCAGCCAGCCCGCCGTCACCAAGATGCTGCAGGAACTGGAGCACGCCTTCGGCTGCAGGCTGATCGAACGCACCACGCGCGGCGGGCGGCTGAGCGCCGCGGGCGAACGCGCGCTGGAGCGGCTGCGCGTGGTGCTGGGCGCGATCGACGCCGCCGGCGAGGCGCTGCAGGCGCGCCCGGAAGTGCCGCTGGTCCGGCTGGGCATGCTGCCGCTGGTGGGCGTGGACGTGCTGCCGCAGGCGGTCGCGCTGCTGCTGGCCCAGGACGCGCTGCCGCGGCTGGCAGTGCGCGAACATACCGTCGGCGGCCTGACCGCAATGCTCTGCGAAGGCGAACTCGACTGCATCGTGGGCCGGCTGCAGAAAGACGATACCGACCAGCTCAAGGCCAGGGTCCACATCACCCCGCTGCGCGACGAATACCTGGCCGTGGTCTGCGCCCCCGGCCACGCGCTGGCACGGCGCCGCGAGGTTGCGCTGGCGGATCTGCATGAAGGCCCCTGGATCCTGCCGCCGCGCGGCACCCACACGCGTGACGTGTTCGAGCAGCCATTCCTCGACGCCGGCCAGCTGCCGCCCGTGCCGCATATCGAATCGGCCTCGTTCCACAGCAACCTGGCAATGACCGCCGCCGGCGGCTTCCTGACGGTGGCGCCGGCCACGGCGCTGGCTCACTACCAGGCCATGTCGATGGTGCGGGAAGTGCGGCTGCGCGCCCCGTTTGCCTCGGGCCGGCTGGTTTTCATCACCCCGGCGGAGATCGAGGCGCCGCCCGCCGTGATCCGGTTGCGCGAAGCCCTTGAAGCGGTGACAAGGCAGGACACCGGCGCGCCGCCGGCACGCGCGCGGCGCCGCTGACAGGTCACGGGCTGGCTGCCGCACTACACTGGAAATGGATGCACCGCCATTTCCGGCCCCAGGGAACCGGCCGCCTTTCCACGGCCCCAGCCAGTGCTGACCACCCGATGAACCGCCTACGGTACGCAGTAAGCCTGTCCTATGAAGTCATGGATCCCATGGCGGACTTCCTGCTCAATATCGAAGCCGCCCGCACGCCCCGGCAGTCCGTCGTCTCGGAGCAGCTGACGCTGCCGCCCGGCCTCGAGACCGCCCGCTACACAGATCCCGTACTGGCCAACCGGCTGCTCAGGCTGCGCGCGCCCCGGGGCCCCCTCGGCATCCGCTATGAGGCGATCATCGACATCGATCACTACCTGGAAGACGGCGACAGGCTGTCAGAAGTGCCCGTTGCCGAGCTGCCCTTCGATGTTCTGCCCTACCTGGCACCAAGCCGCTACTGCGAATCCGACCGCCTGATGGAATTCGCCAACCGCGAGTTCGGCGGCATGCTGCGGGGCTATGTGCGCGTCTACGCCATCCGCGAGTGGGTACGCAATCACGTGCGCTTCCTGTCGCGGTCCACCAACGAACGCACCTCGGCTGCCGACACTATCGTGGAACGCACCGGTGTCTGCAGGGATTTCGCCCACCTGATGATCGCCCTGTGCCGCGCGCTGAGCATCCCGGCACGCATGTCCAGCAGCCTCGACTATGGTGCGGACCCAGGCACGGGCGCGCCGGATTTCCACGCGGTGGTGGAGGTCTACCTGTCGCACCGCTGGTACCTGCTGGATCCTTCGGGCATCTCGATCCCCACCGGCCTGCTTCGCATCGGCACCGGCCGGGATGCCGCGGACATACCGTTTGCGGCCATCTTCGGCCAAGTAAGCTCAGAGAGGCCCGCGGTGGAAATCGAGCCGTTGACGGATGCGGCGGCTGGTATCGGGATGCCGGAGTTTACCGCCAAGGCGATCTCGACGTGGTAGAGGTGAAAGACTGCCCTATCGAATGCAATGATACTGCCCGCCACTCCACTTGGAGTTGCCGCCGGGGTCGCGCGGCGTGGCCGGCCAGAAACAGGCCACCCATTCAATGCGTCCCTTGTGTGGCGTTACGCACCCGTTTGCTGACCCAGGCCGTCCGTTCCCTACCACCTGCGCCGCATGCGCGAACGTCGATAGCCCGATGCGTACGCACTGGATGCTGAGCGCAGCCAACACATCATCCTCGTTGCAGTGAATGACGCCGACGAGCTGATGGATCTGATTAGGCCGCATGTAGTCAAGCCAGAACACGCGGTCATTCCCGGTTTCATGGCGGCACTCGACCGAAGACTCATACCAGATCCCCGAGGCGCCATGCCAAAGGCGCCGCCTGCAATCGTCGTAATGCACGAAATGCTCGGCGTACTCCCGGATCGGCTTCTCATCGTGGCCGACTTGCTCCCATCAGGCGCAGTGCCAGGCTTTGCTTGTCGTGGCACAGGAATGAAGCCCCTTCGCACCAACAAAATCCCGGGCCGTGTATGCCACGTCCAGCCAGCCACCCTCCCCGGAGCCGACCGCCGCAACCACATCCTTTGCGCTCTGGAACCCCGTATTGATGCTTTGCATGTTTTCGCCCATTCCGCTCGCCCCGACCTGCGCAGATTCTGCAAAGTCTCCTGGCCGTCAAATCAGGGGCAACATCGCGCTTCACCGCAGGCGTGTCTTCAAGATGGATCGAACAACCTTAGTAGTTGTTCATCGGGCGAGCCCGACCCCGAAGGATGAAGCGGGCTTGCGGCCCGTGCATTGCGATTGGATGG